>DATKDQ010000207.1:0-15565 GCA_035544635.1 Thermoanaerobaculia bacterium
TCGACGAAGACGATCGAGGCGGGATCCTCGGCCGCCGCGCGCGCGATCGCCTCGGCCGCCAGCGCCAGCGCCTGCTGCCACTCCACCGGCTCGAGCGGGGCGCGGCCCTCCCGCGTGCCGCTCCGCGAAGCGACGCTCGACTGACCCTCTGCGGGGCCGCGGCGCGCCAGCGGTGTCGTCACCCGATCCGGATCGTAGTGCCCCTGCAGCGCCGCCTGGCCGAGCGCGCACAGGCCGCCGTGACTGATCGGATGCGAGCGCCGGCCTTCCACCTTGCGAGCGTCGCCGTCGACGACGCGCACCAGCGTGCCGCAGCCTGCGGCGCACTGCCCGCACACGGACGGCTTCCACACTCCTTCGCCGGGCCGGCCCTCGGGGCGCTCGAGCGGCTGGACCAGGTACTGGATCTCCCGGCGCGCGCAGCCTTCGAGCAGCGCGACGCCCGCGCCGAGAGCTGAGGCTTTGAGGAAAGTTCTGCGCTCCATGGTCGCTCTAGAGATGGCAGGTCACGCAATCCACCGAAGCCTGACGCTCGCGATGGCACTCCACGCACCAGGACATGTCGGCGGTGTCGATCACCTGGTGGGCGAGCGTCATCTGACCAACGTCGCCGTGGCAGGTCTGGCACTCGACCTCGGCGCGCGTGTGCGCTCCGTGATCGAAGTGCACCATCGCCGCGGTCGGCATCACGTTGACCTTGCGCCACAGGATCGGCTCGCCGCGCTCGTAGAGCTCGAACAACTTCACGATCTCCGGGTGGTCGGGAATGCGGCGCCGGTGGCAGCCGACGCAGAACGACACCGGCGGCAGCCCGGCCCGCGGGCCTTCCGCCGCGCCGTAGTGGCAGCGCGTGCAGGGCATCTCGCCCTCCACCACGTGTGGGTGGTGGCTGTAGGCGATCGGCTGCGGGGGCGGAGGAGGCGGCTCGCCACCGCCGCAGGCGAGGAGCCCCAACGCCGCGATCGTTGCCGTTCCGCCGCTGCGGAGGGGCGAGCGACGCCCGGGGAGGCGTCGTGCCCGAAGCGCAGGTATCCTCCGCTCGTCGTGGCCACCGATCGCGCGGAGCTCGCCCGCCTCTACGCCGGCGATCACGGCCGTTCCTGGAGCCGGATCGAGCTCGAGCGGCCCGCGACCTACTGGGAGGAGAACGCGGTCGCGGCGCGGCGCCTCACCCGCCGCGCCATCTCGGCGTGGCTCGAGCCTCTCGACCTCCAGATCGTGCTCGACGCCGGCTGCGGCGCCGGTGCGCTCGCGCGGCACCTGGTGGGCCTCGGTGCCGGGGTCACAGCCCTCGACGTACTGCCGCGCTTCGCCGACGCGGCGCGGCGCCCGCGCGGCCTCCACTTCGTCGTCGGCGACCTGCGCCAGCGCGTGAGCCCGCCGGCCGCGTACACCACGGTGGTGGCGCAGGAGGTGCTCGAGGACTATCCGCCGGAGGAGCGCCTCGGTCTGGTGCAGGCGCTCGCGCAATGGGAGGCGCGGCGCATGATCCTCGCGCTGCGCATCCCGAGCGCGTGGGGCGAGTGGTCCGACCGGCTGGCCGGTCGCGCGCGCCATCCGCCGGTCGACACCGTGGCGCTGTTCCGGGGCATCCACCTCGAGACGCCGTACTTCCTCACTCGTCGCGAGACGCTGCGGCGGCGCAACCACGTCGTGGAGATCGCAGAGTTCTCGCTCGCGGGTGGCTGAGGGAATGCTGTCTAGCAGGCCCTCAGCCACCGATACCTCTGGCGCCGCGGACGGCGCAGCTACGAAGCGATGTACGAGCATCCGCGCGGCTACCGCTACACGCGCTTCTCGTGGCCCGCCCAGAACGGCTCGCGCAGCTCGCGCTTGCGGATCTTGCCGGCCTCGTCGCGAGGCAGCTCGCTGCGGATCTCGATCGAACGGGGCTTCTTGTAGTCGGCCAGGTGCTCCTTGACGAAGGCCGCGACGTCGTCGGCCGTCAGGGTCTCGCCGGGCTTGGGCTGCACGATGGCGTGCACCGACTCGCCCCACTCGTCGTCGGGGATGCCGATGACCACGACGTCCCACACCCCCGGATGCGCGTGGATCACATTCTCGACCTCGGTGGAGCAGATGTTGACGCCGCCCGAGATGATCATGTCGCGCTTGCGGTCGACCACGAACACGTAGCCGTCCTCGTCGATGTACGCCACGTCGCCGACCGAGAAGTGCTCGCCGCGGCGGGCCTCCGCGGTCGCCTTCGGGTTGTTGTAGTACTCGGTGATCAGCGACGGCGCCTTGACCCAGATCTCGCCCGGCTGCCCGGGCGGGCACTCCTCGCCCTGGTCGTCGAGGATCTTCATGTCGACGCCGTCGACGACGCGCCCGCAAGAGCCCGGCTTCAGGAGCTGCTCCTCGGGCCGCATCAGCGTGTTCACGCCGGTCTCCGACGCGCCGTAGAACTCGTAGAGCACGGGGCCGAAGAGCTCCATCACCCGGCGCTTGACCTCGAACGGGCAGGGCGCCGCCGCCACCACGATCGAGTGCATGCTCGAGAGGTCGTAGCGGCGCTGGACGTCGTCGGGCAGGGAGACGATCCGCTTGAGCAGCGTCGGCGCCATGAAGGTGTTGCCGACGCGGTGCTCCTCGATCAGGCGCAGCGCGACCTCGGGATCGAACCGGCGCATCAGGACGGCGGTCCCGCCCAGGATGAGGTGGAGCCCCGCGAACGCCCCGGGCGCCGAATGGTAGAGCGGTCCGGCCGCGAGGTGGACATCGCCCGGACGCAGGTCGAACCAGCGGAACTGGTCCTCGATCGCCTTGGGGTCGACGCCGTGCGCCCGGTACGCCCCTTTGGGGTTGCCGGTGGTCCCCGCGGTGTAGGTCATCGAGGGGCCGGTGAGGCCCGCCGCGATCGGCGGAGGCTCGGGCGAGCCTGCGGCGACCAGCTCGTCGAAGCGGCGCCACCCCCGCGGCAGGTCGTCGCGCCCCCACGCCACCTTGTGCCGGAGCCTGGGGCAGCGCGCGGCCGCCTGCTCGACCTTCTCCACCTGGTCCGGCCCCGAGAACAGGATCTCGGTGTCGGAGTGGTTGAGCTGGTACTCGATCTCCTCGGGCGTGAGTCGGTAGTTCATCGGCAGGGAGACCAGGACGAGGCGACGGCTGGCCGAGCCGATGACCAGGTGCTGCGGGGCGTTGTAGCCCACGGTGGTGCACTTGTCGAGACTCTCGAGGCCGAGATCGAGCATGGCGTTCGCCAGCCGGTTCGCCTGGCGATCGAGCTCGGCATAGGTGAGCGCGGGGCCGTCGTCGAGCACGACGGCGGCGCGATCGGGCTGCCGAGCGGCATGCTGGGCCAGGAAGTCCATCGCCATGAGGGCTCCTCGTCGTCGCGGACGGAGTCGCACCCTAGCGAGCCGGGGACCGCCGGTCAAGCGAACGAACGTCCTAGTGAGGGAGCACGTTCCGTAGAGGGGCGCGAAGCGCCAGCGCCGTCCTCGGCGCCAAACAGCAAGTAGCCGGAGGAACGTGCTATTCAGCACGTTCCGTAGAGGGGCGCGAAGCGCCAGCGCCGTCCTCGGCGCCAAACAGCAAGTAGCCGGAGGAACGTGCTATTCAGCACGTTCCGTAGGCTACCGTCCGAGGGACTTCCAGAGCAGATCGACGTCGCCGCCCGGCTCGATCGAGCGCGGCTCGGTCCAGCCCGAGCCCTCGCTCAGGCGGAAGCGGACCACGTCGTTCTCGCGCCAGGTGAGAAGCACCAGCCCGCCGTCGCGCGACGCGCGGATCGTGACCTCCTCCTCCCCGATCTCCGGCAGCGCGCGGTCGCGGATGCGGCAGACCTCGAAGACGTGCACCGCCGGCTCGGTCTGGTCGGCGTCGTCGGGACCGACCTCGACCAGACCGCAGGTTTGCGGCGCGGTCTCGAACTCCTGGCCCAGGAGGGACGCGCCAGCTTCGAGCAGATGGCGGCGCAGCGCGTCGCCGAGCTCCTCGATGGTCGCGATCACGCCGGCGTTCTCGAGGACGAACGCGCGGGCGGCGCGAGCGAGATAGGCGCGCGCGCCGACGTGGACCTCCTGCGCGAGCCCGCCGAGGTGGTCCGCAACGTCGTCGGCCAGCTCGCGCGCCGTTCGGCGCCAGGTGCCACCCACGCCGATCAGATGATTGCGTGCCTCGTCGGAGAAGGCGACCAGCCCCATGGGCAGCACGCGCGAGCGCGCGGTCAGGAGGTGACCCGTGGTGTCGTTCGCGAACGCCAGCACGACCGAGCGGAGGTCGACGCCATCGGAGACACCACCGGCCCGGTAGACGGTGCCCGGCGGCGGGCTCGCCGCCGCGGCCGGGTGCGAGTCGAGGAGCCCGAGCTCGAGCCGTGGGTTCCAGCCGGCGTACTCGCCGTGGAAGAGGACGACGGGCGAGTAGAAGGTCCGCACGCCGGCTCGCTCCTCGGCCGACCACGCGACGTGGAGCACGGTGCGCAGCGGCGAGTCGCGGGTGAGGACGATCGAGGGCGGGCGCTCGATCACCATCGCCTCGCGCGTGACCGACACCCGATGCCCCCACTGCTCGTCGGCCATCGCGTCGAGCAGCAGGTGGGACCGCCCGTTCGATCCTTGCGCGAGCCAGAGGACGAACAGGGTCGAGGTGGCCTCTTCGTACACCAGCGAAGGCTGTACCTCTTGCTCCTCGCCCTCCGTCCCGGGAACCAGGAGTCGGCGCGGAGCTCCCTCGGGCGGCACGACGTCGACGGCGAGCGCGGGAGCGTTGCCCGCGACCGACGAGCCCGCGCTCGCCGTCGGGAAGAGATCGTCGAGCCGGCCGGCGATCGCCTCGTAGCGCACACCGTCGGCGCTGTAGACCTGGCTCATGCTCTGGTGGGCGGAGGCGCCCGCCGCGAGCGGGTCCTGAGCCTCGGCCGCTGGGGCCAGGCCCACCCCTGCCAGCGCGAGGATCGCCGCGAGCCCGGCGGCGCCGGCCGCCGCGCGCGCGAGCTGTCGATGGGGGAAGCCGGGCACCACCCTCAGGCCTTCAGATGAATGATGCGGCGCACGTCGATGGCGAGCAGGAAGTCCGGGATCGCGCCGTTCTCCGGATAGAACGTCCGCTGGAGCTCGCAAAAGAAGGAGCGCGCGGTGGCCTCGTCGCCCTCCAGGTTGTGGCTCTGGCCGAGCAGGTAGAGCGCGTTCTTGACCGAGGTCTCGTCGCCGGCCCGGCGCGCCTCGTCGAGCGCCGCCTGCGCCTGGCGCGCGGCGTGGTCGAACCGTCCGATCTCGAGGTAGCCGAACGCGAGGCTCAGCCGCGGGCGCGGCCGCAGCTCGGGCGCGTCGAGGCGCGAGAGCATCCGCAGCGACAGGTAGAGGAGCGAGAACCCGGCACGCAGCTCGCCCACGACCAGCCGGCAGTAGCCCAGGTTGTCGAGCACCAGCGCCCGCTCGATGCCGGGCGCCTCCGGCATCAGCGCGAGAGCGCGCTCGTACTCCTTCGCCGCATCGTCGAACTGGCACTCGACGAGGTGGAGGTTGCCGAGCATGTTGTGCGCCATTGCTTCGCACTCGGCGCTGCCCGTGGGCGGCGCCCATCGCAGCGCCTGGCGCGCGTAGAAGGTGGCCTTCTTGTAGGACCGTTCGAGGTCGTAGCAGCGCGCGGTGTTGTACGCGGCGAAGAAGCACACTTCGGGGTCGTGGCTGCGCAGCAGCACGCGCTGGAGGATCGCCGCCTGGCCCTGGAGCGTGCCCATCTCCATCTCGACCGCGATCCGGAAGACCATCGCGCGATCGACCAGCGCCTCGTCGCCGCTCTCCGCGCCGAGCGACTCCGCCTTGGCGAAGGCCTTCGCCGCCGGCCCGAGGCGGCCCGCCTTGGCGTGGCGGACGCCGTTGGTCAACGCCCTGCGGCCGCCCGTCCGTCTCGATGTCTCGCGTTCACGCATCCATCGTTCCCTCCGCGAGTCAGTTCTCGGAGTCGTCCGGCTCGTCGTGCGTGGCCTTGGGATGATGCCGCTTGAACAGGATGAAGTCGCGCACCTCGTCCTGGTCCTCCCGCTCGAGCGAGCGAAACTCGCGGACCAGCTTGACGTCCTGCGGCGTGAAGGTGTCCTTGGCCATCTCGTCGAAGAATTCGCCGATCGAGATGTCGAACTCGGCCAGGATCTTGAACAGCGTGTCGAGGCTGACGCGGTACTCGCCCTTCTCCATACGCGAGAGGTCGGATTGCTGGATCCCGATGCGCGAGGCGAGCTCGTTCTGCGTGAGCTTTCGCTCCTTGCGCAGCCGCCGGATCTTGCGGCCGACGAGCTCCACCTGTCGGATCGGGCGCCGGGCTGCGGTCATCGAGAGCCTCCCTCGGGGGGCGGTCGCATCAAATGGACGTGGTCTGGCGGGATGCTAATGCAGCATCAAGTCGATGTCAAAAGGCCAATTACGCCCGGAGCGGCTGCGTCACCCCCTCCCGGCGCTCGCCCTGGCCTGGCCGGATCGTTCCCGCTTGCTCGTCCTATGATGCCGCCGCCGATGCCGGGTCCGGTCGCAAGCTCTTCCGCGAGAGGCCTGCCGCGAGGCGGCCGGCGCCGGCTGGCGCGCGATCGGCGCCTGGCGCGCGTCGACAACCGGCGGCTGCCGTGGATCGTGCGCCGCTTGCGCGAGCACCTGGCGGACGTCGAGCCGCCGGTCGTCACCCTGATCGCGCAGCAGGCTCGCGATCCCTTCCGCGTGCTGGTCTCGACGCTGCTCTCCGCGCGCACCAAGGACGACACCACCGCCCGCGCCTCGGAGCGCCTCTTCGCCGTCGCCTCGACCCCGGCGGCGGTCGCGGCCCTGCCGCTCGAACGCCTGGAGCGGCTCATCTTCCCGGTCGGCTTCTACCGCACCAAGGCTCGCAACCTGCGCTCGGCCTGCCGGGTCCTGATGGATCGCTTCGGCGGCCGGGTGCCGGATTCGATCGAGGCGTTGCTGGAGCTGCCGGGGGTCGGCCGCAAGACCGCGAACCTGGTCCTGATCGAAGCGTTCCAGAAGCCCGCGATCTGCGTCGACACCCACGTGCACCGCATCGCGAACCTCTGGGGTTACGTCACGACGCGTACGCCGGAGGAGACCGAGATGGCCCTGCGGCGGTCGCTGCCCCGCCGCTACTGGCTCGACTGGAACCGCCTGCTGGTGAGCTTCGGGCAGCACACCTGCGTGCCGTCGTCGCCGCGCTGCTCGCGCTGTCCGATCGAGGAGCGCTGCCCGCGGATCGGAGTCGCGCGCTTCCGCTAGGTGACCGCGACGACTCCAGCAGAGACGGTGCCCTCTAGGAGTCGGTCGGGCTCGACGGCTTCGCGGGCGCGGGCTCGGCGGCTTCGCCGGCATGCGGCCTCTGGCTCTCCCGGAGCGTGCCGTCCCCGTTGCCGGCGATCAGCGCCGACAGCCGATCGAAGGTGACGCCGAGCCGAGCCGCGGTGAGCGCGGCGAGCGAGGTGGGCGCGACGCCGGGCACGAACTGGTAGGTCGACGACTGCTCGGCGTCGAGCTCGACTTGGAGAAACTCGAGCCCGTCGATCGGCGGGTGCTCGACCAGCGAGCGCGCGAAGTCGAGGAAGTGGGTGGTCACGAACGCCGTGGGGTGGACGTGGCGCAGCAGGCGCAGCACCATCGCGAACACCTCGATCCCTTCGGAGGGGTTGGTTCCCGAGCACAGCTCGTCGAGCACCACCATCGAGCCCGGGCGCATCTCCTCGAAGAGCGTGCGAATGCGCACCAGCTCACGCCCCAGCCGCCCCTCGGTCTGCGCCGCGGTCTCGTTCTCGACCAGCGAGACGAAGAGCCCGCTGCGCGGCGGCATGCGGGCGCGCGCGGCCGGCGCGTAGAGCCCCGACTGGCCGAGCAGCGCGGCCCAGCCGAGCGCCTGGAGCAGCCGCGTCTTGCCGCCCGAGTTGGGCCCGGTGACGAGCACGATCGCGTCGGCCGCGTCGTTGCGGATGTCGCACGGCACCGGCGACTGGTTCTGGAGGAGGAGCAGCGGGTTGAACAGCCGCTCGAGCTCGATCGACGCGTTCTGGTCGAGCTCGGCGAGGCAGACCGCGAGGCCCCGTGCCTCGGCGTCGGCCTTGAAGCGGAGGTTCGTGAGGTAGAGCTCGAGATGCCCGAGAAGTTGGATGAGCGCGACCAGCGAGGGTGAGATGTCGGCGAACACCTGGTTCACGAGACGGTCCATCAGCTCGCGCCGGCTGAAGTCGTAGCCGCTGGCGATCACGCGCAGTCGGTCGCGCAGCCGGCGCCAGGGTGGCGTCCAGAAGCGGTTGCCCCGGTCCTCGGCGATGCGCTCGATCGCCACCCGGCGGATGCGACCGTCTCCGCCCAGGCGCACCCGCAGGTCGAGGTCGGCCATGCCGTGCTCGTACTCGAGCAGGTCGCGCAGGGCCCCGTACCCGCCGCTCTCGCGCAGCGCGCTCCCGGCGTCGTGGAGTCGCCGCAGGGCCGAGCGAGCCTGCGTGAATCCGTCGGCCATGCGATCGATCACCAGCTTCGCCTGCTGCAGGATCTCGAGGTGGAGCGAGGCGGTGTCGAACCTCCCGTACGACCCCGGGGTGCCGAACAGCGTGGTGAGCGCGAAGATCGAGCGGTAGAGCTCCTCGAAGCGCCCGCGCATCGCGGGGTCCTCGGTCAGCTCGCGCAGGATGCCCTGGCGCATCGAAACCGTCTCGAGGTCGACCGGCACGCTGGTGAGGACCTTGCGCAGGAAGCGGTCGTTGGCCGGATACGTGCTGTCACCGATGGCGAGCGTCGCGCACGCCTTCGCGAAGTCCCGAACGAAGAGGTCCTGCTCGAAGAACTCGGGCTTCCACGCACCGTTGCGGAGCTTCGCCGCCGCCAGCGCGTCGCCGATCGAGGTGCCGAGATCGCGGCCGAGGAAGGCGAGCCCGAGGAGATCCTGAAGCGCCTTCTCGTCGACCACGAGCTGCGGATCGCGGTGGAGCAGGTCGGGAATCACCGTCTCTTCGACCGCCGCCGCGGACGGTCGGTCGCCGGTCGCCACCGGAGGCGTCGTGCCGGTCAGCGGAGGGGCCGGCGAGTCGGTCACCGGACCTCGATCCGCTCGACCGCTTCGAAGTCGCGGCGCTTCCAGGGCTGGCCGTGATCGAAGACGAGCAGGCTGTTGCCGCCATAGAAGGGCAGCAGATGCGCGCGCTCGAGCGCCTCGTCGGCGTTGCCCCAGTAGAGGCAGACGAACGCACCGGCGAGCCGCGGGTTGCGCACGCAGGCGAGCACGGCGTCGCCGGGGCCGACGTAGCGCACCGCGGCGACGGCGAAGCCGCGTGCCCAGACGTCGACGCCCTCCGGCGCGAAGAGCCGCAGCACCTCCGGGTCCAGCGCCGACTGGCCGAGCAGCAGAACGTGTCCGGCGGCGAGGAGCTCGGGGGTGAAGCGATCGCTGCGCACCAGCCGCCCCGTCTTGTCGTAGCGCTCCTCGACCGCGGACGCGGCGACGGCGTAGCCCGCGAGGTCGTCGTCGCGGCCGACCAGGACCAGATCGAACGGCGGCGCGAGCCCCGACAGGGTGGGCATGAGGAGCTCGGGAGGCAGCCGGCGGAGGGTCTCGAACTCGGGGTCGACCTCGATCGCCACCGGCCGCGCCTCCGCCTCCACCTCGAGCGTCTCGTCGCCCGGGGTGATCGTCACGCGTTCGGTGTGGGCCACCCGGTCGAGCGCCGGGTCGCCGAAGCGCAGCCGCAGAGCGAGCTCGATCGGGATGGGATCGCCGTACGTCAGGTCGAGCCGCACCAGCGCGGCGTCCGCATCCCAAACTGCTCCATCGAGGCGGGGCGACGGGAGCCCTGCCCCGGTTATCCAGAACGAGAAGAACGACGTGAGGTCGGTCCCGCTCTCCGCCTCGAAGGCGGCGCGCAGGTCCTCCCAGGTGCTGTGCCGGCCGACCCGGTCGTGGAAGAATCGGCGCAGCCCCGCCCACAGGCGTTCCTGGCCTATCGTGGCGGCGAGCTGGTCGAAGACCATCGCCCCCTTCTGATAGCCGACGAAGGACGACACCTTGCCGTCGAGCCCGAAGTCGCCGACCGCCTGACCGGCCAGGGCAGGGCTTCCACTCAACGTCTCGGCCACGCTGCGCCGCTGGGCGCGCGCCTGGTCGGCGCGTCCCTCGAGCACCGGACGCATGTAGTTCGCGCAGTAGCTCGCGAGCGCCTCCGGCCAGTGGCCGCTGGTGCGCGACGCCAGCACGCCGTGACCCCACCAGCTATGAAGCAGCTCGTGGTCGAGATAGCCAGGGCGCAGACCACGTTCGCCCATCTGGATGACCTGCGACGACAGCAGCGTGAACCCGGGGAAAGCGAAGCCCGAGCTGAAGAAGTTCTCGACCACCGTGAACTCGCGGAAGGGATACGCGCCGAGGAGCGGCTGGTAGAGGTCGAGGTATCGGGCTGCCGCGTCGAGGAGGCCGGTGGCGTACTGCTGCGAGCCGGGGCGCAGGAGCGCGCGGAGCGCGACCGCTCCGTGGGCGCGCTCGAATGAACGCAGCGGTCCCCCCGCGACGGCCATCGCGGGCTGCGGGAAGGGCGTGCTCCAGCTCTGGGTCGCGTCGCGGTGTCCGCTCGCCGCCAGCGCCACCGGTGACAGGATCTCGAGCGTCCAGCGGCAGAGTGGGGCGTCCGGGCCGCTCCAGCCCGCCGAGCGCGAGAACTCGAGCAGCGGATGCCAGGCCGCCTCCGGCGCGAGGTAGACGCCCTCCTCGCTGACGTGCGCGCGCATGCCGGTGTTGTGGATGCGGCCGGCCGCCTCCCCGGCGGCGATGTCGTCGCGGAGGACACCCGACCAGCGCATCGTGACCACGCGGCTGGCCGGGCCGTCCGGCAGGTGAAGGGTCCAGCTCGAGATCCGCCGCGCCGGCTCGTCCGCCCCTTCGCGGTCGGCTGCGGTAGCTGCACCGTCGATCGCGGCCGACTCCAGCACGAGCCGCGCGTCGAGGGCGATCGGCAGGCGGCCGGAGGAGGTGAGGAGGGGTTCCGCGTCGGCGATCTCGAAGGTCGCTTCTCCGGAGAGCCGACCGGTGGCCGGATCGAGCTCGATCGTGAGGCGGCACTCTGGGGCCGCCTCCCGGTTCGGGGTCGGGAGCTCGGAGATCGCTGCTGTGGGCTGCTCGCCGCGCGCGCCGGCGCTCGAGATCACAACCGCGAGGAGGGCCGCCATCTCGAGGCGGTGACCGGCGGTGGGCGCAGGATGCATCGGGCGAGGCTCTCCTCGCGGCCTCGCGAGGGACGTGCATACATATAATACCGGCGCGCGCGACGCGTCCCTGACGTGTCGTCCAGCGCTACCGCGCTCCCCTTCGCCGTGCGACTCCCAGGACAGCTCTTCGCGATGCTCGTGTTCCGCTGCGCCGCCGCGCTGGTGCCCGCCGTCGCGCTGGAGCCCGCCGTCGCACTGGTGCCCGCCGCCGCATACGCCTTTGCCGCGCCCCCTGCCGCAACGGTGGCCTCCACGACGACAGCCGATGCCGCCACCGTCGAGGCGAGCTTCGTCACCCGCATCCGCCGCCTGACCTACGAGGGCAGGCGCGCCGGCGAAGGGTACTTCTCGTCCGACGGATCGAAGCTGGTGTTCCAGAGCGAGCGTGAGCCGGGGAACCCGTTCTACCAGATCTACGAGCTCGATCTCGTGACCGGGGAGACGCGTCGCGTCTCGCCCGGCATGGGAAAGACCACCTGCTCGTTCCTGCGTCCGGGGACCAACGAGATTCTCTACGCCTCGACCCACCACGACGCGCGCTCACTCGATCTCCAGCGCGAGGAGCTCGAGCTGCGGGCCTCGGGTCGCGAGCGGCGCTACGCCTGGGACTACGACCCCGAGATGGAGCTCTACGTGGCGGATCCCGAGACGCTCGCGCCGCGCCGGCTGACCCACGAGCGGGGCTACGACGCGGAGGCGAGCTACTCGCCCGACGGGCGGTGGATCGTGTTCTCGTCGACGCGCAGCGGCTACGACGCCACCGAGACCTACGCCGGCGACGCCGCCGAGCGTGAGAAAAAGCTCGAGACCGACCCGGCCTACTTCGGCGAGATCTACCTCATGCCTGCCGAGGGCGGCGAGGCGCGCCGGCTGACCCACGTGCCGGGCTACGATGGCGGCCCATTCTTCTTCGCGGACGGCTCGCGCATCGTGTGGCGTCGCTTCGACCAGAACGGCCTGGTCGCCGACGTGTGGACGATGAAGCCCGACGGGAGCGATCAGAGGCGCATCACCGACTTCGGCGCGATGAGCTGGGCGCCCTGGGCGGATGCGACGGGCAGCTACATCCTGTTCGCCTCCAACCGGCTGGGGTTCTCGAACTTCGAGCTCTACCTGGTCGACGCCGAGGGTACGAAGGAGCCGGTGCGGGTCACCTACAGCGACGGCTTCGACGGTCTCCCCGTGCTCTCGCCCGACGGCCGTACTCTCGCTTGGACCTCGACCCGGCACGGCGAGCCCGGTGGCCAGATCTTCGTCGGCGAGTGGAATCACGAGCGCGCGCTCGCCGCGATCGAGGCGGCGCCGCCGCGCGCGGGCACGGAGGGCCGGACATCTCCATGAAGGAAGCCGCCCCTGCGCCGGAGAGAGACCGCGACCGAAGGGTCGGGATCGCGCGGGGCGTCGCCCTTTCGATCGCCTTGCTGGCCTGCCCCGCGAGCGCCGCCGCCGCGGACGACGTCGCGGACCTTCGCGCGGACGTCGAGCGGCTGGCCGCGCCGGAGCTCGGCGGCCGTCTGACCGGGACCGAGGGCGAGCGCGCCGCGGCGGCGTTTCTGGCTGAGGAGCTCCGCGCGATCGGCGCGCGGCCACTCCCCGGGGCGGACGATCTACTGGTGCCCTTCGAGTTCACGGCGGGGGCGCGCGACCGGGGTTCCACGCTGCGCCTCGAGGGACAGCCGGCGACGGAGTGGGGGAGCGGGAGCGAGAGCCGGCAGGTGCAGGCGCTTTCGTTCTCCGACGACGGCGAGGTGTCCGGCGAGGTGGTGTTCGCGGGGTACGGCATCAAGGTGCCGGACGACAAGGGCCTCGCCTACGACAGCTTCTTCGGCCTGGACCTCGCGGGGAAGATCGTGATCGTGCTGCGCTACTTCCCGGAGGATGCCGGCGAGGAGACGCGCGCCGTGCTGTCGCGCTACGCCGGCCTGCGCTACAAGGCGATGCACGCGCGCGAGGCGGGCGCGGCCGGGCTCATCGTGATCACCGGGCCGCGCTCTCCGAACGCGGGCGAGCTGGTGCCGATGACCTTCGATACCGCGATCGCGGGGTCGGGTGTCGTGGCGGCGTCGATCACCGGTGACGTGGCCGGGCGTCTGTTCGCGGCCGCCGGCCGCGACCTGGCCGAGACGCAGGCCGCGCTCGACACCGGCAACCCCCACGTCGGCGGCTTCCCGCTCGCCGGCGTGCGCGTCACGCTCGACGTCGCGATCGAGCGCGAGCGGCGCCAGGGCCACAACGTGGTCGGCGTGCTGCCGCCGCGCGCCGGGGCGCCTCCGGTCGAGCGTCCGTGGCTTCTCCTCGGCGCGCACTACGACCATCTGGGCGAAGGTCGCCACGGCAACTCCTTGGCGCGCAAGGGCGAGGCGGGCCAGATCCACCGCGGGGCCGACGACAACGCGTCGGGGGTCGCCGCGGCGCTTGCCACCGCGGGGCGCCTCGCCATGTCGCCGGGCGATCGCGGCGTGGTGGTAGCACTGTGGTCCGGCGAGGAGCTGGGCCTGCTCGGATCGACCGACTTCGTGCGGCGGCCGGCGCTCGCGCCCGAGAGCCTGGTCGCCTGCCTCAACTTCGACATGGTCGGCCGCGCCCGCGACAACAAGCTGGTGGTGCAGGGCGTGGGCTCGAGCCCGGCCTGGCGGCGCCTGGTCGAGCAGGCGAACGTGCCGGTGGGCTTCGACCTCCAGCTCCAGGACGATCCGCAGCTCCCGACCGACTCGGCGAGCTTCGACCGGGCCGGGGTGCCCTGCCTCAACTTCTTCACCGGCGGCCACGAGGATTACCACCGCCCGAGCGACACGCCCGAGAAGCTCAACTACGACGACCTGGCGCGCGTGGTCGACCTCGCCTCGAACGTCGGCCGCCGGCTGCTCACGGTCGGGGAGCCGATCGACTTCACCAAGGTCGAGCCCAGGATCGAGCGCGGCCCCGCCACCGACGGCGTGCGCGCCTTCACCGGCACCATCCCCGACTACACCACCGAGGTCGAGGGGCTGATGCTCGCCGGCGTCATCGAGGGAGGCCCCGCCGACCAGGCCGGGCTGGCCGAGGGCGACGTCATCGTCGAGCTCGGCGGCCGCAGGATCACCAACATCTACGACTACACCTACGCGCTCGAGGCGGTGAAGGTGGGCGTACCGCTCCAGGTCGTCTACTTGCGCGCCGGCGAGCGCCGCGAGGCGACCATCACGCCGCGGGCGCGGTCGTAGAGGACCGTCGCCGAGCCGCCACTGAGGAAGATGTCCGCGTCATGCGGGTCGCCGTTTCGGAGCACGGTCGTCCGTCGGCCTGCCGACGGGCGACACGCGCCGTCCGCGGCGCCAGAGTGATGTTGCCGGAGGGGCGTGCTACACAGCACGCCCCGGAGGTTACGTCCCGATCCGCTCGAGCTGGAACAGCGGGCTCTCGAGGCTCTTGCCGCGCCGCAGGTCGATCGTGCCCTCGAGGCTCCACAGGTTCTCGCCCTCGGGGTCGACCAGGGTCTGGCGCACCCGCCACACCCGCGGTGAGACGACGTCGATCCGGGTGAGATCGGCGACGCGGGCGCGAGCCGAGAAGTCGAGCTCGGCGTGCTCGGCGAAGTACGGCGCGAGCGCGGTCTGGAAGCGATCCTCGGTCCACGGCTCGCCGTCTTCCACCCGGCGCACGCTCGCCACCGCCTCCTCCCAGTCGTGGTGGGCGAGCGCCCGCACCAGGTAGTGGAGCTCGGCGCGCACGCGCGCGGCGAACACGCGCGGGTCGCCGAGCAGCTCCTGATCGCGGATGAGGCGCTTGATCTTCTCGGCGTCGTCGCGGCGCTCGAGGCGCAGCTCGGGGTGGAGCATCGCCTCCCACTCCTCGAGCAGGCTGGCGTCGGTGTGCTCGACGGTGGTGCGCAGGAACGCCTTGATGTCGAGCAGGACCTCGTCCTGCGCGTTCTTCGGCACGCTCTGGCTCACGGTCTTGAAGAGCTGCGACAGGTAGCGCAGCAGGAGACCCTCGCTGCGCTCGAGGCCGTAGCGGCGGACGTAGTCGTTGAAGCCGGCGTAGGTCTCGAACATGTCGCGCCCGATCGACTTGGGGCGGATGTTGTCGCTCCCCACCCAGGGGTGGATCCGGCGGAACCGGTTGAAGCTCTCGTAGACGAACTCCGCCCTGGGCTTGGGCCAGGTCACCTTCTCCAGCTTCTCGATGCGCTCCTCCCAGGGCAGGCCCTGGGCCTTGAGCCGGGCCATCAGCTCGTCGCGGTAGACGTCCTGCTGGCGGTAGAGGACCGCCATCGGATCCTCGAGCACCGACTCGGCGAGCGTGAGCACGTCGAGCGAGTAGTCGGGGGCGACGGGGTCGAGCCGCTCGATCGTCTCCACCAGGAAGAGCGAGAGCTGCTGGTGGAGCGAGAAGTTGAACTGCAGGTCCTCGTTGACGAC
>DATKDQ010000208.1:0-11947 GCA_035544635.1 Thermoanaerobaculia bacterium
TCTGCTTGCGCGCCGCGGCGGTCGCGAAGCGGGGGTCCGAGGCGAGGCCAGGCTGTCCCATCACCTCCGCCAGGCGCGCGAACGATGCGTCGTCGTGCACCTCGATCGCCAGCCAGCGGTCGACGCCCCAGGCGCGGTAGACGCCGTGCGGCGCCGCCGTGGGATGGGCGTTGCCCATCCGCTCGGGAATGCGACCCGTCATCTCGTGCGCGAGCAGCAGGTCGCCGACCAGCGCGCTCGCGCCCTCGCACTGCGAGTAGTCGATGAGCTGGCCCTCGCCGGTGCGGCCGCGATGATGCAGCGCCGCGACGATGGAGAGCGCGAGTGTCATCGCGTTCATCAGGTCGACGTCGCCGCCGCTGTGGCAGGGATGGTCGTCGGGGTAGCCGGTGACGTAGGCGCCGCCCCCGATGCCCTGATGTACCGAGGCGAACCCGAGGTAGCTCTTCTCCGGACCCGTCGAGCCGCGTCCCGACGAGCAGGCGACGATCAGGTCGGGGCGCAGCCGGCGCAGGTCGTCCTCGCCGAGACCGAGCGCCGCCATGGCGCCGGGCCGCATGTTGTCGACCACGACGTCGGCGAGCCGCGCCAGACGGCGCGCCACCTCGCGGCCCTCCGGCCGCGACAGGTCGACGGCGAGGCTCCTCTTGTTCATGTTCACCGTGTTGAAGGCGAGGCCCTGGTTTGGCGGCAGCATGCGCGGGGCCGGCTCGGGCAGGGGCCAAATGACGTTACGGCGGGTCAGGTCGCTGCGCCGCTGGCCCTCGACCTTGATCACCTCCGCGCCCAGGCTCGCGAGCAGCATGCCGCAGTAGGGTCCGGCCCACACCCAGCAGAACTCGGCGACGCGAACGCCGGCGAGCGGCAGGCGATCTGTCTCCACTCGGTGCGGCGCCGGGGCCGTCGCGCCATCGGCACCCGAGCCCCCCTGGACCGCGTGCACCGGCGGCGCAGCCGCGAGCTCGGCGCGCACCTCGTCCTCGTGCTGGCCGAGAAGCGGCGCGGGTCGCGAGACGCGCGCCGGCGATCCCGTCATCCGATACGGCGCGCCGGCGTAGCGGCGCCGGCCGGCAACCGGGTGCTCGACCTCCGAGAAGAATCCGCGGGCCGCGTACTGTGGGTTCGCCATCACGTCGGCCGCGCTCGCGATCGGGCCGATGGGGATGCCCTTGCGCGCCGCCCGGTGGTGGATCTCGTCCTTCGCCTGCTCGAGCATCCACGCCTCGAGCCGCTCGCCGATGTCCATCAGGTGCTGCGAGCGGTACTCCATCGAGGCCCACTCGTCGCCCGCGCACCAGTCGGGTCGCCCCATGACCTCGCGGAAGGCATCGAAGTGGTGGTCGTCGAAGGCGTTGAGGATCACGTACCCGTCGCACGTGCGCAGGCGCCCCATCGCGGGCGGCCGATCGGGCACGCGCGACCACGAGGTTCCGTTGTAACGCGGCCCCGGAACCAGTGGCGCGACCAGCGCGAGCACCACCTCCTGCAGCGAGACGTCGATCCGGCGACCACGCCCGTCACGACGGCGGCCGGCGATGGCGGCGACGGTGGCGAGCGCGCCCACGATGCCGCCGGTGTGCGCCACCTGCCACCCACCGAGCTTGATCGGGGCGCGATCGACGTCCTCGGAGCGGCTCGGGAGCAGGCTTCCCAGCCCGCCCGCGTGCGTCACGGTGAGCTCGCCGCCGGGGACGGCGGCGCGCCGTCCGGTGCGGCCGTAGGGCGTGATCGAGGTGACGACGAGCCCGGGGTTGCGGCGCACGAGCTCTCTCGTGCCCAGGCCGATCGACTCGAGGAAGCCCGCGGGCGTGTCCTCGATCAGCACGTCGGCGCGCTCGAGCAGCTCCGCTACCAGCGCGCGATCGGAGGCGGAGCCCACCAGGTCGCACCGGATGCCGCGCTTCGAGGTGTTGTTGAAGAGGAAGAGCGGGCTCGCCTCCGGCTCGACCGCGACACCCGCCAGCACCGACTGACGCCGAGCGGGATCGCCCTCGGGCGGCTCCACCTTGATCACGTCGGCGCCCAGGTCGCCGAGCAGCTTGCCGCAGTACGGCGCGGCGACCAGGCTCCCCAGCTCGACCACCCGGATGTCCTCGAGCGCCCCCATGCGTCCTCCTCGTGAGCGGTGAGCCACTCTATCTCACGGTCTCGCGACCGGCTGCGCCGCGGCAGCTCGCGCCGGACCTCCACACCAGACGACGAAGCCGAGCCACTGCCGATCGCTCCTTCGAATTGCCCGCTTCGGGTCGATCTCCTACTATCGTGGCGTGCCGCAGGTGGCTCCGGGCGGAGGGGTGGCCCATGGGGGTGTGGGGGGGCGAGCGCTCCATGCCAGCCTGGTCGCCGTCTTCGCCGCCGGGCTCGGTCTCGTCGCCGCCGCGCCCTGGGCCGCACACCGCGGAGGGTGGGCGGCACCCCTGCTCTACGCCGTCTTCGATCCGGTCTGTCATCAGATCGCGGAGCGCAGCTTCCACCTCTGGAACGAGCCGCTCGCGGTCTGCCATCGCTGCACCGGGCTCTACCTGGGCTTCACGCTCGGGATCCTGATCTGGCCGTTCCTGCCTAGAGCCGCGGCCGCGCGTCTGCTCGGCCGCCCGCGCTGGATCCTCGCGTTCTCGGCCCCGCTCGCGATCGACGTCCTCCTGGTCGCGAACAGCGCCGGGTCGCGTGTTCTGACCGGCCTGGTGGCGGCTTTCCCGGTGGCTCTGCTCGCGCTGGCGGCGGCGGCGCAGCTCGCCGCGAAGCTCCGGCCACCGAGCGGCGGCCGGTCCGGCCCGGCCACCTCGATTCCTCCGCCTCCTGTTCTCAGGCTCGTAACCGTACAGCGAACTCCGACGCGGCGCGGCAGCGCGCCTGGAGACTCGACGTGACCGACCCGACCACGGTTTCGCGACCCAGCAAGCTTCGTGCGGCCATTCTCGGCGGGCTCACCCTCGGCGTGGCCTCCGCCGTTCCCCTCGTCAACTTCCTCAACTGCGCCTGCTGCTCCCTGGTGGTCGCAGGAGGCTTCCTGGCGTCGTATCTGTACCTCAAAGAGGCGGGCCCGGCCGCGGCGGCCGACTGGGGGGACGTCGCCCTGGTCGGGCTCCTGGCCGGCCTCTTCGGCGCCGTGGTGACGGCCGTCGTGTCGCTGCCGTTCGCCTTTCTGGGAATGGGCGCCGGCATGTGGGGCGCGATGCAGGAGTCGCTGCAGGGCGCCGATCTCCCCGACCCCCTGCGCCGCCTGCTGACGACCGCGGGAGCCGGGACCCTGGCGGTCGGCATGATCCTGATCTCGTTCGTGCTCAATCTCTTCGTCTACGGGCTATTCGCCACGCTGGGCGCGCTCCTCGGAGCGGCGGTGTTCCAACGCAGGACGCCCGGCGCGCCCGGCACGACGCCGCCGATGCCACCGATGCCGCCCACGACGACACCGCCGCCGCCCACGGTGTGATCGCGATGCGCGTCGGCATCTCGATCACCAGCGCGCACGACGTCGCCGACCCGCGTGAAGGCGCGCGCCGGATGATCGACCGCGCGCGGGCCGCCGAGGCCGCGCGCCTCGACTCGCTCTTCGTGGGCGATCACCACGCGACGCCGCGGCCGTACTACCAGAACACGCCGATCCTGGCGCGCCTGCTCGCGGAGTGGGGCGACCGTCCGTTTGGCGCGCTCTACCTGCTACCGCTCTGGCATCCGGTGCTCCTCGCCGAGCAGGTCGGCACCCTGGCGAGCCTCGGACGCGGGCGCTTCGTCCTGCAGTGCGCGATCGGCCCAGCCGACTCCCAGTTTCGGGCGTTGGGCGTCGACCCGCGGCATCGCCCGTCGCGCTTCGAGGAGTCGCTCGCGATCCTGCGCCGGCTGTGGGCCGGAGAGGCGGTCTCCCACGACGGACGCTGGCGCTTCGAGCAGGCGCGCGTCTCGCCGCGGCCCGCCGAGCCGGTGGAGGTGTGGATCGGCGCCGCCGCCGCGCCCGCGATCGATCGCGCCGCGCGCCTCGGTGACGGCTGGCTGGCGGCGCCTTCGCTCACACCGGACCAGGCGCGCCGCCAGGTCGAGCTCTACCGCGAGCGGCGCGAGGCTCACGGCCGGGGCAGGGGGCTGGCCGGGATCCGCCGCGACGTCTACGTCGGGGAGAGCGCCGAGGAGGCGCGCGCCACCGCCGAGCCGGTGGTTCAGGCGGGCTACCGCGGCTTCGCGCCCGAGGCGCTGGTCTACGGCAGCGCCGAGCAGGTCGCCGAGTCGTTCGCCGCGCTCGCCGCCATGGGCTACAGCGACGTGATCACGCGCAACCTGATACCCGATCCCGAGAAAGCGGTAGCCTCGACCGAACGGCTCGGCCGCGTGCGCGAGCTGGTGGCGCAGGAGAGTGCTGCGTAGCACTCTCCCGCGCCTAACGATCTCGGCGCCGCAGATGGCACGCGTCCTCCGTCGGCGAACGCGAGGAGCAGCGACGGACAAATTCCCTGGGAGGTTTTTTTCATGCCCACACCCACCCGCGTCGTCGTGGTTCCCCCGCGCCCCGGTCCGCTCGAGATCCAGGAGCTCACGCTCCCCGACCCCGGGCCGCATCAGGTGGTGGTGCGGCTGCTCTCGAGCGGCGTCTGTCACAGCCAGCTCCACCAGATGCACGCGCCGCGGCGAAACCCGGTCGTGCTGGGACACGAGGCCACCGGCACCGTGCTCGCCAAGGGAGGCCGCGTCAAGCACCTGCGCGAGGGCGACACCGCGATCGTGACCTGGGTGCCGCGCAACGCGCCGCGCACCAAGAGGCGTGCCGAGCCGGCCACGCTCCGGCTCGCCGACGGCTCCGAGGCGCTGTCGCAGAACGTGTTCACCTGGGCCGACCATACGCTCGCGGACGAGCAGTTCGTGGTCAAGGTGCCCGACTCGATCCAGAAGGACGTGACCGCCATCATCGGCTGCGCGGTGATCACCGGCGCGGGCGCGGTGAAGAACACCGCCGCGGTGCGCCGAGGCGAGAGCGTGGCGGTGTTCGGCGTCGGCGGCGTGGGTCTGTGCGCGATCGCCGCGGCGCGGCAGGCGGGAGCCTCCCCCATCATCGCCGTCGATCTCGCCGACGACAAGCTCGACTTCGCCGAGCGCTTCGGCGCGACCCACAAGGTCAACGCGGCGCGCGGCGACGCGGTGCAGGCGATCCGCGATCTCACCACCCGCGAAGGCGCGGGCTGGGACATCCTCGGCCGCCCGCTCACCGGCGTCGACTACGCGTTCGACTGCATCGGGCTCAAGATCACCATGGAGCAGATCGTGGCGGCGGCGCGCTCCGGCCACTTCGGAGCGCGCGAGGGCGGCACCGCGGTCCTGGTCGGCGTACCCGGGACCAAACCCGAGATCAACGCGCTCGACCTCCTGGTGCACGAGAAGAGGTTCATCGGGTCGATCGGAGGCTCCTGCCACCCCGACCGGGACTTCCCGACGTTCCTGGAGTGGCACCAGAAGGGGATCCTCGACCTCGGCGCCCTGGTCACCGCGCGCTACCGCCTCGACCAGATCAACGAGGCGACGCACGCGCTCGAGAGCGGTCAGATCTTCGGCCGCGCGATCCTGGAGTTGGTGTAGTGGCTACTTTCCCTTGAACACGGGCTTGCGCTTCTCGAGGAACGCGCGGCGGCCCTCCGCGTAGTCCTCGCTCTCGAAGCACGCGCGCACCACGCGCTCGCACAGCTCGCGATCGAAGTCGCGGCCGCGCGCCAGCTCGCGCACGCAGGTCTTCACCGCCTCGATCGTGAGCGGCGCGTTCTCGGCGATGCGCCGGCAGTAGTCGGCCACGAAGGGCTCGAGCTCGCTGTCCTCGACCACGCGGTTGACCAGCCCCATGGCGAGCGCTTCCTCCGCCGTGAACCGCCGCGCGGTCGCGAAGATCTCGGTCGCGAACGAGGGGCCGACCACCTCGATCAGCCGCCGCAGCCCGGCATGGCCGTAGCCGACGCCGAGGCGCGCCGCCGGGATCCCGAAGCTCGACGCGCGGGTCGCGATGCGCAGATCGCACTGCAGCGCGACCCCGAGCCCACCGCCGATGCAGTAGCCGCGGATCATGGCCAGAGTCGGCCGCCGCGCCGCCGCGATGCGCCGGCTGGCGGCGCCCACCACGCGGTCGTAGCCGCTGCGATCGTCGGTCGAGGAGCGCCGGTCCTCGAACTGCGTGATGTCGGCGCCCGAGATGAAAGCCTTGCCGCCGGCCCCCCGCAGCACGACCACCCGCACCTCGCCGTCGCCCTCGAGGCGATCGAGCGCCAGCGGGACCGCCTCCCACATCTCGACCGACATCGCGTTGTGGCGCTCGGGGCGGTTGAACGTGAGCCAGCCCACCGCGCCCTCCCTCGTCGCCAGCACGCGGCCGTCCGCGAACCGGGTCTCGAGCTCGCTGTGCGCTTCGCCGGTCATGGCGGTCCCATCCCCTAAAGCGTCAGCTCCGTGCGCCGCGATCGACCCGGCGCTGCGCCAGCCGGTTGTAGACCCAGGCCAGGCTGAAGCCGAGCAGCCCGCCGGTCAACGCGCCGTAGACGAAGCCGAGGACCGCTCCCGACCAGGTGACGTCGTAGCCGGGGAAGTAGTTGCCGAGCAGGCCGAGATGCATGCCGACGTTCGGCCCACCGCGCACCAGCAGCCAGACGGTCGCGACCAGGAGCCCGATCCCGCCGATCAGGGCGAACACCAGCGCCATGATGCCGGCGCGCAGCCGCGCGACGGCGACCGCGATCAGCTCGAAATCGCGCGCGTTCGCCGGCCTTCTGGTCATCGATCACCGGCCCCCAGCGGATCGAGCGTGGTGGCGAGCTCGAGCCGCTTGCGGATCCCGATCTCGTGCCAGCCGACCAGACCGTTGATCGAGCGCCCCAGCAGGTAGCCGAAACCGAAGCCGCCGAGGCCGGCCTCCACCAGCCCGACCAGCGCGCCGCTCCAGCTCGCGCGGAAGCCGTACAGGTAGTTGCCGAGGAGCGAGAGGTTCGGGCCCACCGGGTCGCCGCCGCGCACCAGCATCAACGCGGTCGCGGCGAAGAGACCGAGGCCCGCCACCGTGCCGAGCGCACCCCCGAGAGCGATCGGGTCGTAGCGGGCGAAGGCCTCGCGCAGCAGCTCTTCGACCGTCGCCGGCGCCGCCGCCGCCGGCACCAGGCGGTCGCCGCCCGAAGCGCCCCCGGAAGCCCTGCCCGCCGCGGGGGCGCGCACCTCCTCGTGGTAGTCCTGCTCGACGTTCACCGCCCACACGTCGTGCGACTCGCCGGCGACGTTGCGCGCCGCCAGCACCCCAGCGAGCATCGAGTGGTCCTGGTTGTTGTAGCGATGCTGCGCGTTGCGCCCGACCACGTGCAGGTTGGAGAAGCCGCCCAGGTGGGCGCGCAGCACCGGCAGCGCCTCGCGATAGGCGTCGTCGTACACCGGGTAGGCGCGCGGCATGCGGATCACGGTGCCGTCGACCACCTCGTCGCGGCGCAGGAGACCCAGCGTCTCGCACTCCCGCGCGCCGAGCTCGACCAGCGCGCCGTCCTCGGCGCTCCACAGGTCGTCCCCGCGTTGGACGAAGTACTCGAGCCCGAGGCTCGAGCGCCGTGGATCGGGGACCATCTCGGGGCTCCAGTTCTTGAAGTTCTGGATGCGCCCGAGGCGCACGGCAGGCGAGTGCACGTAGATCCAGTTGTCGGGGAACAGGTGCTCGCGATCGACGATCAGACCCACCGTCATGAAGTCGCGATAGCGCAGCCGCGAGGCGGCGGCGAGCACCTCCGGCGGCGGGGGTGGATCGAGCACACGTACCAGGGTCGAGAGCGGCATCGACGCGACCACGTGATCGACCTCGATCTCGCGGCCGGGGTCTCGATCGTCACCGCCGTCGCCGGCGGCTCGAGCGGCGGCGCGCACTTCTATGGCGACGACACGCCGGCCGTCGTGGCGGATGCGGCTGACGCGTGACTGGAGGTGGGTCGGGATGCCGCGCTCGGCGAGCAGATCGCGGCAGCGCTCCCACATCATGCCGGGGCCGTGTCGCGGGTAGTGGAAGCGGTCGATCAGGGTGGTCACCACCTCGCCGTCGATCCGAGGCGAGCGCACCAGCGCGCTCTTGATCGCGGTCTTGAGATCGAGGTTCTTGATGCGCTGGGTGGCCCACTCGGCGGCGATCTCCGAGCAGGGCATGCCCCACACCTTCTCGGTGTAGGTCTCGAAGAAGATCTCGTAGAGGCGCCGCCCGAAGCGGTTGACCACCCACTGCTCGAAGGTGCGCTCCTCGGAGAGCGGCGCCAGCTGAGCCCGGGCGTAGCTGGCCAACACCCGCGCCGCTTCGATCGGACCGAGGCCGACCAGAGCGCTCGCCGGGCGCAGCGGGTAGTGGAAGAACTTGCCGCGGTAGTAGATGCGCGACAGCCGGTCGCGCTCGAGCAGGTCCGGGCCGAGGATCTCCTCCCACATCTCGCGCACCAGCGAGACCTTGGTGAAGAAGCGATGGCCACCGATGTCGAAGCGATAGCCGCGGTAGTTGACGGTGCGCGAGATGCCGCCCACGATGTCGTCCTGCTCGTAGACGACAGCGGGAAGCCCGCGCCGGGAGAGCTCCCAGGCGGCCGCCAGCCCGGCGGGACCGGCGCCGATGACTGCCGTGACGCTCATCGTCCTGGTGTTGGCGGGATCCCGTCGCGCGAAGGATGCGCGCGCATGGTAGCAGAGCGCGCCCTTCGCGTTCGCGACCTCGACCCCGGCGCACAGGCGCGGCTATGCTGCGGGCGATGGGGACGCGTTCCGGCCCAGACCTCGAGGTGGTGATCCCCGCGCACGATGCGGCGCTCACCCTCGGCCGAGTCCTCGACGCGCTGCTGCCGGCCGCCGTCGGGAGGATCCTCGTCGTCGACGCCGGCTCGAGCGACGCCACGGCCGAGCTCGCACGCTCGAGGGGGGCGCGCGTGCTGCGACTCGAGACCCGCCAGGGGCCGGCCGCCGCCCGCAACGCCGGCGTCGAGGCCACCACCGCCGAGGTCGTCCTCTTCCTCGATGCCGACTGCGTGGCTCACCCCGACGTCGTCGAGCGCGTGCGCGCCGCCTTCGGCGAGGATCCGGAGCTGGCTGGGCTGTCGGGGTCGTACGACGATGCGCCGGCGGCGCGAGGCTTCTACTCGCAGTACATGAACCTGCGCCACCACCTGACGCACCAGCTCGCCCGCCGCGACCACGCCACCTTCTGGGCGGGATGCGGCGCCGTACGGCGGGCCCCGTTTCTCGCCGCCGGCGGCTTCGACGCCGCGCGCTACCCGCGGCCGCAGATCGAGGACATCGAGCTCGGGCTGCGGCTGCGCCGTCTCGGCGCGCGCCTGCGCCTCGACCCGGCTCTCCAGGTGACCCATCTCAAGGAATGGTCGATGCGCTCGGTGCTGCGCACCGATCTCTACGACCGGGCGCTGCCGTGGTCGGCGCTGATCCTCGAGCACGGCGAGCTGCCCACCGACCTCAACCTGCGCGCGTCGCAGCGGTGGGCCGCCGTGCTGGCGGCACCGGCGCTGGCGGCGCCCGCGCTCGCGGTGCTCGCGGCCGTCGAGACGAGCTGGCCTCTGGGCGCTCTGACGCTGGCCATCCTGGGCGCCTCGCTCGCCGCCAACCGCGACCTGGTGACGTTCTTCGCGAGCAGGCGAGGCTGGGGCTTCGCGCTTCGCGCGTGGCTGTTTCACCAGGTTCACCTGGTGTTGTCCGCCGCCGCGTTCCTCGCGTCCTGGCTGCGCCGCCCGCGCTCGCCGCGCGACCTCCTGCTCCGTACCCGGTCCAGGTCGCCTTGATGCCGCCGCGGGTCCTGGTGCTCGGCGGCGGCCCGGCCGGCTGCGGCGCCGCCTGGCGGCTCGCTGCCCGCGGCAACGCGCGCGTCACCCTGCTCGAGCAGAGCGGAGCCGTCGGCGGCCACGCCGGGAGCTTTCTGTTCGCCGGGCAGCGGGTCGACTACGGCAGCCATCGCCTGCACCCCGCCTGCGACCCCGCCGTGCTCGCCGATCTACGGTCGCTGCTCGGCGACGACCTGCGGCGGCGCGCGCGGCACGGCCGCATCCGACTGCGCGGCCGATGGCTCCACTTTCCGCTGCGCCCGCTCGACCTGCTGCTCCGTCTCGACCGCGCATTCGCCCTCGGCGCGCTCGTGGACATGCTCCGCCGCCGGCGCGGGCCCGACGCCGCGTCCGGCTCGAGCGCGAGCTTCGCCTCGGTCCTCCTGGCGCAGCTCGGGCCCACCATCTGCCACTCCTTCTACTTTCCCTACGCTCGCAAGATCTGGGGGCTCGAGCCCACCGAGATCGACGCGGAGCAGGCCCGGCGCCGGGTCTCGGCGCGCACGTTCAGGGCGCTCTTCGCGCGGCTGGCGCGCCCATCGTCGAGGGGAGTCTTCTTCTATCCCCGCCTCGGCTACGGCCAGATCTGCGAGGCGCTCGCGGCGGCCGCGCGCGACCGCGCCGCCGACCTGCGCCTGGGCCGGCGGGTGGTCTCGCTGCGCGCGCCCCGCGACGCCGCGGAGCCGTGGGTGGCGGAGGCGACGGGAGAGGGCGGACCGACCGAGCGCGTGGAGGCCGAGCTGGTGTTCTCGACGCTCCCGCTCACGCGGGTGGCGGCGATGATCGACCCCGCTCCGCCGGCCGCGATTCTCCGGGCCGCCGACGCGCTCACCTACCGCAGCCTGCTCCTGGTCTACCTCGCGCTTCCGGTCGACCGCTTCACTCCGTTCGACGCCCACTACTTCCCGGAGCGGGAGTTCACGATCAGCCGGCTGTCCGAGCCGAAGAACTACTCGGGCGAGCGCGAGCCGGCGGGCTCGACCGTGCTCTGCGCCGAGATTCCGTGCCGGCCGGAGGATCCGCTGTGGAGCCTCGAGGACCGCGAGCTCGCCGCGGTGGTGGTGGCGGACCTCGAGCGCGCCGGGCTCGCGCCGCCCGCCGCCGTCGCCGAGGCGACCTGCCGGCGACTGCGCCACGCCTACCCGGTCTACCGCGTCGGCTTCGCCGCGCCGCTGGCCGAGCTCGACGCCTGGCTGTCCGCGCTTCCCCGCTTCGTGAGCTACGGCCGCCAGGGTCTCTACGCGCACGACAACGCCCATCACGCGCTGGTCGAGGCGTACCGCGCCGCCGACTGCGTCGACCACGGCGGGTTCGACGCCGCGCGCTGGCTCTCCCATCGCCAGGAGTTCGCGAGTCATGTGGTCGAGGATTGACCGCCGCGCCCTGCGAGTGGTGGGCTCCGTCGCGTTCGTCGCGGCGGTCCTGGCCTTCGTGCCGCTGGCGGAGCTGATCGCGCCGCTGGGCCGCCTGCCAGCGTGGGTGTGGCTCGCCGCCGTCGCCGCCCACCTCCTGAGCCGACTCGCCGCGGTCGAGAAGTGGCGCCTCCTGCTGCGCGCGGCGCGCACCGATCTCGGCTGGCGGCGGGCGGCGCACTGCTACTACGCCGGGCAGTTCGCCAACACTTTCCTGCCGTCGCTGGTCGGCGGCGACGTGGTGCGCACCGGGCTCGCCATGCGCGCCAGCGCGTCGCCGGGCGGCACGCTCCTGGCGAGCGTGGTCGACCGCTACTTCGACTTCGTGGCGCTCGGGGCCGTCGCCGCGGCGGGCGCCTGGCTCGCGCCGCCCGAGGTCCGGGGCGACGCGCTGACGGCGCTGCGCTGGGCGGTGGCGCTCCTCGGCACCGCCGCCGTCGCCGCCACCTTCATCCTGCTGCGCCTGCCGCCCGAGCGCCTGCCCCGCCGGCTCGACGCCCTGGTGCGCGATGCCCGCGACGCGTTTCAGGCGATCGTGCGGGACCCGGCGCGCGGTCTCGGCGCCTTCGCCCTCGCCATCCTGCTCCAGCTCTTCCTGGTGGCGATCGCCGCCGTCCTGTCGTCGCTGCTCGGATTCGAGGTCCCCGCGCTGGTGTGGATCCTGGTCTTCTCGGTGGGAAAGCTCGCCGCACTGGCTCCGATCTCGATCGGCGGTATCGGCGTGCGCGAGGCGGC
>DATKDQ010000209.1:0-3516 GCA_035544635.1 Thermoanaerobaculia bacterium
CCGTCGCGTCGGGTGACTCCACCGTCACGAAGGTCGCGTCCTCCTGGTCGCGCACGTCCTGCCAGAACTGGCGCAGATCCTCGATCCGGAAGTCGACGTCGTTGAGCTCGACGTCGATCTCGCGGTGGACCTGCTCGGGGAGGAGCCGCAGCGCCGCCTCGACCAGGGAGAGCGGCAGGTTGACGGCGACGTGCGTCGGCTGTGAGCCGCCCTCGGTCACCCTCACGTGAAACCAGCGCTCCTGGGCCAGGACACCCGGGGCCGCTGCGAGGAACAGGGCGATCCCGGCCACAGCCGCCGTCCGCGCCCGCTTGCTCAGATGCGTCATATCCACCCTCCAGTGTGCGCGGCGCGGTCGCGGCCGCGTCGTTAGGTCGGTCCTTGTCTAAAGACGAAAGCCCGACCGCCGAGGTTTCACGCCGTCACCCACGCCGCAGGAGCGGGATCACCTCACCCTGCCAGCCGGGGAAGACGGCCTCGGCGGTGGTCACGCCGAGGTGCCCGGCGGCGAGCTCCGAGAACACCGCGCGGAAGTCGGTCGTCACCGGCAGGTCGCGCCCCTCGTAGAGCAGGTCGGGATCGAGCCCGGCGAAGCTGCCGTGGACCTTGCCACCGTCCACCCGATTGCCGAGGACGAAGAGGCACGAGCCATGGCCGTGATCGGTACCGCCCGAGCCGTTCTCGCGGACGGTGCGGCCGAACTCGGTCATGGTGGTGACCAGGACGTCGTCCTGGTGGGGGCCGAGATCGCGCCAGAACGCGGCGACCGAGCGGGCGAGGTCGTCGGCCCGGCGGCTGAACCCGCCCGCGATCGCCCCCTGCTGGACGTGGGTGTCCCAGCCCCCGGTCTCCGCGAACGCCACCTCGAGGCCGATCTCGGCCTTGACCAGCTGCGCGATCTGGCGCAGCGCGGTTCCCAGCGGTCCGCGCGGGTACTCGACCCCCGCCGCCGGCCGATAGCTGCGCAGGTTTTGCTCCCGGAACATGGCGATGGCATCGAACGTCTCGGCCCCGGCGGCGCGGAGCAGCTCCTGCGAGGTCTCGGCGTAGAGCGCCTCGAAGCCCTTCCCCGCCGCCGCCGCCGCGCGCTCGGCGCCGGGAAGCCGCACCGCGAAGTCCTCGAGGCGCGCCACCGCGATCGCCGGCTCCGCTCCGTAGAGCGAGCGCGGCAGGGCGGAGGTCATCGCCAGCGCGCGAAACGGCGTCGCCTCGTGGCCGAGCTCGCCGCACACCCGGTTGAGCCACCCCGACGCCGTGCCCTTGCGCCCCGGGGTTCCGGTCTCCATGTAGTCCTGCGCGTCGAAGTGCGAGCGCGTGGGATCGGGCGAGCCGACCTGATGGACGATCGCCAGGCGCGACTCCTTCCACAGCGGCTCGAACGGAGCGAGCGCGGGGTGGAGCCCGAAGCCGCAGCCGAGGTCGAGCGCGCGGTCCTCGCCGGCGGCGCGCCCGCCCGACATCGCGAGGCGGGGACGGAGCCTGCGCAGCAGCGCTTCCTCGGTGAGCGGCGGCACCGCCGCCAGGCCGTCCATCGCGCCGCGCTGGAAGATCGCGACCAGCACCCTGCGCCGCTGGGACGGTCCCGGCCCGGGCGTCGCCATCGCGGCACGCGCGAGAAACCGCGGCCCCACCAGCGACCCCGCGCCGAAGCAGAGGAGGCTCAGGCCGCCCGCCTTGAGGAATGCTCGCCGGTCGACCATGAGTCGCCTCCTCACCGCCGCTGGAACTCGGGAGAGCCCAGGATCACGCCGACGACGTGCGCCAGCGGATCCGACGTCCCCGCACGCGCCATGGGCTCGAGCCGGCGCACCGTCTCCGCCAGATCGCGCTCGGGGAGAAGCAGCCCGACGTAGGTGACGAGCGCCTGCTCGAGCGACTCGGGCTCGCGGTGGGAGTCGAGCGTCGCGAGATCGAGCTTCACACCTTCCACCCAGCCGGCGGCGAGGTGAAGGGCGAAGCTCATCCGCGTCAGGAGCGCGCCGGTCGAGACCCACCACTCGGCGCGATCGGGGTGGCCCGTCGGCGCCTGGTAGGCGTAGAGCGGCTGCCCCATCCGCCCGATCCAACCGCCGAGGCCGGGCTGCCCCGACTCTCGCCCGTAGAGCGGCGACACCCAGGTCTCGGGCCTCGCCGGCGCGATCACCTCGCCGCCGAGCACGCGCACCGCGGACACCGCGAGCTCGAACGGCGACTTTATCTTCTGACCGCGCGCCTCGAGGCTCCAGAGCTCGGGCGAGTACGCGAGCGTGCGCATCACCTCGCGTAGATCGCCGCGGGTGGCGACGTAGGTCTCGGCGAGGCGGTCGACGAGCTGCTGCGGCGGATCGTCGGTCACGAAGCGGGCCGCGATCTTGCGCGACAGGTGGCGCGCCGTCGACGGATGGTGCGCCACCAGCTCGAGCACGTCGAGGCCGTCCTCGATGCCGCGCCCGCCCGGCAGCTTCGTGCCGAGCACGATCTTGGGCTCGGCATCGTGCGCGCCGGCGCGGAAGACGAAACCGTCGCGCACCGCGTCCCCGGACCGCCGGTCGCCGCCTGCCCGCCGCGGGCGCCCGCCCGCCCGCTGCGCCATCTCGCCGCCGGGCGGAGCCACGCTCCAGCCGGTGAACGCGCGCGCGACGGCGATCACGTCCTCCTGGGTGTAGCCACCGTCGACGCCCAGGGTATGGAGCTCGAGCAGCTCGCGCGCGAAGTTCTCGTTGATGCCGCGCGCCCGGCTCGTCGCGAGGCGACTCTCGAGCGCGGTCGAGACGCCCGCGTTCGCGGTCGACTGCGCGTTGTCGAGGTAGAGCAGCATCGCCGGGTGCCCGGCCACCGCCGACAGGAGATCGTGGAAGCGGCCGAGGACGCGCGGAGCGATGGCGTCGCGCTCGAAGCCGAGCAGGTACGGGCGTGCCTGGTTGTCGGTCAGGGAGACGTTGAAGTGATTGAACCAGAAGTCGGTGAGCACCGCCTCGAGCTGTCTCTCCGAGTGGACCGCCTGGATCAGCTTGTGCGCGGTGAGCTGGCCGATCAGCTCGCGCTGCGAGCGCCAACCGCGCTTCTGGTAGAGCTCGAGGATCGCGCGACGGCGTTCGCCCTGCCGGCCACGGCCGGGCGGCTCGCCTGGATCCGGCGCCGCCATCGAGCGGTCGACGAGCCCCGCGCTCATCGCCGCGCGCCGCAGCACGGGGTAGGGAGGAAAGGTGCGCAGGATCTCGCCTGGCGTCATCCGCCAGGCGTCGAGCGAGCGCACACGCGGTTCGAGCTCCGCGTCCTCGACTGTGCCGGCGAGCTGGGCCTCGAGCCACACCTCGAGACCCTGCTCGAGCACGCGATCGATCTCTCCGGGACGCGGCGCGAACGTGAACCGGTCGAGGAGGTGAGCGGCGGCCTGGCGCTCGGTCCAACCGGTCGCGGCCCACGGCAGCTTGCCGAGCCCCGCGCCCGCATCGTGCGGAGGCTCGGCGCCGGCGCCCCAGGCGAGAGCGAGCGCCGCGCCGATCCCGACCATCGTCGTCCGGCTTGGCATGGAGA
>DATKDQ010000210.1:0-5409 GCA_035544635.1 Thermoanaerobaculia bacterium
GCCACCGTCGACTGGTCGACGGGCCGGACGATCTTCTGGGTGCAGGGACCCGGCGCCGAGGAGTGGCGGCGGCCGGAGCGCAGAGGTGTGCAGACTCGGCTGCGGGTCGATCACGTCATGGCCTCGGCCGCCCTGCCTCTCCTCTTCCCAGCGGTCAAGCTGGTCAATTCGTGGCATGGCGATGGCGGCGTGCGCCTCACCACGCCGCTCGCCCCGGCGCTCCATCTCGGCGCCAGGCGCATCCTCGCCGTGTCGACCCGCTACCGCCGCAGCGCCGAGGAGGCCGCGATTCGCGAGGTCGTGGGGTACCCGCCGCCGGCGCAGATCGGCGGCGTCCTGCTCAACGCGATCTTCCTCGATCAGCTCGACCACGACGCCTACCAGCTCGAGCGCATCAACCGCCTGATCGTGGGGCTCGACGAGTCGCGGCGCGAGGGTCTGCGGCACATCGATCTCCTGGTGGTACGTCCGTCGCTCGACCTCGGGCGCCTGGCGAGTCAGTACGAGGCGCGGATGCCGAAGGGGTTCCGCTTCCTGACCCGCGGCCTCGGAACCAGGGAGACCAAGAGCGCGGACCTCCTGAGCCTGCTGCTCTTCCAGGACGATTACGTGCGGCGCCTGATCGAGATCGGCGAAGAGGACGCGCACCGCCAGCGCGACGCCGTGCTCGCCCTGCTCGGGTGACCCCCGGCAGCTTGCCTGCTCCAGTGGGGGCGGCGCGAAGAACCGCCGTAGAATCGACCGCACCATGCCATACATCGACAGCCCCGCCGCGGGCGGACGCATCCACATCTACTTCGAGGACCACGGCTCCGGCGATCCCGTGGTGCTCATCGGCGGGCTCTCGAGCACGGTCGAGACCTGGGGCCGACTCGCCGAGCTCCTCGCCGAGCGCTATCGCGTGATCCGTCCCGACAACCGCGGCAGTGGGCGCACGCGCGTCGAGCCCGACCAGGGCGATCGCTCGATGGCCGCCTTCGCCGAGGACGTGCGGCGGCTGCTGGACGGGCTCGGACTCGAGCGGGTGCATCTGGTCGGCGCCTCGATGGGCGGCATGATCGTCCAGCAGTTCGCCGTCACCTGGCCCGAGCGCCTGCTCTCGCTCACCGTCGCATGCTCGCACTGCGGCGGCGCCGCCGCCGTGGCAGCGGGGGAGGAGACCGTGCGCAAGCTGGTCGCGGCTTCGTCGGGCGGCGCCGAGGCGGTGAGGAGCGGCCTCGAGGTGGTGGCACACCCCGACTCCTTCGCGCGGCGCAGCGACGTTCTCGACTACTACCAGTGGACGAAGGAGACCTGGCCCCACCCGGCGGAGGAGATCCAGCGGCGCATGGCGGCAATCGGCCAGTACGACGTTTCGGAGGCGATCCGGTCGCTCCGCGTGCCGGCGCTGGTCATCACCGGCGCTCAGGACATCCTGGTGCCGGTCGAGAACTCGCGCCGCATCGCCGAGCGCATCCCCGGGGCGCGCCTCGCGTTGGTCGAGGAGGGAGCGCACATCTTCTTTCTGGAGCAGCCCGAGGCGGTGGCCCGGGAGCTCGACGCGCACTTCGCCGCGGCGAAGGCCGCCGGCGGTGAGGCGGCGGCGAGCGCTCGGTAGGATTCGCGCGGATTCGGTCCGCTCGGACGCCCAGACTGCGGTCGGGGACCTGGTGTGCTCAGACCGCGATCTTCTCCATCTTCGGCTCGTAGCGCCCGTGGCGCGCCGCGCCGTTGAGCTTGGCGCGGTGACGGAAGGCGCGCTGGGCCGCCTCGCGGTTGGCCGCGTTGCCCTTCCACGCCGCGAGCGCTGACGCCTGGAGCGCCCGGCCATAGGAGAAGCTGATCTGCCAGGGCATCGGCCCGAGGCGGTTCATGGCGTCGAGGTTCGCCGTCGCCTCCTCCTCGCTCTGGCCGCCCGAGAGGAAGACGATCCCGGGCAGGGCGGCGGGCACGCAGCGCAGGAAGCAGTCGACGGTCGCGCGCGCCACCTCTTCGGGGCTCGCCTGCTTCGGATGCTTCTTGCCGGGCACCACCATGTTGGGCTTGAGCAGGATGGCCTTGAGCGGCACGCGGTGCTCGTAGAGTTGCGCGAACACCTTGCGCAGAGTGCGCTCGGTCACCATGAAGCAGGTCTCGAGCGAGTGGTCGCCGTCCATCAGCACCTCGGGCTCGACGATCGGGACCAGGCCTTCCTCCACCGCGAGCGCGGCGTAGCGAGCCAGCCCGTGCGCGTTGGCGTCGAGAGCAAGGTCGCTCGGCAGCCCCTTCCTTCCGTCGATGTCGGTCACCGCGCGCCACTTGGTGAAGGTGGCGCCGAGCTCGCGGTACTCGGCGCAGCGCTCGCGCAGCCGGTCGAGCCCTTCGGTCACCTTCTCTCCCGGCGCGAAGGGCAGCGGCTTCGCCCCCTGGTCGACCTTGATGCCGGGGAGGATCTCCCGCTCGCGCAACACCTGGGCGAACGGCTTGCCGTCGCTCGATCTCTGGCGCAGCGTCTCGTCGTAGAGGATCACGCCGCTGATGAACTCCTCGACCCCCGGGGTGGAGAAGAGCAGGTCGCGGTAGGCGCGGCGGTTGTCCTCGGTCGATTCGAGCGCGATCGAATCGAACCGCTTCTTGATCGTTCCGGTCGACTCGTCCGCCGCGAGGATGCCCTTGCCCGGCGCGACCAGCTGCTGCGCGATCGACTGCAGATCGTGAATCGTCGTCGTCATGGTGATGCTCCGCGTCGTTGCCGATGAAGAGAAAATGATACCGCGCGTCGAGAATCCAACTGGTCTGGGTCACAGCTCCGCTTCCCATACCGGGCCGCCGAGCGCCGAGGCGCCGGCCACCCCCAGCACGTGCGGCTCGATCCGCAGGCGCGCCCTTCCGAGCGGCCGCCGGACTTCGAGCAGGAGCGCGGTCTCCTCGCCAGGCTCGAGGTCGACCGGCAGCGGCGGCCAGGGACGGCCGGCGAGCAGGTCGCGGCCGCCGTCGCCGGGCGCGCCTCCGCTCCGATCGCGGCCGCCGGATGCACCGGTCGTCCCCTCCTCGGTCTGCAGCCTCACCTCGAACGCGATGCCGCCGTCGCCCCGGGTGCCGGCGAGCCAGCGGACGCGACCGTTGTTGCGAACGCGAAGCACGAGCCGCCGCAGCGCTCCTTCGGGCCACGGAGCCTGCGCGCCCTCGAGGTAGAGCTCGCCGTCGATTGCGCCCCAGGTCAAAGTCGAAGGCGGCCGCGGCGCGGCGGCCTGCGGCGCCCCCGCCGGAAGCTCCGCGAGCTCGCCGCAGGCGTCGGCGATCGCGCCCGCGGCGCGCGCCGGGTCGTGCTCGCGCCGGACGTGCTCGCGCGCCCGCCGGCCCAGCGCTGCGAGCGCGCCAGAGTCGGCGAGCAGCGCGCGCGCGGTGGCCGCGATGGCCTCGACCTCACCCTCGCCGATCGGGACGTGCGCCACGCAGTCGCGCGGCAGGTCGGTGAACTGGGCGTAGTCCGAGACCAGAGTGGGGCGGCCCATGGCGAGCAGGCGCAGCAGCGAGGCCGAGGTCTCGCCCGCCGTCGGGTAGCGCAGGTTGACGCAGAGATCGGCCGCAGCCATCGCCTGCGCGAGCGCGTCGCGCTCCAGAAAACCGGTGAGGTGCAGGCGATCGGCGACCCCGTGCTCGCGCGCCAGGCGCTCGAGATCGAGCTCGCGCGCGACCGCCCCCACGACCAGGAAATGCACGTCCCGCAGCTCGGTGCGAGCGAGCGCAGCGATCACGACATCGGTGCGCTTGATCGGCGTCTGAAACCCGAACGAGCCGAGGACCGGCGCCTGCTCGGGGATGCCGAGGCGCCGCCGCGCCTCTGCCCGCAGCGCAGGGTCGACCTCCGGCTCGAGCGGCATCGGCATCGGCACCACGCGGACCTCGACGCCGGGCGCCTCCTCGAGGAGCTGTTCTCTCGCCCACCGGCTGTGGACCAGGACGCCGCGCTGGCGCCGCGCCAGGCGCGCGTTGCACGCCAGCGCGAACAGGCAGGCCGTGCCGTAGGCGCCCCAGCGCGGCGGCTCCGCCACCGCGGCTCCCATCCAACCATGGTCGAACGCGAGCCACTCGCGATACGGCTCGATCTCTCCCCGCGCCAGCGTGCGCTCGATCAGCAGATGGTGGAGGAAGAGGTCGTGAAGGGTGACGATGCCGGGGCGGCGCAGCGCCAGCTCGAGGATGCGCTCGTGGTAGACGTTGTTCCCTATCTGGTAGAAGGGAAGCCTTCCACCCTCGCCCGCCGAGTCCTCGGAGACCGGATGGAACCGTTCGACGATCTCGGGCGAGACCTCCTGACCGTCGACGCGCACCAGCCGTACGTCGCAGCGCCGCTCGAGCTCGGGCAGGAGATCGATGGTGTAGTCGGCGATGCCGGTGCGCACCGGCGGCAGCGGGGAGACCAGATCCAGCGCGAGACGGCGCCAGGGCGCGCCTCGCTCCGCTCCCGTCGCGGTCACCGGCGTTCTCGTCAACGGCTCACCCCGGAAGGAGCTCCGGCAGGCGGCTGACATCGGCATGCCGGCGGCGCCGGCGCGGGGCCCGTCAGCTTCACGGCTCCGGTCGGGTGGGGGGCTTCTGGGCGGCGTTCTTCAGGCCGGCCGCGCGGGCCGCCTGCTGGCTGCCCATCCGGGACCGCAGCCACGACTCGATCAGGAGGTCGAGGTCGCCGTCGAGCACTCGGTCGGCGTCGCCGATCTCGGTTCCCGTGCGGTGGTCCTTCACCATGCGGTAGGGATGGAGGACGTAGCTGCGGATCTGGCTGCCGAAACCGATCTCACGCTTCTCGCCCTCCCGGGCGGTCTGCTCTTCGTCCCGTTTCTGGATCTCGAGATCGTAGAGTCGAGCGCGCAGGATCTTCATCGCGGTGGCGCGGTTCTTGTGCTGGCTGCGCTCGTTCTGGCAGGTGACCACGATGTTCGTCGGCAGGTGGGTGATGCGCACCGCCGAGTCGGTCACGTTGACGTGCTGGCCGCCGGCGCCGGACGAGCGGTAGGTGTCGACGCGCAGGTCCTTGTCGAGGATCTCGATCTCCACGTCGTCGTCGATCTCGGGATAGACGTACACCGACGCGAACGAGGTGTGGCGGCGCTTGGCGGCATCGAACGGGCTGAGGCGCACCAGGCGGTGGACGCCGTTCTCGCCGCGCAGGTAACCGTAGGCGTAGGGCCCGCGTAGCGCCAAGGTCGCGCTCTTGATGCCGGCCTCCTCGCCGTCGAGCCGATCGAGCATCTCGACCTCGAAGCCGTGGCGCTCCGCCCAGCGCAGGTACATGCGCAGGAGCATCTCCGCCCAGTCCTGCGACTCGGTGCCGCCGGCGCCCGGGTGCAGCGCCATGATCGCGCTGCGCTCGTCGTCGGGGCCCGACATCGTGAGCTCGAGCTCGAGCGCGCCGAGCTCGCCCTCGAGGCGCTCGGTGAACTCGGCGAG
>DATKDQ010000211.1:0-32091 GCA_035544635.1 Thermoanaerobaculia bacterium
CCGGTCGAGAGCGTGACGACGCGGTACGGAAGCTCGAGCCGATCGAGCACGGCGCCCGCCTGGCGCGTGATCTCCTCGAGCGCCGCGGCGCTTCCCTCCACGGTCGTGATCTGCACCAGCTCGACCTTGTTGAACTGATGCAGCCGGATGAGCCCGCGCACGTCGCGCCCGTAGGAGCCCGCCTCCGAGCGGAAGCAGGGCGTGAAGGCGGTATAGCGCAGCGGCAGCGCCGCCTGCTCGAGGATCTCGCCGCGGTGCAGGCTCACCAGCGGCACCTCCGCCGTCGGCACCAGCCAGTAGGGCGAGCCCTCGAGATGGAAGAGGTCCTCGGCGAACTTCGGGAGCTGCCCGCTGGTGAGCAGCGACTCGTCGTTGGTCAGGAAGGGCGGAATGATCTCGGTGTAGCCGTGTTCGCCGGTATGCAGGTCGAGCATGAAGGTGGCGAGCGCGCGCTCGAGGCGCGCGCCCGCGCCGCGATAGACGGCGAACCGCGCGCCCGCGAGCTTCGCCGCGCGCTCGAAGTCGAGGATGCCGAGCCGGGTGCCGAGATCCCAGTGCGGCTGCGGCTCGAAGTCGAAGTCGCGGGGCACGCCGACGACGCGCTCCACCCGGTTCGCGCTCTCGTCCTCCCCGATCGGCACGTCCTCCGCGGGCAGGTTGGGCAGGCGGATCTCGAGGTCGCGCAGAGCGGCGTCGACCTTCGCGAGCCGCGCGTCGAGCCGCTCGATCTCGCCCTTGAGCTCGGCCACGCTCGCGATCTCCTCCGCGGCGTCGCCGCCGGCGCGCTTGCGCTCGCCGATGCGCTTCGACGCCTCGTTGCGCCGCTGCTTCAAGGCCTCCGACTCGAGGAGCACCGCCCGGCGCTCACGATCGAGCTCGCCCCATCCCGCAACCAGCGCCGGATCGACGCCGCGGCCCTCGAGGCGCGCCTTGACCTCGTCGGGACGCTCGCGCAGCAGGTCCCTCGACTGCATGAACCGGGCAGTCTAGAGCGGGCCCCCCAGGAGCGTCAACGAACACCTTGCCGTTCTCCTTGGCCAAAGTAGTGGATGTCACCATAATGCTCCGGCAGCGGGCTGGGAGGTCGTCGGTGCAACAACGGCGGCCGATCGCGCGGCGCCCGTCCGCGGGCACGGGGGTCTACCTGACGAAGCCATCCAGAGACCGACCGCACCGGCTCGGCGAGGATGCGATCCGTGCGCATTCTCCGGGCGTGGTGCCCGCCACCGGCATCGCGTCGCGCGCCGCGGCGCCGGTCGGACCCACCGTTCCACCGAGCCCGCGGGCGCACGCCGCCGACCGCGCGGCCGCCACCCCGCTCGCCGAGCGCATCGCGCGAATCGCTCTCCCCGTGGCCTGCGCCGCGTCCTGGTGGACCATCGCGGCGCTCCATCGCGAGCCGCCGGTCGCCGCCGAGGCGCGCTACCTGGGGCTCCTCTGCGCCGCGGTCCTCTACGCGGCGCTCCAGGCCAGGCTGCGCACCGGCTCGCTCTATGCGACGGGCGCCGTTCTCCTCGCAGCGATCCCCTGGGCGCTTCCCGGAACGCCGGATCGCGGCGCCGCGGTCGGGGTTCTCCTCGCCGCGCTGCTCGCGATCGCGGCGGCCGGCGCAGCAAGCGTGGATCGGCCGCGCGCCTCGACGGTCTGCGCGCTCGCGCTCGGCGCGCAGCTTCTCGCCCGCGGCGGCGACCTCCTCTCGCCCACCGCCTTTGACGTGATCGCGCTGGTGGGCCTGGCGGCGGCCGCCGCCGCCGCGACGCTGGTCCTGGCGGAGCGGCGCGGCGTGCTCGCGGCGGTGCTCGCCGCCGCCACGGCGTTCGCGCTCGGGCCGGGGTTCACGCCGATGAGCGCGCTGGCGCTCGCCGTCCCCGCCGCCGCCACCCTCGCCGCCGACCGCGAACGGCCGGCCGCGCTGCGCACCGTCCTGGGCGCGGCTCTCTTCCTGCCCCTCGCCTGGGACTTCGAGCGCGGCGTCCTGCTCGCGCTGTGCGCCGTCGCGCTCGCCGGCGCGCCCTGGGCGCGCCTCGTCGCCGGGCTCGCGGGGGTGGTCGCGTACTTCGCGCCGGAGGCCCAGCGCTTCGCGGCGTTCGAAGGGCCGCTCTGGCTCCTCGTCCTCCTGCCGATCGTCTCGAGCGAGCCGAGCCGCGAGCGCAGGGCACGATGGGCGGCGCTCGCCATCGCGCTCGGCACCGCTGCGCTGAGCCCCGATCGCGCGGCTCTGGTCGCGCCCGCCGTCCTCCTCGCCGCCACCGTGGCCGGTACGCATCCGGTCTGGGTGCGCCTCCAGGCCACCTGGACCGGAGTGCTCGCCGGCACTGTCGCGGTGCTCGCCGCCTACCCCTGGCTCCGTTCGAGCCCGCTCCCCGAAGTGACCGCGTTGCTCGGCCTCGGGCGCGGATGGCAGACGGCGGTCGTCGTGCTCCTTCTCTTCGGCGCCGCCGCGCTCGCGAGCCGCCTCCTGGCGCCGGGCGAGCGGCGCGCGCAGCTCGCACCTCGAGCCCTCGCGATCCTCCTCGTGCCGCTCGCGCTGGCGCAGCATGCCGGCACCTCGGCGCTGCCGATCTCGCGCCAGCCCGTCGAGCTCGACTCACGACGCGCTGTCTGGAGCGAGCGCTTCGCGGAACCGGTGCGGGTCTCGGCCATCACCCTCGACTCGACGCTGTCGAACGCGGCCACCGTACCCGCGGACACCCTCGTCGCCGAGATTCTGCTGCGCACCGCCGGAGGCGATCGCGTGCTGCCGATCCGCGCCGGCACCGACACCGGCGAGTGGGCGGCGCGACGAGCCGACGTCGAGGCGGTCCCCGGGTTCGTCGCGCCTCCCGCGTTCCTCGGCTGGGTGGAGGCGGGGGGTGGCTTCTTCGGGCAGCGCTACCGCGCGCGCCTCGCCGTCGAGCCCACCGGGCGAGCGACGGCGATCGAGCTGCGGCTGGCGCCCGGGATCCCTCCGGACCTCGTGCTCACGATCTTCCATCTGGAGCTCTCCCGTTGAGACACCGAGTCGCTGCGAGCGGCGCACGAGCGCAGGAAGAGCGCGGGTCCGCCGGCGCGCACGGCTCCCAGGGCGCGAGCGCGCCGCGCCGCCACGTCTACCTGGTGGCGATCGCGGCCGGGGTCGCTCTCGCCGCGATCGCCCGCTCGGCCCTGCCGGCCGAGCACGGTGATCCGTTCCGCACCACGCTCGCGATGCTTCCGATCGTGCTCGCGGCGGCGTACGCGATCGAACGCTGGATGCGCGAGCGGCGCCTCCGGCCGCTGGCGGCGCGCGAAGCGACGGCGCTCTTGGCAGGCACGGCGGCGCTCGCGACCGCGGCGCTCGGCGCGCCGCGCCTCGGGCTCGCCGCGGCGGACCCGCTCCTCGCCGTGGGTCTGCTCCTCGTGCTCGCGTACTGGGTCGCGCGCGTCGTCGTCCGTCTGCGTCCGCTGCTCGGCGCGCGGCTTCCCGAGCGCCCGCCCGCGATCTTCTTCTGGCTTCCGTTCGTGGTGTACGCCAGCCTCGTCCCCTGGACCACGCAGCACCGTCCGCCCGACGGCGACGAGCCCTACAACCTGCTGGTCGCGCACAGCCTGGTGTTCGACCGCGATGCGAATCTCGAGAACAACTACCGGCGCGGCGACGCCGCTCGGTTCCTCGATCGCCCGCTCGAGCCGCAGCTCGGAGATCCGCGCGGGCCCGACGGCCAGATCTACTCGCGGCACAACCTGCTGCTGCCGCTCGCGCTCGCGCTGCCCTACGCCGTCGCCGGCCACTGGGGCGCCCTGCTCGCGATGGCGGCGGCGACCGCCGCGCTGGCATGGGCGACGCTCCGGCTCGCCCGCCGCTACTTCCCCGACCGGCCCGGAGAGGTCCTCGCCGCGTGGAGCGTCTTCTCGTTCACGCCGCCACTGCTGCTCTACTCGTCGCAGATCTGGGTGGAGGTGCCAGCCGCGCTCCTCGTCGTGGTGGGGCTCGATCGTGTCCACGCCGCGGCGGTGGGCGGCTCGCGGCGGGCCTTGCTCGGCCTCGCCGTCCCGATCCTGCTCCTGCCGCTGGTCAAGATCCGGCTGACGCTGCTCGCGCTCTCGCTGCTGGCGCTCTTCGTCTGGCGCTCGGTCGTGCCCGCGGGTCGGCACCGGCTGAGCGAGGCGCACGCCGAGCCCGCGCGCGATGCGGGAGGCGGCGCGCCAGCCGCGACCACCGCGAGCGAGAATCCGCCCGCCCGCGTGCGCGCGCGTGTGCTCCCAGCGCTCGCGCTCGCCGCGCTCCTGGCGTCGACCGCGGCGGGCATTCTCGTCCACAACCAGGTGCGCTTCGGGAACCCGCTCAAGGTGCACAGCCTCGCCGAGCTCGACCTGACGACGCATCCGGTGGAGCGTTACCTGCGTGGCCTCGCCGGCCTCTTCTTCGACGGCGCGTTCGGCCTCTTCGCCTGCGCTCCGATCTGGCTGGTCGCGCTGCCCGCGATCGGCGTCCTTCTCGTCAAGCGCCACCGCCTGCTGGCCGACGCCGCGTTCGTCGCCCTGCCCTACCTGGCGTTCGTGGCGCCGCGAGGCGAGTGGTACGGCGGATGGTCGCCGCCCTTCCGCTACGGCCTCGCCTTCCTGCCGCTCCTCGGCATCGCCCTGGCGCAGGCGTTCGTCGATCGCCGGCGGACGGCGCCGCGCGTCCTCTGCGCCGCGCTCGGCGGCGCGACCCTGGTGCTCGGCCTGCTCTGGGTGTCGGCGCCGGGATGGACCTACAACTTCGCGAACGGCACCAGCCGCGTGCTCGACCACGTCGGGATGCATCTCGGCGTCGATTTAGCCCGGTTGTTCCCGAGCTACGTCCGGCCGCGGCCGGCGGCGCTGTGGGGGCCGCTCGCCGCGGCGGCGATCGCGGCGTCGTGGTGGATCCCGGCGCTGCGCCGCCGGTCACGGGCGCGCGTCACTGCGCCGGCCGGCCTGGCGCTCGGCGCGACTCTCCTCCTAGTCGGCGCCCCGGCGATCCTGGTCGCGGCGGCGCGCCTCCCCACCCGCACCGTCGAGGTCGAGGACGCGTTCGTCGCCAAGACCGGCGGCGAGCTCAACCCGCCGATGTGGACCATCGACCGCTGGCGCTACCGAGGAGCCTGGCTCCTGCCCGAGGGAGAACGCATCGTCGTTCCGGTGGCGGCCGGCGGCGACCTGGTGGAGATCGAGATCGAGGCCCGCTATCTGCGGCGCCGCCACCCCCCGCTCACGCTCGCGCTCTACGCCGGAGACCGGCCGCTCGGTACCCACGACTTCGAGCAGGAGAGCGACTGGTCCTCGATGCGCCTGGGACCGTTTCCCTGGACCGCGGGAGCGCCGCTGGTGCTCGAGGCGAGCGGGCCCGGCGAGCCCGCGGAGGACCTGCAGAGAAATCGGCTGGTGGTCGATCGCCTGAGGTTGTGGTGGCGCTGACGGCCGAGAGCGTCACGGCCGTCGTCCCGACCGTCGGCCGCAGCCCGCTGGTCGGAGACTGCCTTGCCGCACTGCGGCAGGAGGGCGGCGCGCGGCTGCGCATCGTCCTGGTCGAGCAGGGCGGCGCGCCGGGCCCGGTCGAGCCCTCACTCGCCGTCGAGCGGCTGCGCGCGCCCGAGCTGCTGGGATTCGCCCGCGCGGCCAACCTGGGAATCGCCGCGGCGCGCACGCCCTGGATCGCCCTCGTCAACGACGACGCCGTGCCGCGCGCGCCGTGGCTCGAGCCGCTGGTCGAAGCCCTCGAGCGCGACGCGCGGGCGGCGGCGGCGCAGGGGGTGAACCTGGAGCGCCGAGCCCTCTCGATCGGGCCCGCGGGCCAGCGTATCGACGGCTGCGGCCTCGAGTGGAACGACCGCTGGCAGGCGGTGCAGCTCCTCCATCATCGCCCGGTGAGTGAGGCCCCGACCACCGACCGGGAGGTGTTCGGGGTATCGGCGACGGCGGCGGTCTACCGCCGGTCCGCGCTCGAGGCGGCGGCGGGCGCCGGCGGTGCCGCCTTCGACGCGCGCCTCGGGGCCTACTACGAGGACGTGGACCTGGCGTGCCGCCTGCGCGCCAAGGGGTTCCGGGCGTGGCTGGTCGCAGCCGCGGCGTGCGAGCACCTCGGCTCCGCGAGCCTGCGCGCGGGGGATCGCCTCGCGCTGGTCTACCGCAACCGCTACCTCGTGCTCGCACGTCTGCTCGGACGCTCGTTCTGGCCGCGCCTGCCGCTGCTGGTCGCGCGCGACGCGGCCACGCTGGTCGCCGCGGCGGCGGGCGGCGACCGTGCGCTGGCCGGCGCGATCGCTCGCGGCCTGATCTCGGCGCCGCGCCGGCTCGCCGGCTTCGCGAGCTTCGAGCGTCCGCTGCTCGACCCGATCGTGACCTCTTCCCCAGCGATCGACTCCCGGCCGTGACCGATCCCTCGAGCCCGGGGCTCCTCGCCGAAGGCCTGGTCATCCACTGGCGATCCCCGGAGGCGCTCGATCGGCTGCTCGACGCCTGGCCGAAAGATCCGCGCTTCGGTCTCGTCGTCGTCGACAACTCGGGAGAGCTGGCGCTCGATCCGCGTCCGCGCCTGGTGGTGACGCAGCCCGGCAGCAACCTCGGCTTCGCCGGCGGCGTGAACCAAGCGCTCGCGCGCGCGCGCGCACCGTTCGTCATGCTGCTGAACCCTGACGCCCGCCCGCTCCCGGGCTCGATCGAGGAGCTCACGCGGGTGCTCGAGGCGAACCCGTCCTGGGCGGGAGTCGTGCCGCGCCTCGTCGGCGGGGACGGACGGCCGCAGTACGATTGGCAGCTGCGGTCGCTGCCGAGCCCCGGCGGCCTCCTGCGGCAGGTCTTCTTCCTGCGCGGCGTGCCGCGCCTCGGCGCCGAGCCGCGGGCGGGCGCGCCGGTCGAGCAGCCGGCGGCGGCGGCGCTCCTGCTGCGGCGATCCGTGCTCGCGGAGGTGGGCGGCATGGACCCGGGCTTCCATCCCGCCTGGTTCGAGGATGTCGATCTCGCGGCCCGGCTCGCGGACGCGGGCGCGACCCTCCACTACTGGCCGGCGGCGACGTTCGAACACGGGCTCGGCGGATCGCTCGACGCGCTCGGCTACGGCGCCTTTCTGTGGATCTATCACCGCAACCTCGTGCGCTATCTGCGAAAGCACCACGGCAAGGGCTGGGCGGCCGCGGCCAGGATCTCGCTTCCGGTGGCCGCGCTCCTGCGGGCGCTCGCCCTCCCACTGCGCAGCCCGCGGCGCGCCCGCGGCCGCGCCGACGCGCTGCGCGGTCTCGCGGGGCTCGCGCTCGGAGCCGCCAGCGGCTTCCGCGCGCCGCGCCGCTTCGCCGCGAAATGGCGACCATGACCGCGATCGACGTCTGCATCGTCACGTTCGACTCGGCGGACGACCTCGCCGGCTGTCTCGAGTCGGTCGAGGCGCTCACCCATCGCCCGCTCGCCGTCCAGGTGGTCGACTGCGCGAGCCGGGACGGAAGCCTCGCGATCGCGCGCCGCTTCGCCGCGGCCACCTCGCTCCCGATCACCGTCGTTGCGCTCGAGCGCAACCTCGGCTTCGCCGGGGGCATGAACGCGGCGCTGGCTCGTGGCACCGCGCCCTGGGTGCTCCTGCTCAACCCCGACGCCCGCCCGGCGCCCGACTATCTCGACCGCCTGCTCGACGCCAGCGCCGCCGCCGGGAACGGAGCTCGAGGGGTCGGAGCGGCCACCGGCCGGCTCTCGCGTCTCGTGGCCGGCGGCGAGCGGCCGCGCCTCGACGCCTGCGGCATGAAGCTCACGCTCACCTGGCGCCATCTCGATCGCGGATCGGGTCGCCCCGACCGCGGGCAGCACCGCACCCGCGCGCGGGTGTTCGGCGCCACCGGCGCGGCGTCGCTCTTCCGGCGCGAGGCGCTCGAGGACGTCGCGATCGACGGACGCGTCTTCGACGACTGGTTCCACTCGTTCCGCGAGGATGCCGAGCTCTGCTTCCGGCTGCAGGAGCGGGGATGGGACGTGGTCTACGAGCCGCTGGCGGCGGCACAGCACCGGCGCCGCGTGGCTCCCGGCCGGCGCCGGGAGCTCGAGCCCGAGATCAACTTCCACTCGCTCAAGAACCGGTACCTGCTGCGCGTCTATCATCAAACGCCGGCCAACCTGGTGGCGACCCTTCCCTTCACGCTGTTCCGCGACCTGGTCGCGCTCGGCTACGTGCTGCTCCGCGAGCGCCGATCACTCTCCGCCTACGGCTGGCTCTGGCGCAACCGCCACGCGCTCTACGAACGCCGGCGCCGGATCCAGGGCCGCAGGACCCGCTCGATCGAACCCTGGTTCGTGCGCGCGGCCGTCACCGACCACAGGAGCTCTTCGTGAGCGGCGGCGCGACGCGCTCGCTCGAGCTCGCGCTGCTCGGCAGCCGCGGCATCCCCGCCCGCTACGGCGGCTACGAGACGCTCCTGGAGGAGCTCGGCCCACGGCTGGCCGAGCGCGGGCATCGAGTCACGGTCTACTGCCGCTCGCACGTCGTCGACCCCGCGATCGCGGAGCACCGCGGCTGCCGGCTCGTCGTCCTGCCGACGGTGCGGCGCAAGCACCTCGACACCCCGGTGCACACGCTCTTCTCGGCGTTCCACGCCGCCGAGCGGGGGTTCGACGCCGCGCTGGTGGTGAACTCGGCCAACGCGATGTTCGTCCCGATCCTGCGCGCCGCCGAGATCCCGGTCGCGCTGCACGTCGACGGCATCGAACGGCGCCGGGCCAAGTGGGGTCCGTTCGGCCGCAGCGTGTACGCGCTGTCGGAGCGACTGGCGGTGCGCGTCGCCGACGAGGTGATCACCGACGCCGACGTGATCGCGCGCCACTACGTCGAGCGCTACGGCGTCGCCACCACGACGATCACGTACGGCGTGGATCCCGACTCCGACCCCGGGGACGAGGCGCTGCGGCGCCTGGGCCTCGAGAGCGGGCGCTACTTCCTCTACGTCAGCCGCTTCGAGCCGGAGAACAACCCGCACCGGGTGGTGGAGGCCTACCGCGCGGTCCCGGGGACGACACCGCTGGTGATGGTGGGCGACGCGCCCTACGCGCGGGCGTTCATCGACAGCTTCAAGCAGGGCGCCGATCCCAGGATCCTCTTCCCGGGCGCGCTCTATGGCGAGCTCTATCGCCAGCTCCAGCATCACGCGCTGGCGTACATCCACGCCACCGAGGTCGGCGGCACCCATCCGGCGCTGGTGGAGGCGATGGGCTACGGGGGCTGCGTGGTGGTCAACGACACGCCGGAGAACCGTGAGGTCGCGGGCTGTGCCGGGCTCTACTTCGAGGCCGCCCGGCCCGAGACCCTCACCCAGGTGCTCGGGCACCTGCTCGACGACGCTCCACTCCGCGCAGAGCAGGCGCAGCGGGCCGCGGCGCGGGCCGCGGAGCGCTTCTCCTGGGATAGAATCGCCGGTCAGTACGAAGAGGTGTTCCGCCGGCTGGCGCGAGGGTGAGGGAGGTAGTGGCCGGCCCTCCGACGCCCGCCCCGGGCATCGGACTCGGAGTGGTCTCGCAGCGTCAGAAGCAGGCAGACAGTTGAATATGGCGCAATGCTATAATTTGGCCGCAACCGACCACAGACCAAGCTAGGCGATGCTGAAACAGCAGGCCCGCCTCCTGAACGCGGCCCTCTTCGTCCTCGATCTGGCCCTGGTCGCGGCCGCGGCGGTGGTGGCGCACGGGCTGCGGTCGGTCGTTCTCCCGGCGATCCTGCCCGCGCTCTTCTCCGAGCACTTCTACCCGCTCCGCGCCTACCTGCCGCTGGTGCCGCTCGCGGTGTCGATCTGGGCGGCGCTGCTCCTGGTCTTGGGCGAGTACCGATCGCACCGCACCGTGCCGCTCCTCGACGAGGCGTGGGACGTGGTCCGCGCCTCGATCACCGGAAGCGTGATCTTCACGCTCGCGATCTACGTCTTCCGCCTCGACGAGGCGCTCCTCGGCGAGGACCTGATCAGCCGCTCTTGGATCCTGCTCTTCTCCGCTCTCGCCTGCCTCTTCGTTCTCGCCGAGAAGGTGGCGCTGCGTCTCACGTCGCGCTACTTCCGCGCCAGCGGATACAACTACCGCACCGTGGTGATCGTCGGCACCGGCGCCTCCGGTCAGATGATCGCCGACTCGATCCGCGAGCACCGGTTCTGGGGCTTCCGCATCCTCGGCATGATCGAGAGCGGGAGCGAGAGCGACGCCGAGACGCCGCCTCTGCTGCCGGTCCTGGGCAAGATCGAGGACCTCCCGCGCATCGTCGAGAACAACATCGTCGACGACGTGATCTTCGCCATCGGCCGGCGCGACCTGGACCGCATGGAGGATCTCTTCCTGAGCCTGCAGGAGCGCGGCATCCGCACCCGCTTCGCGCTGCGGCTCTTCCCCCACACGCCGGCGAAGGTCGAGCTCGAGGAGCTCGATGGCCTGCCGCTCCTCTCCTTCTCGCCCGCGCCCAACGGCGTCGTCGCGCTGGCGGCGAAGCGGTGCCTGGACATCGCGCTCTCGACGCTGCTCCTGATGCTCGGTCTGCCGATCATCGTGGTGATCGCGGCGGCGATCAAGATCAGCTCCAGCGGCACCGTCCTCTACCGGCAGACCCGCTGCGGTCTCAACGGGCGGCTGTTCACGATGTACAAGTTCCGCACCATGGAGGAGGGCGCGCACGATCGGCGCCGCGAGCTGCTCGCGCTGAACGAGATGACCGGCCCCGCCTTCAAGCTGCGGCGCGACCCGCGTGTGACCTCGTTCGGCCGCTTCCTGCGGCGCTCCAGTCTCGACGAGCTGCCGCAGCTCTGGAACGTGCTCCGGGGCGAGATGAGCCTGGTGGGGCCCCGCCCGCCGATGCCGGAGGAGGTCGCGCAGTACCAGCCCTGGCAGCGCCGGCGGCTCGCGATGAAGCCGGGGCTGACCTGTCTCTGGCAGATCAGCGGCCGCAGCGACACCCGCGACTTCAACCAGTGGATGGCGCTCGACCTCGAGTACATCGACTCCTGGTCGCCGACGCTCGACGTCAAGATCCTGCTGAAGACGATTCCCGTGGTGCTCTCGGGCAAAGGCGCCTCGTAGCGGGCAGCGTTCGCGTAGCGTTCGCGCATCGCTCGCCCCGATCGCTGTTCCCCGACCGCTGTTCCCCGACCGCCTCGGTCGGTGGGCCGATCGGTGTCCAACGCTCAAGCCGAGGCGCGGCGACCACGGGGGAGGTCGCCCGCCAGGAGCGCGAGGGTGGTCGCGACCACGTGGCGCAGCGGCTCGAGGTCTGCGCGGCCGGTGCCCGCGAGGTCGTGGGCGGTGCCGTGGTCGACCGAGGTGCGCAGGAAGGGAAGGCCCAGCGTCCAGTTGGTCGCGGCGCCGAAGGAGGCGGTCTTCACCGCGATCAGCCCCTGATCGTGGTAGAGCGCGAGCACCCAGTCGAGCTCGCCGCGGCGCGCGCGGGCGAAGAGCGAGTCCGGGCTCCACGGGCCCGACGCGTCGATGCCCTCCGCGCGCGCCCGTTCGACCGCCGGCCGCACGATCGTCTCGTCCTCGCTGCCGAGGAGGCCACGCTCGCCGGCGTGGGGGTTGAGCCCCGCCACGGCGATGCGACCGCCGGCGTGGCGGTCGAGGCAGCGCAGTGCATCGAGGATGCCGCCGGTGGTGAGGCTCGCGATCGCGTCGCGCAGCGGAACGTGCGTCGAGAGCAGCGCGACCTGAAGGTCCGCGGCGAGGAAGGTCATCAGGTAATCGCGACCGTAGCTCCCGCATCCGGCCGCGGCGGCGAGCCAGTCGGTGTGGCCGCGGAAGGAGGGATCGACGTGGCGCGCGATCTCGGTCTTCGAGACCGGCAGCGTCACCAGCGCGTCGCCCTCGCCGGCGTCGATCAGCGCGACTGCGCGCTCGAGGGCGGCCACGGCGCCAATGGCGTCGGCGCGCTCCGGGCGGCCCGGCACCACCGGGCGCGGGCGAGCGACCGGATCGACCAGCACCAGCGACGGCGGGCTCGACAGAGCGTCGAGGTCGAAGGCCGGGACCAGATCGGCGTAGCGCTCGAGCGCGACCCGCTCGGCGACCACGATTGATTTGAACGCCGGTTCAAATTCACCCCCGCGCTCGGCGAAGAGGCGCAGCAGGAGCTCGGGGCCGACCCCCGCCGGGTCGCCCTGGGTGAAGATCAGGGTCGGCCGCGACCGCCGCCCGGCTCCGGAGCGGTCGTCAGACCTCGGCACGGCGAGGCGATCGCCGGCGTAGCTCTTCTTCCTTGAACATGTAGCGGATGGTGTGCTTGAGAATCATCAGGTTCGGGCCGTCGGCGCGGTTGAGCTTGAGCGCTCCCTTGTCGTACCACTCGATCCACCCGCGCAGCTCGTCGCCGTTCTCGAGCACGAGCACCATCGGCGTCTTGGCCGCCATCTGCTTGAGGTAGTAGAACTCCTCGGCATTGGTCTGCTCGGGCGGATTGGGGCGGCGGCGCGCTCCACGGGAAGCCGGAGTCTTCTTGTCGTCCATCTCGGGACGGATGAGCTTGCGATCGGTCATTGCTGGTAAGCGCCTCTACCGAGCCGCAGCAGCGACTCGTCCGGGTTCCTGTAGGTCTCGTCTTCGTAGGCGAGACAGCACAGCAGTCGACCGCACTGTCCCGAGATCTTCGACGGGTTGAGGCTCAGGTTCTGCCGCTTCGCCATCGCGATCGAGATCGGCTGGAATTCGGTGAGCCAGGTGGAGCAGCACAGAGTACGGCCGCACACGCCGATCCCACCCAGGTGCCCGGCCTCGTCGCGGGCACCGAGCTGGTGCAGCTTGACCCTCACCGAGAAGCGCCGCGACAGCTCGCGCACGAGCTGCCGGAAGTCGACCCGGCTGTCGGCGGTGAAGTAGAAGACGGCATTGCGGCCGGAGAGCGTGAACTCGACCTTGGAGATCTTGAGCTCGAGGCCGAGCTCCCTGGCCTTCTCGCGAGCGAAGCGCTTGGCCCGCATCTCGTTCTTGATCTTGCGCTCGTAACTCGCCAGGTCCCGGCGCGTCGCCGGGCGCAGCGGTCTCGCGCCCGACTTCTGGCAGGGCTTGAACACCGGCATCGGCACCTTCTCGACTCGGCCGTGGGCCGGGCCGCGCTCGAGATCGACGACGACGCGGTCACCCTTCGCGTAATGGAGCCCGCCGGTGGCGCAGAGCGTGAGGTTGGTCTCCTCCTCGAAGCGGACGCCGACATAGGTGTCCTCCACCGCCGTCGACATCCCCTTGAAGGAGCATCCTCCGCAGCCTGACATGGTCCTCCGCTATCGCGCAGCTCGCCCGCCCGACGGAATCCCGTTCGATCCGATCACTTCCATCGAGACCACGATGCCGGAAGAGAGGTGGCCCGGACCGGCCGAAGCGCGGGCCATTATCCCAGTGCCGCGCCATGCCGTCAAACCATGAAGGCGGCCGTGGGTAAGTGGGGTCGAGCACGTCGGCCGAAGTCTCGGGAGGCCGCCCGAGCACTCGGACGGCCGACCGGCCGGGGCCCGTGAGGCCGGGCGCTGGCTCCTCTAGCAGCGTGTGGCGAGTGCGGCGCCGGATCGGTCGCCTAGGGGAGACCCCGGCTGGGGTTGATCAGGTACTTCCTGCCGGTCGCCTGCCTGCCGTACTCCGCGATGACGTCGAGCCGGAGCGCCTCCGCCAGGGAGATCTCCTTGGCGTAGCTCGAGGCGAACGTGGTCTTGATCTCGGCGGCGACCCGCTCTCTGAGCCGCTGCGCCGCCTCGGGGCCGATCTCCTGCAGGAAGGGCGTCAGGAGCCAGCCCCCGATGCCCCACGCCATGCCGTAGTTGCGCGTGAGCTCGGTCGGCCCGCGGTCGAGGCCGCCGTAGATGTAGACCTGCTTGTGCACGGAGGAGCCATAGCGGCTGTACTCCTTGGCGGTCCTCGCGGCCGCCGCCTCCATCGAGGTCAGGATCTGCGAGGCAAGCTTGCCACCCCCGATGGCGTCGAACGCCAGGGTGGCGCCGGTCTCGGCGAGCGCGCCGGTCAGGTCGTCCATGAACGTGGGCGCGCTCGAGTTGCACACCCGGGTCGCACCGACGCCGCGGAGGATCTCCTCCTGCTCCGGCTTGCGCACGATGTTCACCAGCGCGATGCCCTCGGCGATGCAGAGCTTCTGCAGCATCTGGCCGAGGTTCGAGGCCGCCGCGGTATGCACCAGCGCGGTGTGGCCCTCCCGGCGCATGGTCTCGACCATGCCGAGGACGGTGAGCGGGTTGACGAAGCACGAGGCGCCCTCGGCGGGCGTGGTGCCCGGCGGGAGGACCAGGCAGTGCTTCGCCTTCACCACCCGGTACTGGGCGTACATCGCGCCGCCGAGGAGGGCCACGGTCCTGCCGAGGAGGGCCTGAGCCGACGCCTCCGACCCGGCGCCCACGACGACGCCGGCTCCTTCGTTGCCGACCGGCAGCGACTGGTCGAGGCGGCCGGCCACCAGGCGCATCAGCCGCTCGGGAACGGTCGCCGTCACCACCGGATCGGTAGCGGTTCCCGACGCCTTCGCGGTGCTCATGTCGGCGGGGCCGAACAGGAGCCCGAGGTCGGAAGGGTTGATGGGCGAGGCCTCGACCCGCACCACCACCTCGTCGGAGCCGGGCTCCGGCATCGGCACCGTGGCGAGCGAGAGCTCGAGCGTGCCGTCCTTCTTGATCGTGGAGCGGAGCTGTCGGACCGTGGAGGCGTCGGTGGTCGTCATCGTGATTCCTCTCCCTTTCGTCAGCGGCCCGCGACGACGCGCCGCCCGATGTCTCGGCGCAGGACCTTCGACGGCCAGTAGATCTCGTCGGCGGCGCGGTACGCCGACTCGAGCGCATCGATCAGCGTGCTTCCGAGGGCGCAGACGTTGAGCACCCGTCCACCGGCGGTGACCAGGCGCCGTCCCTCTCGCGCCGTCCCGGCATGGAAGACGTGCACGCCCCGCCGCTTCTCCGCGGCCTCGATGCCGCGGATCGTCTCGCCCGTCGCGGGCTTCTCGGGATAGCCGCGGCTGGCGAGCACGATGCACGCCGCGGCGTCGCTGCGGTGGCGCAGCCGCTCGACGCGGAAGCCTCCGGTGGCGGCGTCGAGCAGGAGCGGCGCCAGATCGTCCTCCAGGCGCAGCAGCAGCACCTGCGCCTCGGGATCGCCGAAGCGGATGTTGAACTCGAGCACCCTGGGTCCTTCGGCCGTGAGCATGAGCCCGGCATACACCACCCCGATCAGCGGGACACCTTCCGCCGCCATGCCGCGCACCGTGGGCTCGAGCACGTCGTGCAGCATCTGGTCGCTGTCCGTCTCCGAGAGCACGAACGAGGGGCTGTGCGCCCCCATGCCGCCGGTGTTGGGGCCGCTGTCGCCTTCGCCCACGCGCTTGTAGTCCTTGCTGGTCGCGAGCGCGAGCACCCGCCGGCCGTCGGAGAGCCCCATGAACGAGACCTCCTCGCCGTCGAGAAACGGCTCGACCAGAACCTGCGCCCCGGCGCCGCCGAAGCGGCGATCCTGGAAGAACGCGCGCAGCGCGTCCTCGAGATCGCCTGGGGACTGCACGATGAGGACGCCCTTTCCCGCCGCCAGCCCGTCCGCCTTCATCACCAGCGGTAGGCCGATCGCCGCCGCCGCACGGCGCGCGCTCGCCTCGTCCTCCACCACCTCGAACGGGGTCGCCGTGGAGACGCCGTGCCGGACCATGAACTGCTTGGCGAAGACCTTCGAGCTCTCGAGACGGGCGGCGGCGCGGGTCGGCCCGAAGGCGGCGAGGCCGCGGCGCTGGAGCTCGTCGACGAGGCCGAGCGACAGCGGCAGCTCCGGCCCGACGACGGTGAGGTCGATCGCGTGCTCGGCGGCGAAGTCGGCGAGCTCGACCGGGCGATCGATCGCGATCGGTACGCCCTCGCCGAGCCGCTGCATTCCGGGGTTGCCGGGCGCGCAGTAGAGCGCCTCGACCTCGGGGCTGCGCTCGAGCTTCCAAGCCAGCGCGTGCTCGCGTCCGCCGCTGCCGATGAGGAGCACTCGCATCGTGATCGCCCGAGTCGGGGCCGGATTATAGGCGCCTAGGTCGCCGGCCCGGCTGAGGGCCAGCGCCTCTCCGGCGACCCGACGATTCGCCACCATCTCTACTCTCGCGCCGCAGCCCCCTCGATCTGCGCGGCCAGAGCGCGGGCGCCGGCGTCGTTCGGATGAAGGGCGCCGAGCCGGCGCGCGTGCTCGAGCGCGGCGGCGGTGCGGCCGCGCTCGAGCTCGATCGAGGCCAGGGCCGCCAGGACGTCGGCGTCGCCGGGCTGCCGCTCGTGCGTGCGCTCGAGCAGCGCGATCGCCTCGTCGCTTCGCCCCGCGGAATGGAGCGCCACCGCGAGCACGTAGGCGTAGCGCGGCTCGCCGGGAGCGGCGGCGGCGGCGCGCTCGAGCTCACCGAGCGCCTCGGCGTGGCGCCCGAGCCGCACCAGGGCGAGCCCCAGCGCGTGATGCAGCGTGGCGTCCCCGCCGTGGCGCGCGAGCGCGTCGCGGAGAAGGCGGACCGCCTCCGCGTCGCGGCCGGAGAGGCGCAGCACGTCGGCGAGGTTGACGCGAGCGGGAACGAACGTGGGATCGATGCGAACCGCCTCGCGGTACTCGCGCTCGGCTTCGACCGGATCGTTCTGGGCGAGCGCGAGGTTGCCCAGGTTGAAGTGCGCCTCCGGGCGATCCGCGTCGATCTCCTGTGCCGCTCGATACTCGCCGAGCGCGGCGTCGCGCGCGGCGGCCTCGCTCCGGCCGAGCCGGTCCGCCGGCACCGGCGCGAGCAGGCGCGCCGCGTCGATGCGGACCGCCAGCGCGGGATCGTGAAGCAGCGGACCGCAGAGCGCGAGCCGCTCCTCGATCGCCGCGCCGTCGAGCGCGGCCAGCGCGCCCAACCGCACCAGTCCGTCGCGGTCGGCGATCGCGCGCGTGAGCGCCGCCCTGGCGCCGGGCGACGCCGGATCGCGCAGCAGGGAGAGCGCGGTGCCGCGCACGATGGCAGGGGCGCCTTCGTCCGCCGCCACCTCGAGGAGCCGGCGATCGGCCTCCGCCTCGCCCCGCCACGCCGCGGCGATCGCCTCGCCCCAGTGCGGCGGCCGTTCGCGCCGGCCGTGCCAGCTCTCGATCGAGCGGGCCGCCCAGGCGGCGTCGCGATCGCGATGGCATCCGGTGCAGGCGTCGGGCGCTGCGGTCGAAGCGGCGAGATCGGGCCGCGGCACGCGCAGGCTGTGATCGCGCCGGGGATCGATCACCATGTAGGTGCGCTCGGGCATGTGGCACGACACGCACCGCGCGCCCGGCGACGCCGCGGGATGGTGGTGGTGGGACTCCGCCGCGAAGCGGTCCGGCGCGTGACAGCGCGCGCACAGCGCGTCGCCGCCGGCCAGGAGTCTCAGGCTGTGCGGGTCGTGGCAGTCGCTGCAGGTCACACCCGCCGTGTACATCCTGCTCTGCAGGAAGGAGCCGTACTCGTAGACCTCGCCCCGGACCTGGCCGTCCGCGAAGTAGAGGCCCCGATCGAGGAGCGCGGGCCGATGGGTGTCGTGGAGCGGGCGGCCGTGGACGTAGCGCTCGTCGATCACACCGCGGCGCGAGTGGCAGCGGGCGCAGCTCTCGACCTCGACGCGAGACGGCATCGGGGCGGTGCGGCGCACGGTGCCGGTCTCGTGGCTCATCTCCCATCCGTCGAGGTTGCGGTCGTCGAGACGCACCACCAGTCCCAGCGAGTCCGGTGCGCGATCCGGCCCCCGCCCGCGCGCGGCGGCCGCCTCCCGACTCTCCCCTGCCGCGGCGCGCGCCCATTCGACGTGCGCCGAGCCCGGGCCGTGGCAGGCCTCGCATGCGACGTCGAGCTCGGACCAGGTCGTCTCGTAGCGATCCTCGGCCGCTCGATATCCCTTGCGCAGGTTCGTCGAGTGGCACTCCGCGCACATGTGATTCCAGTTCTGGTCGATCCCGGTCCAGTGGAGCGGATCGCCGGCCTCGAGCACTGCGTCCGGGTAGAGATGGAACCAGCGCTGGCCGCCCTGCTCGCGCGGCCTGCTGTCCCAGGCGATGCCCAGCGCCTGGTAGCGCCCGCCGGGAAAGGCGATCAGGTACTGCTGGAGTGGAGTCACACCGAAGGTGTAGGCGATCTCGAACTCGGCGAGCGCGCCGCCGTCGGAATCGTCGGTCTGGATGATGAACCCGCCGTCGCGACGAAAGAAGGTCGTGGTGACGCCCCGATGCTCGAACCTGGCACCGTCGAAATCACCGAGGACGGTCGGCTCGCTCACCTCCTGCATCGCGAGGTCGTGGTGCGACCCCCGCCAGGCCTCGGTCTCGGCCTCGTGACAGCCGGCGCAGGTCGGGACCCCGACGTAGGTGGCATCGGCGGCCGCGGTCGCCGCGAATCCTGCCGGGGTCGCCGCGCGCCCCGCCCCGCTCGCGGTCTCCGGACCGCGCCTGCCCCGGACCAGGAGACCGGCCATCGTCGCCAGCGCCGCCGCTACGGCCAACGCTGCCGCGATCACCGCCCACGACGGGCGCGCTCGGTTTGCACTGGCCATCGGGGCTTGGTCGAAGGCTCAGGCCAGAGGTGTTTCGACCGGCGCCGGCGCCGTCTCCTGCGATCGCACCCGGGCCGTCCAGTCCTCGACCAGCCGGTACGCGACCGCCAGCACCACGGGACCGATGAAGAGGCCCACCACGCCGAAGCCCACCAGCCCGCCGATCACGCCGACGAAGACGAGCATCAGCGGCAGATCGGCGCCGCGGCGGATGAGGAAAGGCCGGATCAAGTTGTCGATGACCGTGACGAACCCCGTCCACGCCAGGAGCGCCGTTCCCCACCCGATCGCACCCTGCCAGTAGAGCCAGGCCACCGCCGGCACCAGCACCGGCGTCGGACCGACCTGCGCCAGCCCGGTGACCACCATCAGCAGGGTGAGAATCCCCACCCAGGGCACTCCCGCGACCACGAGCCCCAACGCGGCGAGCAGGGCCTGGATCATCGACGTGAGGAGGACGCCGATCGCCACGCTCCGGGTCGCCTGCGCCGCGAGTTCGACCGCCCGCTCGCCGTCGCCCCCGGCGATCCGGACGGCGAAGCGGCGGATCCGCGCTCCGGCCGACTCGCCGTGACGGTAGAGGAACACCACGCCCACGATGGTCATGACGATGTGGAACACCACCTTCCCGACGCCGCCGAGCTGACCGAGAAGCCAGGTGACCATCCGACCGGCGTAGGGAGCGACGCGGGCGAGCAGCCCTTCGCCGCCTTCGGCGGCAGTCTGCCGCCAGGTGGAGTCGATGCGCTCACCGAACAGCGGCAAGCTCTCGATCCAGGCGGGCGGGGGCGGCAGGGTCAGCTTGGAGATCGACTGCACGCCCTCGGTGATTCTCTCCGCGTTGTTGATGATCCCGACGACGCCGAGAAAGAACGGCAGGAGCAGGAGGACGGTCAGGAGCGTGGTCATGACGGCCGCGGCGAGCGTGCGCCCTCCCCCCAACCGGCGCTCGAGCCCGACCAGGAGCGGCCAGGTGGACACCACGATCGCAGCCGACCACAGGATCGCGGGCAGAAATGGACGAAGGATCCAGAAGGTGGTGCCGATCAGCACGAGCAGGAGGACGACTCTGAGCGTCGTCCGCGCCAAGCCGCCATCCGGCCTTGGCTCACTCACGCGCGACCCGTTACTCGCTCTTCTGATCGAGGTAGCTGTCGATCGGCGCCAGATAGGTCTCGCCGCGGAGACCCTGCTCCTTGGCTCTGGCCAGAGCCTCCTCGCGCGACATCTTCTCCTCGGCCACCAGCCAGGCATAGTAGACCGCCCCCACGCGAGCGCCCGAGCCGCAGTGCACCAGCACCGGCTTCTCGGTCTCGCGGAAGATGCGGATGAACTCGTCGAGAGTCTTCGCGTCCTCGATCGTCTCGCCGGTGATCGGGACCGCGATGTACTCCAGACCCGCCGCCTCCGCGGCCGCGGCCTCGTCGTAGCCGCGATCCTCCTCCGGTCCGCGCAAGTCGATCACCGTCTTGTAGTCCGCAGCCGCGAGCTTCTCGAGCTGCTCCGCCGTCGGCTGGCCGCCGAAGAGGACGCCCGGCGCCGGCGAGGTGGCGTTGCGGATCCCCGCGTCCTCCTGGCCGAGGAGAGGCGCGCAGGCGATCGCGAGAGCGAGTGTGACGGTGAGCGCGAACGTGGTCCGCATCGTCCTTCCCTCCGGGCGCGTGCACCTGGGCGGCGCGCCGCAAAGTCCCATCCTAGCAGCGCCGTCGTCTCTCTCACGGGGTCGCCGCCGCGGACAGTTGACGAAGTGACCACCGGTGACTACCATGGTCCTGTGAAGGTGGTCGGCATCAAGCAGCTCAAGGCCAGACTCTCCGAGTACGTGCGGCTCGCCAAGGCGGGCGAGACCGTGCTGGTGACCGAGCGAGACGAGGTGGTTGCCGAGCTGCGCCCGGCGCGCCGGCAGCGGCCGCTGCCCGAGCGGGTGGAGGAGATGCTCGACGCGCTGGCGGCGTCCGGCGAGGTGACGCGCGCCTCCCAGACCAAGCGTGAATGGATTTGGCGCAGCAGAGGTCTCGGGCTTGCGCCCGGAACCGCACAACGACTCCTCGACGAGTTGCGGAGCGAGCGAGGCTGACCGGCCTGTGCTGTCGATGACGGCGCTCTACCTCGACACCTCGGTGGCCCTGCGCGCGATCCTCGAGCAGGGGACGACGCCCGACTTCGAGGCTCGTATCGCCGCGGCGACGGTGCTCGTGACTTCTCGCCTGTCCCTGGTCGAGTCCGCTCGGGCTTTGATTCGCGTCCGGCTCCAAGGAGGTGTCGCTGAAGCCCGCCTCGCCGACGCGCGCCGCGAGCTGGACGCGCTCTGGAGCCGATGCGAGCTGTGGGAGCTGAGCCAGCAGGTCTGCGATCTGGCGTCGAGCGTGGCCCGGGACACCGCCCTGCGCACGCTGGACGCGTTGCATCTCGCAACCTTCCTACTCGCGCGCCGTCGCATCGAGGGGCTCGAGCTGGTCACCTGCGACGAGCGCCTCGAAGGGGCCGCCGACTCCGGGTGATCGTTCCCGCGCCGACGAACCGCACGCCAGAAACGCCTCGGCACGCCGCCGGGCCCGGGGCGCAGACGCATCGGGCGGAAGGCTATTCGGTGGTGACCCGGTCGCCGCCCTGAAGAGCCGAGCGCAGCGCGTGCCAGGCGAGCGTGGCGCACTTGATCCGCACCGGGAAGTCGCGAACGCCGCCCAGGACCTCGAGCTTGCCAAGGTCCAGCTCGTCCTCCTCCGACGCGCCGGCGGCGGAGGACCCCGGGTCGTGACCCTCCTGGCGCGAGCCACCGCTTCCCGCAGCGTCGCCTGCGCTCTTCCCCGAGAGCAGACCGTGGAAGCGCTGGAACAGCGCCTCGGCCTGCTCGAGCGTCTTGCCCTTGATCGCCTCGGTCATGAGCGACGCCGACGCGGTCGAGATGGCGCAGCCGGCCCCCTCGAAGTGGACGTCGGCGACGCGGCCATCCTCGAGCCGCACCGAGACCTTGACCTGGTCGCCGCAGAGCGGGTTGTAGCCCTCCGCCGAGTGGTCGGCGCCGGCGAGCGGACCGAAGTTCCGGGGCCGCTTGTAGTGGTCGAGGATGACCTCTTGATAGAGGGCGCGCAGGTCGTCGGAGACCGGGCTCATGAGGCGAACACCTCGCGCACGCGATCGAGCGCGCCGACGAAGGCGTCGACCTCCTCGAGTGTGTTGTAGAGCGCGAACGAGGCGCGCGCGGAGGCGGCCACCCCGAAGTGCTTCATCACCGGCTGGGCGCAGTGATGGCCGGTGCGCACCGCGATCCCCTCCTGGTCGAGGATGGTGCCGAGGTCGTGGGCGTGCACGCCGGCCATGACGAACGAGACGATCGCCGTCTTGTGGCGCGCCGTGCCCAGGAGGCGGATGTCGGGCTCGGCCGCGAGCCGGCGCGTGGTCTCGGCGAGGAGCGCCGCCTCGTGCGCGGCGACCGCCTCGCGGTCGAGCCCCTCGAGGTAGCGCAGCGCTGCCGAGAGCCCCACCGCCCCCGCGATGTTCGGCGTCCCCGCCTCGAACTTGTGCGGCACCGGAGCCCACTCGGTCTTCTCGAAGGTGACGGTCCGGATCATCTCGCCGCCGAACTGGTACGGAGGCATGGCGTCGAGCAGCTCCCTGCGGCCCCACAGCACGCCGATCCCGGTCGGCCCGAATGCCTTGTGACCGGAGAAGGCGTAGAAGTCGCAGCCCAGCGCCGCGACGTCGATCACGAGGTGCGGCGCAGCCTGCGCGCCGTCGACCAGCACCAGAGCGCCGGCCTGCTTCGCCAGCTCGACGATCTCGCGCACCGGGTTGACGGTTCCCAGACTGTTCGACACGTGAGCGACCGCGACCAGGCGCGTGCGCCCGGAGAGGCGTCGAGCCAGCTCCTCGAGGGGGACCTCGCCGGAGTCGTCGATCGGCGCCACCACCAGGCGCGCGCCGCGCTCCTCGCACAGCGCCTGCCAGGGGACGATGTTCGAGTGGTGCTCGAGCTCGGTGATCAGGATCTCGTCGCCCGGACCGACGTTCGGCCGACCCCAGCTCGAAGCCACCAGGTTGATCGCCTCGGTGGTGCCGCGCACGAAGACGATCTCCGAGGCGGCCGGGGCATTGAGGAAGCGCCGCGCCGTTTCGCGCGCCTCCTCGAAGGCGTCGGTGGACTGCTGCGACAGCCGGTGCACGCCGCGGTGCACGTTGGCGTAGTAGCGCTCGTAGCAGTCGTCGATCGCCTCCAGCACGGCGCGCGGCTTCTGCGCGCTCGCCGCGCTGTCGAGATAGACCAGGGGCTTCGCGCCGATGCGCCGCGCCAGGATCGGAAAGTCGCGGCGCACCGCCTCGACGTCGAACGCCGGGCTCGAAGCTTTGAGGCGGCGCTCCAGCGTGGCGTGGCTCATGGCTTCCGAGGGAGCAGGCGAGCCGCTCCCCTCCTCCGGATCGCGGGTCGGATTCTCGCTCGGCTCATGGTCACACCGCCTGGCGGACGACGTCGCCCTCGGCGAGCCGTCCGAACAGGAACTCCTCGAGATCGCGGCGCACCGGCTCGTAGTCGATCGCCTGCGAGACCTCGCTCGCGAACGCGTAGGTGAGGAGGCTCTTGGCCGCCTCCGCGCCGATGCCGCGGCTGCGCAGGTAGAAGATCGCGTCGGCGTCGAGCTGGCCCACGGTCGAGCCGTGGGTGCACCTCACGTCGTCGGCGAAGATCTCGAGCTGCGGGTTGGAGTTGACCAGCGCCTGGCGCGACAGGAGCAGGTTGCGATTGGTCTGCTTGGCGTCGGTCTTCTGCGCGCCTTTGTGCACGTAGATGCGGCCGTTGAACACGGCGCGGGCCCGGCCGTCGAGGATCCCCTTGTAGAGCTCGTGGCTGGCGCAGTGCGCCGCCACGTGCTCGACCCGCATGTGGTTGTCGACGAACTGGTCGGCCTCGGCGACGTAGAGGCCGTTGAAGATGCCCTCGGCACCCTCTCCGTCGAGCAGCGCGACCACGTCGTTGCGCACCATGCGGCCGCCCAGCGACACGTTGTGCGACGCCAGCACCGAGGAGCGCGCAAGCCAGCCCTGGATGGTGGCGAAGTGATACGCACCGCGCGACTCGCGCTGCATCCGGTAGTGGCGCAGGTGCGAGCCGTCTCCGGCGTGGAGCTCGGTCACGACGCCGGTGAAGTACTCGCCCGACCCGCCGTAGGTCTCGACCACGCTCGCCTGGCTCGCCTCCAGGGCGACGATCAGGTGGCGCGGGTGAACGGCGCGCCCGGCCGCCGCGCTCGACGCCAGGTTGACGATCTGGATCGGCCGCTCGAGCACGGTGCCGCGCGGCACCACGATGAAGGCACCGTCCACGAAGAGCGCGGTGTTCAGCGCGGTGAAGGCGTGGTGGTCGACGACGGTGTGGCGTCCCAGGTTCGCCTCCAGGATCTCCGACCCGGAGGCGAGCGCCTCACCCAGGCTGCCCGCCACGACCCCCGCCGGAAGCGCGCCGATCGCGCTGTGCTCCGGCGAGAAGCGTCCATCGACGAAGACCAGCCGGTCGCAGCCCGGGTAGCTCGCCGCCTCGACGTCGGCGGCCGTCACAGTGCCCGGCTCCAGGAGCGGCTCGAAGTCGCGCCGCACCAGCGGCGCCACGTTGGTGAAGCGCCACTCCTCGTCGTTCACCGACGGGAAGCCGAGCACGGCGAAGCGCTTCCGGGCGCGCGCGCGCAGCTCGGCCACCGCCGCCGGCTGATCCAGCCGCGCGGGCAGGGCAGCGACGTGACGATCGAGATAGGAGGGGCGGCGAGCGGTCTCGACGGTCATGGCTCCTACGCCCTCGCCTCGCTGGTCTCGACGGCGGGCGCGGCCTGGTCGATCGACACGTAGCCTCTCTCCTCGAGCTCGAGCGCCAACTCCTTGCCGCCGGAGCGCACGATGCGCCCGCCGACCAGCACGTGGACCCGGTCGGGCACGATGAAGTTGAGCAGGCGCTGGTAGTGCGTGATCACCAGGAACGCGCGCTCCGGCGAGCGCAGCCGGTTGACGCCCTCGGCGACGATCTTGAGCGCGTCGATGTCGAGACCGGAGTCGGTCTCGTCGAGCACCGCGAGCGTCGGCTCGAGCACCGCCATGTGGAAGATCTCGTTGCGCTTCTTCTCGCCGCCCGAGAAGCCTTCGTTGACGGGTCGGTTCATCAGGCTGTCGTCGAGCTGCACCAGCTTGACCTTCTCGCGCACCAGCTTCAGGAACTCGACCGCGTCGAGCTCCTGGAGGCCGCGCGCCTTGCGGATGGCGTTGAGCGCCGCCTTCAGGAAGTAGGTGTTCGAGACCCCTGGGATCTCGACCGGGTACTGGAAGGCGAGGAAGAGCCCGGCCCGGGCGCGGTCCTCGGGCGAGAGCTCGAGCAGGTCCTGACCCTGGTAGAGCACCTGGCCCGACGTGATCTCGTAGTCCTCGCGGCCCGCCAGCACCAGGGCCAGCGTCGACTTCCCGGAGCCGTTCGGCCCCATGATGGCGTGGGTCTCGCCGGCTTCGATCGCGAGCGAGACGCCTTTCAGGATCTCGTTCCCGTCCACCGACACGTGAAGGTCTTTGATCTCCAGAATAGGCATGTTCGCTCTCGCTCCGTGACTCCGTTCTTGTGGCTCCGCGCCCCGTCGTGATCCGCGGCTGGGGAGCCCGTCCATTCCGTCGGACGGGCGACGCGCGCCGTCCTCGGCGCCTAGATCATGGCTCGCGGAGGGCATGGTAAGCACCATGCCCGGAGCGAGCGCCGTCCGCGGCGCCAAAATATGAGTAGGAAACGAATGGTCTTACCATTCGTTTCCTACCTACCCGACGCTGCCTTCGAGGCTCACTTCGAGGAGCTTCTGGGCCTCGACCGCGAACTCCATCGGCAGCTCCCGGAACACTTCCTTGCAGAACCCGTTGACGATCATAGACACGGCATCCTCGGTCGAGATGCCACGCTGATTACAGTAGAACACCTGGTCTTCGCCGATCTTCGAGGTGGAGGCCTCGTGCTCCATCTGCGCAGTCGGGTTGGCGACGTCGATGTAGGGGAAGGTGTGCGCGCCGCAGCGCGAGCCGATCAGCATCGAGTCGCACTGCGAGAAGTTGCGCGCGCCGTCGGCTCCCTTCAGGATCTTCACCATCCCGCGATACGTGTTCTGGCCCTGGCCGGCCGAGATCCCCTTCGACACGATGGTCGAGCGGGTGTTCTTGCCGACGTGGATCATCTTGCTGCCGGTGTCGGCCTGCTGCATGTTGTTGGTCACCGCCACCGAGTAGAACTCGCCCACGGTGTCGTCACCCTTGAGGATGACGCTCGGGTACTTCCAGGTGATGGCCGACCCGGTCTCGACCTGGGTCCACGAGATCTTCGCCTTGCGGCCCGAGGCCAAGCCGCGCTTGGTGACGAAGTTGAAGATGCCGCCCCGCCCCTCAGCGTCTCCCGGGTACCAGTTCTGGACCGTCGAGTACTTGATGGTGGCGTTCTCGTGGGCGATCAGCTCGACCACCGCGGCGTGGAGCTGGTTCTCGTCGCGCATGGGCGCGGTGCAGCCCTCGAGGTAGCTCACGTACGCGCCCTCGTCGGCGATGATGAGCGTGCGCTCGAACTGACCGGTGTTCATCGCGTTGATGCGGAAGTAGGTCGAGAGCTCCATCGGGCAGCGCACGCCCTTGGGCACGTAGACGAAAGAGCCGTCCGAGAAGACCGCCGAGTTGAGCGCGGCGAAGAAGTTGTCGTTCGGCGGCACCACGGTGCCGAGGTACTTACGCACCAGCTCGGTGTGCTCGCGCACCGCCTCGGAGAAGGAGCAGAAGATGATGCCCAGCGCGCCGAGCTTCTCGCGGAAGGTGGTCGCCACCGAAACGCTGTCGAACACCGCGTCGACCGCCACCCCGGCCAGCATCTCCTGCTCGCGCAGCGGGATGCCGAGCTTCTCGTAGGTGCGCAGCAGCTCGGGGTCGACCTCGGCGAGGCTCTTCGGGCCGTCCTTCATGGACTTCGGCGCCGAGTAGTAGACCATCGACTGATAGTCGATCGCCGGGTAGCGCACGTTCGCCCACCGGGGCTCCTTCATCCCGAGCCAGTGCCGGTAGGCCTTGAGGCGCCACTCGAGCATGAACTCGGGCTCCGCCTTCTTTGCGGAGATGACCCGGATGACATCCTCGTTCAGGCCGGGCGGCAGCTGGTCGTGCTCGATGTCGGTCGAGAAGCCGAACTTGTACTCGCGTTGGGCGAGTCGTTCGATGGTGTCGGTTGCGGTGGTAGGCATTTCCTTCGGGGCTCCTTACAGGGAACTGCGGCGAGCTGGAGTCGCGGCCGGGTCGCGCCCGTCCGCTGGCTGCTCTCTAACCGGCGTCGCTGCCACCGCCACGGCCGGAGGATCCACGGCGACCGCGCGGCCACGCAGCGGCACCAGGGCCTCGCCGCCAATCTCCGCCGCGTCGGGGAACGGCTGCGCCATCTCCTCGAGCGTAATCTGCTCGAGCGCGCCGCGGACGGCGTCGTTGATCTTGTGCCAGTTGGTCCGCACCCGGCAGACGCTTTCGACCGCGCAATCGCTGTGCATCTCGTCGACGCACTCGGTGACCGCGATCGGCCCCTCCATGGCGGCGATCACCTCGGCCACCGAGATCTCCGCGGGCTGACGCGACAGCGTGTAGCCGCCGCTGGCGCCGCGGTGCGACACCAGCAAGCCCTTGCGGGCGAGCTGCTTGAGGATCTTGGCGACGGTCGGGACGGCGACCGAGGCCGCCCGCGACAGGCTGGACGCGCTGTGGAGCATGTCCGGCGTCGCCGCCATGTGCGACATCAGCATGACGCCGTAGTCCGCGAGCTTGGTCAGTCGAATCATACAGTACCAAATCAGTCCCAATTGATGATAGCACCCGAGCGGGTGCTGTCAACCGCCTCGAGACGAGCTTTTCAAGCCGTTCTGGTGCTCTCCTCGCCCTCCACCGCAACCGCCGCCTCTGCCGGCGGCCGGGCGGGACCGAGGAGAATGCCGAGCCAACGCCACTCCTCGCTGCCCTCGAGCACGATCTTGATGATGATCGTGAGCGGCACCGACAGGAGCATGCCGACCGGCCCCCACACCCAGCCCCAGAAGACGAGGGATACGAACACCACCAGCGTCGAGAGCCCGAAGCGGCGGCCCATGAGCGCCGGCTCGACCAGGTTCCCGAGCGCCGTGTTGATCACCGTGAACCCGAGGGCCAACAGCACCGCGGTGCCGACGCCGTTCTCGAACACGGCCAGCAGGACGGGCGGGATCGACGCCAGGAACGCGCCGACGTTCGGGATGTAGTGCATCACGAAGGCGAACAGCCCCCAGAAGACCGGGTAGTCGACGCCGCAGAACCAGACCCACAGCCCGGTTGCGAGTCCCACCGCCATGCACATGACGGTCTTGACCACCAGATAACGCTGCACCTCCTGGGTCACGCGAGCGACGTCGCGCACCAGCCGATCACCCATGGCGGCCCGCAGCTTGGCCGGAAAGTAGGCGGCTTCGAACAGCATGAACACGACGAGGAGGAGAACCAGGATGGTGTCCTGCAGGATGATCGCGATGCGGGCGGTCGAGGACTGCACCAGGTCGACCGCCGCCTGGGGATCGATGAGGTCGGCGGCGTTCACCTCGAAGCCGCGCTCGTTGAGCCAGGCCACGATCTCCTCGAGACCTTCGTCGACGTCCTGCCGGTATTGCGGCAGCCGATCGGCCAGCTCGACGATGCCGAGGGTGACCAGGAATCCGGCTCCGGCAAGGACGGCGGCGGCTCCGGTGATGGTGATCAGGACCGCGCCCGCCCGCGGCATGCCCAGCTTCTGCAGCCAGAACAAGATGGGGAGAGAAAGCACGGTCACGAACACCGCGACCATGAACGGGATGAGGATGGAGTCGGCCGCCCGCAGGCCGGCGATCACGACCACGACCGCAGCGGCCGGAAGAATGATGCGAGATCTGGAGTCCAGCGGCATCGAGGGCCTCGGCTCAGGCTATACCCGGGGCCCCGCTACGCGCTCGGGCGTTCGTGAACGCCCGGCGCTTCGCCTGGCGCTCAACCACCGCCACGGCGGTGGTCCTCGACCAGCTTCTCCACCACCGCCGGCTCGGCGAGGGTCGTCACGTCGCCGAGCTGGTCGATCTCCCCGGCGGCGATTTGACGCAGGATGCGGCGCATGATCTTGCCCGAGCGGGTCTTGGGCAGCCCGGGCGAGATCGTGATGCGATCGGGCACGGCGATCGCTCCGATCGCCTTGCGCACCTGCTGCTTGAGCTCGGCCTCGAGCTCCGCCGGGTCGCCGTCCTCGAACTCGGGCTTGATGATGACGAAGGCGTAAACCGCCGTCCCCTTGATCTCGTGGGGCACGCCGACCACCGCGGCCTCGGCGACCCCAGCGTGCTCGACCAGCGCGCTCTCGATCTCCGCGGTCCCCAGCCGGTGGCCCGACACGTTGAGCACGTCGTCCACGCGCCCGGTGATCCAGTAGTAGCCGTCCTGGTCGCGGCGACACCCGTCGCCGGTGAAGTAGAGCCCGGGGTACTGCGAGAAGTAGGTCTCGCGGAAGCGCTCGTGGTCGCCGTAGAGGGTACGCGCCTGGCCTGGCCACGATCGCCGCAGACAGAGGTTGCCGGTCACGCCGTCGCCCTCGAGCGCGTTGCCTTCGGGATCGACCAGCACCGCCTCGACGCCGAAGAACGGCAGCGTCGCGGAGCCGGGTTTGGTCGGAGTGACGCCGGCGAGCGGGGTGATCAGGATGCCGCCGGTCTCGGTCTGCCACCAGGTGTCGACGACGGAGCAGCGGCCCTCCCCGACTGTGTCGTGGTACCACAGCCACACCTCGGGGTTGATCGGCTCGCCGACGGTGCCGAGGACGCGGAGCGACATGCGCGAGTGCTTCTTCACGTGCTCGTCGCCGAAGCGCTGGATCGCGCGCAGCGCGGTCGGCGCCGTATAGAAGATCGTCACGCCGAGGTCGTCGACCACCTGCCAGTAGCGTCCCGGATCCGGGTAGGTGGGGATCGACTCCCACATCACGGTGGTGGCGCCGTTGGCTAGCGGGCCGTACACGATGTAGCTGTGGCCCGTGATCCAGCCGATGTCGGCGGCGCAGAAGAAGACGTCGTCCGGACGCCAGTCGAAGACGTAGCGGTGCGTCATCGCGGCGTAGGTGAGGTAGCCGCCGGTGGTGTGGAGGACGCCCTTCGGCTTCCCGGTCGAGCCCGAGGTGTAGAGGACGAAGAGCGGCGCCTCGGCGTCGAGCGGGGGCGCCGGGCAGTACGGCCGCTGCCGAGCCATTTCCTCGCGCAGCCAGAGGTCGCGGCCCTCGCGCATCGGCACCGTGGCCTCGGTGCGGCGCGCGACCAGCACCCGCTCGACGAAGTCGAGCGGCTCGATCGCCTCGTCCGCGGTTTCCTTCAACGGGATCCGCCGGCCGCCGCGCAGACCCTCGTTCGCGGTGAGGAGCAGCTTGCAGTGAGCGTCAACGATGCGCTGGCGCAGGCTCTCGGCCGAGAACCCCGCGAAGACCACCGAGTGCACCGCTCCGATGCGCGCGCAGGCGAGCATCGCGTAGGCGAGCTCCGGGATCATCGGCAGGTAGATGCAGACCCGATCGCCGGCGCGCACGCCGTGCGCGACCAGGGCGTTGGCGAGCCGGCACACCTCGCGCTGGAGCTCGAGGTAGCTGATCCGCCGGTAGCGGCCCGGCTCGTCCTCGACCCAGATGATCGCCGTCGCGTCGGGGCGGGCCTCGGCGTGGCGGTCGACGCAATTCCAGGCCGCGTTGAGCTGGCCGTCGGGAAACCACGAGATGTCGATCTCGTCGAAGTCCCAGCGCCCCGCGATCGTGGGCTGGCGGAACCAGGTGAGCGCCTTCGCCTCCTCCAGCCAGAAGCCGTCCGGATCCTCGAGCGAGCGGCGGTAGCGCTCGCGGTAGTCGTCGAGCCCGCGCAGGTGGGCGGGCGGGCGCTCGGTCTTCGGAGGGATCATGGTCGACATTCACTCGCTCCCGTGCTTTGCGGCAGATAGCCTACGCCAGAACAGGTCCGTATCGGGCAGCAAGGCCGCGGCGGCGTGGGGCGTAGCGATCACCCATTCCGTAACGCGGCACTCGGCGGGTGACACGATCGAGCCTGCTGCGATAATCGACAGCGCCATGGCCCTGGATCGCACCTACCTGCTGCGCTTCTCCGGCGACCTCTCGACCAAGCGGGGCCGGGCGTTCGCGCAGTTCCGCGGCCAGCTCGCCCGCAACTTGCGGGCGGCGATGCGCGATCACGGGCTCTCCTACACGCTCCAGCTCGCGCGCAACCGGTTCTTCCTCTCGTCCACCGCGGAAGCCGCCGACGTCCTGACCGGCGTGTTCGGCATCCAGTCGTTCTCGCCGGTCGAGCACCGCGCCTGGTCGACGTTCGACGACCTGGTCCGCGCCGGCGAGGAGCTCTTCACCGAAGCCGTGCGCGGCAGGAAATTCTCCGTGCGGGTGCGCCGCAGCCGCATCCGGGGGCAGGTCGACTGGACCTCGGAGAACCTGGAGCGCGCGCTCGGCACGCGCCTCCTGCCGCACTCGAGCGGCGTCGATCTCAGCCGCCCCGAGGTGACGGCGTCGATCGAGCTCGACTCCGGGATCGCCCATCTGTTCTGCGACGTCGTGCCCGGGCCGGCGGGCCTCCCCATCGGCTGCGAGGGCCGCGTGCTGGCTCTGATCTCGGGGGGCATCGACTCCGCGGCGGCGGCCTGGCTGCTGCTGAAGCGGGGCGCGCAGGTCGACTATCTCTTCTACAACCTGGGCGGCAGCGAGCACGAGAACCAGGTGCTCGAGGTGATCGACGTGCTGGTGCGCCGCTGGAGCTACGGCTATCGCCCGAAGCTGTGGCTCCACGATCTGCGTCCCTCAGTCGACGCCATCCGCGAGCGCACGCCGGAGCGGCTGTGGCAGGTCGTGCTCAAGCGGTTGATGCTGCGCGGCGGCCAGGCGATCGCCTCACGGAGCGGCGCGCTGGCGCTCGTCACCGGCGAGGCGATCGGACAGGTCTCCTCGCAGACGTTGGAGAACCTGGCGGCGATCGAGAGCGGCTCGCCCCTGCCGGTGCTGCGGCCGCTGCTCGGCTTCGACAAGGGCGAGATCGTGGCGCTCGCGCGCCGCGTCGGCACCTACGACCTGTCGGCGAAGGTACCCGAGTACTGCGCGCTCCAGGGTCGGGCGCCCGCGATCGCCGTGCGCGCCGCCGACCTCGACGCCGCCGAACGGTCGCTCGATCTCGAGGCCTTCACGGCCAGCGTGGCCGAGGCGCCGCGCCTCGATCTGCGCGTCCGGCGGCGAGCCGCCCGCGAGGCCACCGAGCCGCTCGCGCTCGACTTTGTCCCCGACGACGCGATGGTCCTCGACCTGCGCTCCCCGGCCGCCTTCGCGAGCTGGCATTACCCCGGCGCGGTACGCATGGACTACAGCGAGGCGCTGCGCGCCCACACCCACGTCGATCCCGCCCGCACCTATCTCGTCTGCTGCGAGGTCGAGTTCAAGAGCGCCGATCTCGCCGAGCGCCTGCGCGCCGCCGGCCGCCGTGCCCACTACTTCGCCGGCGGGACCACAAAGCTCCTCCAGTGGGCCGCCGCTCGCGAGCTGGTGGACCCGGCGAGCATCGCGCCCGCGCTGCACGAGTAG
>DATKDQ010000212.1:0-4276 GCA_035544635.1 Thermoanaerobaculia bacterium
GCGGCGACGCGCCGCGGAGCCTGGTCGGCAAGTTCCCTTCGGACGACCCGGTGAGCCGGCAGACCGGCGTCGACCTCGGCAACTATCGGCGTGAGGTGGAGTTCTATCGCCGGCTCAGGTCACGGCTCACCATCCGCACGCCGCGCTGCTACTACGCCGAGATCGACGGCATCGGACCCCGCTTCGCACTTCTCCTCTCCGATCTCTCGCCGGCCGAGCCGGGCGACCAGCTCGCCGGCTGCACCGAGCCGGTCGCGCGGGCCGCCGTGCTCGAGCTGGCAGGCCTCCACGCACCGACCTGGAACGATCCGACGATCCTCGGCGTGGAGTGGATCAGCGAGCCGTCGCCGGAGACGATCGAGCGGCACCGCGGCTGGTATCGGTCGCTCCTGCCCGGGTTCCTCGACCGCTACGGCGATCGGCTGGAGGCGGACTCGCGAGCGATCCTCGAGCGCGTCGCCGACTCGAGCGGGCTGCCGTTCACCGGGCGTCCCGATCCGTTCGCCCTCACCCACGTCGACTATCGACTCGACAATCTGCTCATCGACGCACGGCGCGAGCCGGCGGCGGTCACCGTCGTCGACTGGCAGTCGATCACCGTGGGGCGGCCGCTCGCCGACGTCGCCTACTTCCTCGGCGCCGGGCTCCTGCCCGCGCACCGGCGCGCGTGCGAAGAGGCGATCGTGCGCGAGTACCACGACCGGCTGCTCGCAGCGGGCATCGCGGGCTACTCGTGGGACGACTGTTGGGCGGATTACCGGCGCGGCACGTTCGCGGGCTTCCTGGTCACGGTGATCGCGTCGATGATCGTCCAGGAGACCGAGCGCGGCAACGAGATGTTCACCGTGATGGCGCAGCGCCACTCGCGACACGCCCTGGACCTCGAGGCGGCGGAGCTCTTGACATGAGCATGCCGAGAATGAACGAGCTGGCGTTCTACACCCTCGCCGGACAGCCACGGTCGCCGTACGAGCTTCTCGGCGAGGTGCGCGACGGCGAGGCGATGGGCTTCGGCTCGACCTTCATCTCGGAGCGGTTCAACTTCAAGGAGGCGGCGACGCTCTCGGGAGCCGCCGCGGCGGTCTCGACCGAGATCGGAATCGCGACCGCCGCCACCAACCAGAACACGCGCCATCCCATCGTGACGGCGGCCTACGGCATGACCATGCACCGTCTCAGCGGAGGGCGCTTCTCGCTCGGGCTCGGGCGCGGCATCCCCCGCCTCTTCGACGCACTCGGGCTGCCTCGGCTGACCACCGCGCAGATCGAGGACTTCGCGGGTCTGATGCGCCGGCTGTGGCGCGGCGAGGTGGTGGTCGGGCACGACGGGCCGGCCGGCCGCTACCCGGTCCTGTCGCTCGGCGCAGAGGTCGGCGACGAGATCCCGATGACCTTCACCGCCTTCGGGCCCAACTCGCTGGCACTCGGGGGACGGGCGTTCGACGCCGTGGTGCTCCACACCTTCTTCACCGACGAGACGCTGGACCGGTGCGTGCGCGCGGTGAAGCGCGCCGCCGAGGAGGCGGGGCGCGATCCGGCGAAGGTGCGCGTGTGGTCGTGCTTCGCCACGGTGGGCGACCACCTGCCGGAGCCGGTGCGCCTCAAGAAGACCGTCGGCCGCATGGCGACCTACCTGCAGGCCTACGGCGACCTCATGGTCGAGACCAATCGTTGGGATCCGGCGATCCTCGCGCGCTTCCGGGCCGATCCGTTGGTCGCCGGCTTCCGCGGCGCGATCGACAGCCTCGCGACCACCGAGGAGCTGGAGCACGTCGCCACGCTCATCCCGGCGCAGTGGTTGGCGGCGGCCGCGACCGGCACGCCGCGGCAGTGCGTGGAGAAGATCCGCGGCCAGCTCGACCTCGGCGCCGACGGCGTCATCCTCCACGGCGCGAGCCCCGGAGACCTCGCGCCGATCGTCGAGGCGTACCGTCGCACCCGGCCCGCGGGCCGGTTCGATCATCTGGCCGCTAATCCAGCGGCTTGACCGGGTCGGTGGAGCTGTGGTCGGGCGACGCCGTCGTCGGCCTCCGCAGGGGGACGTACCGGCGAAGCTGCGAGCCCGGGCCCTTGGGAGCCGGCGGACCCTTCGACTTTCCGTCGCCCACTGCAGCCGGCGCCTCGGACGCTTCGTTCTCGGGGAGCTCGCGACGCCTCTCGTCCCCTGCCGAACCGAAGGCAGCCTGCCACATCATGCTCCGCACGACTCGATCCTCGGGTCGTGAGTCCAGCACGGACCCTCCTGGTGAGGTCTGACCAAGAGCGAGACGTCTCATGATAGCAAGAGGGGTGCCGATCGCGAGATCCTTGATGCCATTGAGGGCCCCCTGGGGCGAGCCCGTGCAACCTGCTACTTTGTCGTATCGACTGTGACACTTTGCGGCGCCGCCCAGCGGCGGCGGCACCGGCCTTCACGACCGACGGGCCTTCGACCGGTAGGAGGGATTCATGCGACGCACTCCGCGCGCCCTCGCCTGTGCTCTCGCCGCTCTTCTCTCGGCCGCCATCGCCGTCCGCGCCTACGACATCCCGCCCGAGCTTCGCACCCAGCTCGAGGCGTGGGCGAAGGCGAACCCGCGGGAGCGCGGGACGGCGGGCGAGCGCGACTGGCGCTACCAGCTCCCGCCCGGCGTGACCACGCGCCAGGTCACCTTTTACAGCGACCAGACCGCGTGCTACGCCAAGCTCTTCTTCCCGCCCGGCTTCACGGCCGAGCGCGCGTGGCCCGCGGTCGTCCTCGGCCACGGCTTCAACGCCGTCTCGATCGCGATCGAGAAGTATGGCGCGCGCTTCGCCGAGCGCGGGCTGGTGGCGATGGTGATCGACTACCGCGGCTATGGCTTCAGCGATCCGTTCGTGTCGCTGCTCGACCCCGACCCGACCGAGGGCGATACGCCGCGCGAGACGGAGACGACAGCGCGCGTCGAGCTGCGGCGCACGCGGCTGGTGGCGCAGAAGCAGGCCGAGGACTACCGTGCCGCGATCTCGTTCCTGGAGGGTGAGCCCGGGGTCGATCCCGAGCGCATCGGCATCTGGGGCTCGAGCCACGCGGGCGGAGTCGTCATCACGGTTGCCGGCCAGGATGCTCGGGTCAAGGCGGTCGTCGCGCAGGTCTCGAGCGTCGGCGGGCGCGACCGCACCGGCCCTGCGAGGCTCGAGGGCGAGCTCCTCGAGGACGCCATCCAGCGCGCTCGCACCGGTCGCGGTGCGGAGATCGAGGCGGGCTTCTCGTTCCGTGGCCTCATCGACCTCGAGACCCGGCAGACCGGAGCCGAGCACCGGCCGTGGGCCTCGCTGGCGCGCATTCCGGCGACCACGGCGGTGCTCTTCCTGCCGGCGCAGAACGAGGAGCTGGGCAACCCGCGGGGCCCCAGCGGACCGTTCGAGGCGGTGAAGGTCCTCCGGGGCCCGGCCGAGGTCTTCGAGATCCCGTTCATCACCCACTTCCAGGTCTACGCCGGCCCCGCGTTCGAGGTCAGCTCGGAAGCGGCGGCGGAGTGGTACCTGAAGCATCTCGGTCGAGCGGCCGTCGCGGAGGTGCAGCGATGAAGCCGATCGCGCTCACGACGGTGGCGCTGGTGCTGGCGTTGGCCGGGGCCGCGCAGCCCTCGAGAGCACGGCAAGCTCCTCCGCCGCCACTCGCCCCACCGACCGATGCCGAGCTGCCCGCCGGCGTGACCGCAAAGGTGGTTGCGTTCTGGAGCGAGGGCGTGCCCTGCTACGCGCGGGTCTTCTATCCCGCGGGCTTCCTACCGGACGCCTCGGACAAAGCGCCCGGCGTCGTGCTCGCCAACGGCTGGACCGGCACCGCCGGGACCCTCGAGCGCTACGCGGCGCGCTTCGCCGAGCACGGGCTGGTGGCGATGGCGATCGACTACCGCGGCTGGGGCAGGAGCGGAGGCTTCGTCACCCTCGCCGAGCCGGTGCGCACCGACGACCGCCTGCGCCGCACGCAGACCACCGCCAAGGTGCGCATCCGGCGCACGCGGCTCCTCCCGGCGAAACAGATCGAAGACATCCGCAACGCGATCTCGTGGCTCCAGGGCGAGCCGGGCGTCGATCGCGATCGCATCGGGCTGTGGGGCACGAGCTATGCCGGAGGCCACGTGATCGCGGTGGCGGCGATGGACGCGCGCGTCAAGGTCGGCGTGGCGCAGGTGCCGGCGATCGGCGGGCGCGGCGTGCCTGAGGCCGCGTTCGCGCTCGCCGGCGCGCTGCGCGAGGACGCCGTCCGCCGCGCGCGCGAGGGCCGCGGCGCGGAGTGGGAGACCGGGTT
>DATKDQ010000213.1:0-6562 GCA_035544635.1 Thermoanaerobaculia bacterium
ACAGTGGTGCCGCGCCGTGGCGGGCTTTCGGGATCGACTCCGGACCATGCGACCGCGGTCGCGGTGGTGTCGGCGAGGGCCGAGATCGCGCCGCCGTGAACCAGGTCGCCCACGGTGGTGATGTCGTCTCGGAACGGCATCCTGATCACGACCCGCTCCGGCGCCCAATCGACCAGCTCGAAGCCGAGCAGCCGGCCGAGCGGCGACATCGAGATGCGATGGAGCACGGGATCGAGGGTGTGGGTCACGAGAGACGTCTCCTGGCTGGCGTGCCTCGTCTTCGAGCCGTCGCTCTACGCGAACGCCTGGGCGTCACGGAGGTCTGCGATCTCCTGCGTCGAGAATCCCCAGTCGCGCAGCACCGCCTCGCTGTGCTCGCCGGCCTTGGGCGGCGGCGCCTGCACCGCGCCCGGCGTTCGGCTGAAGCGTGGCGCCGGCGCCGGCTGCGTGACGCCGTCCATCTCGACGAAGGTCGCCCGCTCGCGGTTGTGCGGATGTCGCGGCGCTTCGTCGAGATCGAGGATCGGAGCGAAGCAGACGTCGCTTCCCTCCATGATCGCGCACCATTCAGCCTGGGTCTTGGACTCGAAGATCCGCGCCAGCTGCTCGCGGTTGGTGGGCCAGGTGTCCTTGCGCCAGCGCTCCTCGACGGAGGGCCCGGTGAGCCCCGCCTTCTCGCGCAGGAGCTCGTAGAACTGGGGCTCGAGAGAGCCCACCGACACCCACTTGCCGTCCGAGCACTGATAGGTGCCGTAGAAGGGGGCGCCCCCGTCCAGCAGGTTGGTGCCTCGCTCGTTGGTCCAGCCGCCGCGCGCCTTCACACCGTAGATCGCCGCCATGAGCGCGGCCGAGCCGTCGGTCATGGCGGCGTCGACCACCTGCCCCTTCCCCGAGCGGGCGGCCTCCACTAGCGCGCAGGCGACGCCGAAAGCGAGCAGCATCCCCCCGCCACCGAAGTCGCCGATGAGGTTGAGCGGCGGCACCGGCCCACCGCCCGGCGGCCCGATCGCATGGAGCGCGCCGGTGAGCGAGATGTAGTTGATGTCGTGCCCGGCGGCCATCGCCAGCGGACCGTCCTGACCCCACCCGGTCATGCGGCCGTAGACCAGCCGTGGGTTGCGCTCGAGGCAGACCTCGGGGCCGACTCCCAGCCGCTCCATGACACCGGGCCGGAAGCCTTCGATCAGCGCGTCGGCGTGATCCACCATGCGCAGCAGCGCCGCAATCGCACGGGGATTCTTGAGATCGAGCGCGAGGGAGCGCCGGCCGCGGTTCAGGACGTCGAACTTGGAGCCCTCGCCGGCGTTCGCGCGCCGATCGATGCGCACCACCTCGGCCCCCATGTCCGAGAGCATCATGGCGCAGAAGGGGCCGGGCCCGATGCCGGCGATCTCGATCACCTTCAGTTCTGAAAGCGGTCCGCCCATTGCTCTGGCTCTCCTCGGTGCAACGGTCCGTGACGTGAGGGGCCGGATGATAGCGTAGCCGGGCGTGGTCAACTGCTTCGCTCGTGCTCGGTCGATCGCCGCCGCGGCGCCCCTTGCGGTCGTCGCCGCCCTCCTGACGTCTGCGCTCCTGCAACCGACGCTCGCCTTCGCGAGCTTGCCGCTCGCGGCGGAGCACCGCCGCCTCATGGAGCTTGTGCAGGGGGGCACGGTGATGGTCGCGGCAAGCCCCGCTCTGTGCAGCGCCGTCGGTGCGCCGACCTTGGGACCGAAGCCCGATGTGCGCAACTGGTACTTCCGCAGCGGCGCCTGCATGCTGCCGTTCGAGACCGATTACCTGGGCGTCGTGACGCGCGGCACCCAGGGTCTCGATCGCGACCTCACGGAGCCCGCCAAGATCGACGCGCTGCGGAGCGCCGTCGCGGCGATCCGGGCGCGGATCGGCGAGGCGTCCACGCAGGAGCGGCTGATGTTCCACTCGACGGCATGGGAGCTCGCGCACGCGCTCGAGGTCCCGGGCGGGGCGAGCGGAGCGGTCGCCACGCTGCGCTGCGAGACGCTCGGTCTCCTGCGCGAGTCGAGCTACACCCGCGAGCAGGCGGCGGCGCTGCCGTCGACGCTCGAGCGGCTCCCGGAGCTCGCGAGCGTCGACGAGATCGCGGACCTGGCGCGGCGCATCGCGGCAGGCGACGCGGAGATCCTGGAGCTGCTGCCACCGCCCGAGGCTCACGCGCGGCTCCTCCATGGACGGTTCACGCTACGTGTGTTCTTCAGCGGAACGACGCCCGACGCGCGCCGTCGCGTGCGCGAGTACCTGCTGGCGACTCCATACGAGGCCGCTGGACGGCTGCCGCTCGAGGTGCCCGACGTGGTCTCCGTCCTGGTCCTCTACTTCAACGTGCTCGGTTCGGAGCTCGAGATCCTGCCCACCGCGCAGGTCGCGTTCTGGCAGCAGTACTCGTTCGCGGGGCAGCTCACGCTCGAACGTGACGAGCTCGAGCAGGCGGAGGAGAAGGCTCGCTTTCTCTCCATTCGGTACCAGCGCAACTACGAGAGCGACCAGCCGCTCTACGCCCGCCTGAACGAAACCGCCATGTCGCGCACCGGCTTCGTCGACGGGATGCCCTCGCAGATGTCGGCGCCGGTGACGACACTGCGCGGCGCGTGCATCCGGTGTCACCAGCGCGTGGTCTCGAGCTTCCACCCCGAGGAGAAGCGGGAGGTGCGCTTCACGCGTCCCCTCGAGGTCACCGGACGCGAGCTGCTCACGCCCGCCTATGTCGAGGGAACCGAGGCGCTCTTCCAGCAATGGGCGGCGAGCTGTCGGTGACCGTCGCGGGATGGTAGAGCTCGGCTGGAGCGAGCTCCACGCCGAGGCGTTCGCTTCCTGCGCGGCGCGGGGCCTGGCGGCGGGACGGGTGTCGGTCCAGCAGCGCGGCGTCTACACGCTGTGGCCGCTCGCGGCACGCGGGGAGGGCGCCGATGGGATCCGCGAGATCGAGGCGGTCGCGAAGCGGTCGCTCGAGCGCTCGGAGAGCGGGTTTCCGGTGATCGGCGACTGGGTCGCGTTCGCGCCGGCCGCCGGGGGAATGGATCGCGCGCGCATCGAGACCGTTCTGCCACGGCGCACCAAGCTGTCGCGCAAGGTACCGGGCGAGCGTGCGCAGGAGCAGATCGTCGCCGCGAACGTCGACACCGTGTTCGTGATGATGGGTCTCGACGCCGACTTCAGCCTGCGCCGGCTCGAGCGTTTCCTGGTCGTGGTCTGGGAGAGCGGCGCCGAGCCCGTGATCGTGCTCAACAAGATCGACCTCAGCGCCGAGCCCGAGACGCGGCTGGCCGAGGCGAGGCAGGTCGCCCCCGGTGCGTGTGTGCTCGCGGTCGGGAGCAAGGAGCGGATCGGGCTCGATCGGCTCCGGCCCTGGCTCGAGCCCGGTCGGACGATCGCGCTCCTGGGATCGTCGGGTGTCGGCAAGTCGACCCTGGTGAACGCGCTGGCGGGCGAGGAGCTCCAGGCGACCGGCGAGGTGCGTGAGCACGACCGTCGCGGCAAGCACACGACCAGCTTCCGGAGGCTGCTGCGCTTGCCCGGCGGCGCGCTGCTGGTCGACAACCCCGGGGTGCGCGAGGTGCAGCTCTGGACGGTCGCGATCGGCGACGAGGAGGCGTTCGCGGACGTCGAGGCGCTGGCGGCGCAGTGCCGCTTCGCCGACTGCCGCCACCAGACCGAGCCGGAGTGCGCGGTGCGCGCCGCAGTCGAGGAGGGCAGGCTCGAGCAGAAGCGGCTGGCGAGCTGGCGGGCGCTCCAGGAGGAGCTGCGGCGGATCGCCGAGCGGCAAAGGGAGCACCTGCGCCAGCGTGAGAGCCGCCAGTGGCGCAAGCGAAGCGAGGAGCGGTAGTGTGACGAGATCACTCGAACCGACGGGACCCGCGCGATATCCAGACGGAACGGACACGATGACGAACCTCGAGGAGCGCATCCGCGATGGCATCTTCCGCCGGTCGAGCAGCGGCGGATCGCTGCCAGGGTCGCGTCCGAGACGCCGCGGCTTCGAGATCGTCGCCTTGACAGCCGTCGTCGTGGGCGCTGCGATTCCACGCGGAGCCGAGCTCACGGCCGCCGATACTCCGGCGGTCGACGTCCACGACACCCGGCTGCTCGCGCAGCCGGCGATGAGCTCGACGCAGGTCGCGTTCGCCTACGACGGCGACATCTGGATCGCCGACCTGGGCGGCGCGTGCGAGGCCTCCAGGATCGCCCGCCGCATCACCAGCCACGAGGGGTACGAGTCTCGGCCGAGGTTCTCGCCGGACGGGACGCTGGTCGCGTTCAGCGGCGAGTACGACGGCAACGTCGACGTCTACGTCATGCCGGTGGCGGGCGGGTCGCCGCGGCGGCTCACCTGGCATCCCGGACCGGACCTGGTCGAGGGCTTCACGCCGGACGGCGCAGCGGTGTTGTTCACGTCCCCGCGGAGCGTCCACACCCAGCGCTACGTTCAGCTCTTCACGGTGCCGGTCGAAGGAGGGTTCGTGGCACGGCTGCCGATCCCGCACGGGCTCCACGCCTCCTTCTCCCCGGACGGGCGGCGCATCGCCTATCAGCCGCTGCCCGAGGTGCATGAGCAGTGGAAGGGCTACCGCGGCGGCGCCACGGCGCGAATCTGGATCTACGACCTCGACGAGCGATCCGTGGTCCAGGTGCCGCAGCCGGAGAGCAGATCGAACGACACCGACCCGATGTGGATCGGAGACGAGGTCTACTTCCGCTCCGACCGCGCGGGCGAGATCAACCTGTTCTCGTTCGACGTCCACTCCGGCGAGGTGCGCCAGGTGACGCGCTTCACCGACTTCCCGGTGCTCGCCGCGAGCGCCGAGGGATCGCGCCCAGGATCACTCGTCGTGTTCGAGCAGGCCGGCTGGATCCACCAGCTCGACCCGTCGAGCGGCGTGGTGGAGCGCCTGCGCATCAGCGCCGCGTCGGACCTCAAGGAGCGGCGTCCACGCTTCGAGAAGGGCACCGGGTTCGCGCGTTGGGGCAGCCTGTCGCCGAGCGGCGCCCGCGCCGTGCTCGAGTTCCGCGGCGAGGTCCTGACCGTGCCCGTGGAGAAGGGAGCGGCGCGGAACCTGACGCGCACCACAGCCGCGCACGAGCGCACGCCGGTCTGGTCGCCGGACGGCAGGAGCATCGCCTGGTTCTCCGACGCCTCGGGCGAATACCGGCTCGAGGTCGCGCTGCAGGACGGCAGGGGCGAGCCGCGCTCCTACCAGCTCGCGGGCGCGGGCTTTTACAGCGACCCGGAATGGTCGCCCGATGGCCGCTGGATCAGCTACGTCGACAACTCGTGGAGCCTCTACCTGCTCGAGGTCGAGAGCGGCGCGATCGAGAAGATCGGCAGCGAACATCACTACGGCCCCGATCGCGCGCGCAATCTCCATCACTCCTGGTCGCCCGATTCGAGGTGGCTGGCGTACACGCTGCACACCGGGACCTACTTCCAGCGCGTCTACCTGTACTCGGTGGCGGAGAGGAAGAGCCATCCGGTGACCGACGGCCTGAGCGAGGTGAGCGAGCCGGTGTTCGACGCGGGCGGCAGGTACCTCTACTTCTTCGGGTCGACCGATGCGGGACCGGCCAAGCAGTGGTTCTCGATGGCGAGCGCCGACATGGAGATCACGCGCTCGCTGTACCTGGCCGTGCTGGCGAAGGGCGTCGAGTCGCCGCTCAAGCCCGAGAGCGACGAGGAGATCGGCGGGCAGGGGGAGAATGGAGACGCGCCCGGCGACGACGCACCGGGCGAGGACGACCAGGATCGCGAGGACTCGGTCGCCGCGGCGGGCGCCGACGGCCGACCCGCGGCGCGCGGGGACGACGACGAGAGATCGCGCAGCCGGCGGGACGGGGAGGCGCGAGGCAAGGACCTGGCGCCGGCAGGCCGCGAGGCGGATGGAGGCGATGCGAAGAAGCCGGTCGAGGTGAGGGTCGACTTCCCAGGGCTCGATCAGCGCATCGTAGCGGTGCCGATCGAGGCGGGAGCGTACGGCAACCTGCGCGCCGGCAAGGAAGGCAAGATCCTCTACCTGCGCTCGGCGAACCCGCGGGGCGGTCCGGGAAGCCTGCGCATGTACGACCTCGAGAAGCGCGAGGAGAAGATACTCCTTGCCGACGGGGTGGCCGGCTTCACGCTCTCGGCGGAGCGCTCGAAGCTCCTCTACACCACGCGCGACGGCTGGGCGATCGTCGAGATCAAGCCGGAGCCCCCGATCGATTCCGCCAAGGGCCGCCTTCCGATCGATCAGCTCGAGGTCCTGGTCGATCCCGCCGCGGAGTGGCAGCAGATCTTCGACGAGGCCTGGCGGATCAACCGCGACTACTTCTACGACCCCGGCATGCACGGCGCGGACTGGCCGGCGATGCGGGAGAAGTACGCCGCCTTCCTGCCGCACGTCGTCACCCGGCGCGACCTCAACCGCGTCATCCAGTGGATGTCGAGCGAGCTCGCCGTCGGGCACCACCGCGTGGGCGGCGGCGCCGAGCGCATCGATCGCGACCCGGTGCCGGGGGGACTGCTCGGCGCCGACTACGAGGTGGCGAACGGTCGCTATCGGTTCGCCAA
>DATKDQ010000214.1:0-4248 GCA_035544635.1 Thermoanaerobaculia bacterium
GGCTCCGGAAGATGCCGGCTGTGCTGGCGGCGCGGCGGGTCGCGGAGGAAGCGATGTCGTTGAGCCCAGCGCTCCCGGACAGCGTCGTCGTGGGCCGGGTGGTGCGTCCGCACGGCTTGGCCGGCGAGCTGGTAGTGGTCCTCGAGACCGACGTCGAGGAGCGCTTCGCGCCCGGTTCGACGCTCCACGTCGGGACGCGCGGCCGCCAGGTGGAGGTTCTCGGGGCGCGCCCGTTCGGCGACCGGATGCTGGTCCGCTTCGCCGGTGTCGAGGATCGCACCGCCGCCGAGGCGCTGCGCGGGGTCGAGCTCACCGTGCCGCGCCACGACGTGCCGGAGGCGCCGGCCGGATCCTTCTACCACTTCGAGCTCCTCGACTGCTCCTGCCATGACGCTCGGGAGGGCGACCTGGGCCGGGTGATCGCGATCCACCAAGACGGCGGCGGCTATCTGCTCGAGGTGCAGGGCGAGGCGCGCAGGCTGTTGGTGCCCTTCGTCGAGACTTTCGTGGTGCGAGTGGACGTTTTTGGCCGGCGCATCGAGCTCGACCTTCCGCCCGGTCTGGTGGATCTGTGCGCATCGACGTGATCACGATCTTCCCCGAGCTCTTCGACGCCTTCCTGCGCACGAGCCTGGTGGGACGGGCAGTGGCGGACCGCCTGCTCGAGGTCGCCGTGCACGATCTGCGGGATTACACCGACGACCCCCACCGCTCGGTCGACGACGAGCCGTACGGCGGCGGCGGCGGGATGGTGATGACCGCTCCGCCCTGGATCGCCGCGGTCGGGGCGGTGTCGGAGGGGTCCTCCCCGTGGCGGATTTTCCTCACTCCGCAGGGCGCGAGGCTCACCGACGCCAGGGTCCGCGAGCTCGCCGAGCGGCCGCACCTGGTCTTCCTCTGCGGCCGCTACGAGGGGATCGACGAGCGGGTGGCGCAGACCGTCGTCGACGAGGAGATCTCGATCGGCGACTACGTCCTCGCCGGGGGCGAGCTGGCGGCGATGGTCGTGATCGAGGCGGTCTCGCGCTGGATCCCGGGCGTGGTCGGGCTGGCGGCCTCGGTCGAGAGCGACAGCTTCCGGCACGGTCGGCTCGACCATCCGCACTACACCCGCCCGCGCGTGGTGGCGGGCATTCCGGTGCCGGAGGTCCTCCTCTCGGGCGACCACCGGGCGATCGCGGAGTGGCGCGGGAATGAGGCGGAACGGCGCACGCGCCAGCGCCGTCCCGACCTGTCGAACGCCGCGCCTTGCCAGACGGGCGATGAAGAAGGATAATAGGTGCCGCTTTTCACCGGGCACCCTCCTTCACTAAACACTTCGGGTGCAATCACTTACAAGCGCACAACAAGAGCGCGGGAGAGTGGGTTCGTCATGATCGAGCTGCGACAGGCCGAGTTGCCATACCTCAAGACCGACCTGCCCGAGTTCCGGGCGGGCGACACCGTGCGCGTCCACGTGCGCGTGGTGGAAGGAGACAAGGAGCGCATTCAGGTGTTCCAGGGCGTAGTGATGGGGCGCAGGGGAGGCAGTACCCGCGAGACCTTCACCGTCCGCAAGATCTCCGGTGCCGTCGCCGTAGAGAGGATCTTCCCGCTGCACTCGCCAACCGTCGCCAAGATCGAGGTGGTGCGGCAGGGCCGCGTTCGCCGCGCCAAGCTCTACTACCTGCGCTCGCTGCGGGGGAAGGCCGCGCGTATCGAGGAGCGCCGACAGGACCGCCCCGCAACGGACGACGTCGATACCTGATCGGGTCGGGCGGAAGACATGCAGCCGCTCTATGCGGAAGCGTTCCGGCTTCATCTGCTCGCGGGTCTCGAGGACGAGCTCAGGCAGACCGGGTTCCACCGGATCGCGGGCGTGGACGAGGTCGGACGCGGCTGTCTAGCCGGCCCGGTGGTGGCCGCCGCGGTGATCGTCGATCCGCGGCGATTGGTGCCGGGCGTGGACGACAGCAAGCGGCTCGATGCTCCCGCGCGCGAAGCTCTCGCCGCCGAGATCCGGCGGACGGCGCTGGGCTGGGCGGTGGCGAGCGTCTCGGCTCACGAGATCGACCGCGGCGACATCCTGCGCGCCACGCGGAGCGCGATGGAGCAGGCGCTGCGTTCGCTGCGTCCGGCGCCGGACTGCGCGGTGATCGACGCGGTCGCCCTGCCCTGGCTCCCGTTTCCCTGCCTGCCGGTGGTGCGCGCCGACTCCCTGAGCTACGCGGTGGCCTCGGCGTCGGTGGTGGCGAAGGTCGAGCGCGATCGCATGATGGGTGAGTACGACCGTGAGTACCCGCAGTACGGGTTCGCGCAGCACAAGGGGTACGCGGTGAGCGAGCACCGCCGCGCGATCGCGGCGTATGGACCGAGCCCGATCCATCGCCTGACCTTCGGCACCGTGGTGCCGCGGGTCGCGGAGCAGGGTGGAAGGACGGTGGCCTGATGTTCCGCTTCTTTCGTCGCGAGCCCTCCGCGCGGGCGGCCGAGAAGCTGGTCGCCCGGGGCAAGATCGAGGCGGCGATCAGGATGTACCGCCGCGTGCTGCGCGGCAACCCGGGTGACTCGTCGACGCTCAATCGCGTCGGCGACCTGCTCGCGCGGGTCGACAAGTACGGCGAGGCGATCGACCTCTACCGCCAGACCGCCGAGCTGTTCGTCGAGCAGGGCTTCTACGTCAAGGCCATCGCCGTCTACAAGAAGATCCATCGGCTCGACCCCAGCCAGCTCGACGTCTACCGCAAGCTCGCGGACCTCTACACGCTCCAGGGCCTCCACAACGACGCCCGCACTCACTACCAGGTGTTGATCGACTATCACGACCGGCAGGGCGACCTGGCGGCCGCCATCGGCGTGTGCCGCAAGCTCGTCGAGATTCAGCCGCAGGATCCCACGCACCGCACCCGCCTGGCCGAGCTGTACGAGCGCAGCGGCGACACCGCCGCCGTGGCCCGCGAGTACCTCGAGATCGCGCGCGTGATGCTCCAGCGCGGCGCGCTGGAGAAGGCGACGCAGGTGCTCGAGCGTGCGCTCCTGGTGAACGGCGGCGACGCCGACTTTCTGGTCGGGGCCGTCGGCCTGCTTCGCGCCGAGCAGCACCACGACTTTGCGGAGACCTTCCTCGCCGAGGCCGAGGAGATCCATCAACGGGCCGGTCGCGCCGGCCTGGTGGAGGAGGTGCGGGCGCGGCTCGAGCCGGCGGAGGCGGCTGCTCCCGCGGCAGCCGATTCCCCGCCGTCGCCGTCGGGACCGCCGGCGCGGGGATCGGCGATCCTCGCCGAAAGCGATCTCTCGCTCGACCTCGACGAGGACGTGTACGTCCTGCAGCCACTCGACCAGGAGCCGGAGGCCCTGCCGCCGTCGCCGTCCCGGTCCGCCGCCGCGCCCGACGACGCCCTCGGCGAGATCGAGGTATTCATCAAGTACGGTTTTCGGGAGAAGGCACTCAATCGCCTCGGTGAGCTGCTCCGCGAAGAGCCGGCCAATCTGCGGGCGCACGGCATGCTGATCGAGCTCATGCTCCAGGACGGGTCGCATCGCGCGGCGGTCGAGGCCGCCAACCAGATGGCGGCGATCGCGGCGCAGAGCGGACAGGAGGACGACTGGCGAGAGACGCGCGACCGGCTGCGCGCCGCGGGCTTCTTGGTGGGGAGCGACGGAGTGGAGGCGCCGCCGGCCTCTCTCGGGGCGGACACCGACGAGTTCGACCTGCTCGAGACCGGCCTCACCGGGGCATCGGCGCCCGCCTCGCCGTCGCGCGAGACCCCACCCGGCCCCGGCGATCTGTTCGAGCTCCTGCCGTCCGAGCTCGAGCAGCCGGCGCCGACGGTGCCTTCTTCTCCCGGGCGCGAGCAGGAGCAGGTCGATTTCGTCGTGGTGGACGACGGTGAGTTCGCCGACCTGGCCGCCGAGGTCGAGCTCGAGATGGAGACTGCCGGCGGCCTGCCGACCACCGAAGGCGATGCGCCGTCGGTCGAGGAGATCGTCGCCAGCTTCAAGCAGGGCGTGGCGGAGAACCTCTCGCCCGAGGACTACGACACTCACTACAACCTCGGCATCGCCTACCGCGAGATGGGCCTGATCGACGAGGCGGTGGGTGAGTTCGAGATCGCGGTCCAGAGCCGCGACTACCGGATCGGCTGCTGCTCGCTGCTCGGTCTCTGCTTCCGCGACAAGGGGGAGATGGACGCCGCGATGCAGTGGCTCCAGCGCGGGCTCGAGACCCCCGACCTACTCGAGCACGAACGCCACGCGCTGCTGTACGAG
>DATKDQ010000215.1:0-4751 GCA_035544635.1 Thermoanaerobaculia bacterium
TCGAGGATCTCCTGGTCGGTGACCTCGTGCTGCGGGATGCCCTTCTTTGTCGCGAAGTCCTTGATCATCCCCTCGACCTCGGGATCGGGCGCCGAGGCGCGCGTTTCCGGGTCGTAGACATAGTAGCCCTTGCCGTTCTTCTGGCCCAGGCGGCCGCTCTCGCACAGAATCTCGCGCACCGTCGACGACGACGAGGTCTCCTTCTTCCAGCCGATGTCGAGGCCGGCGAGGTCGGACATCGCGAACGGCCCCATCGGGAAGCCGAAGTCGTACAGCACGCGGTCGACCTGTGACGGCGTTGCGCCCTCGAGGATGATCTGGTTGGCCTCGACGCCGCGGGCATAGAGGATGCGGTTGCCGACGAAGCCGCGGCAGACGCCGACCAAAACCGGGACCTTGCGGATCTTGCGGCCCATCGCCATCGAGGTCGCGATCACGTCCTTGGCGGTCTTCTTGCCTCGCACCACCTCGAGCAGGCGCATCACGTTGGCGGGGCTGAAGAAGTGGAGGCCGATCACGTCCTCGGGGCGCTTGGTCACACCGCCGATCTCGTTGATGTCGAGCGCGGAGGTGTTGGACGCCAGGATCGCGCCGGGGCGGCAGATCTCGTCGAGCTGCCGGAACACCTTCTTCTTGAGCTCCATGTCCTCGAACACCGCTTCGATCACGATGTCCTTGTCGGCGAAGGCGCTCATGTCGAGCGAGCCCTCCAGCAGCTCCATCCTCTTGTCGACGTCCTCGGGCTTGATCCTGCCGCTCGACGCCGTGCGCTCGTAGTTCTTGCGCACCACGGCGAGCCCCTTCTCGAGGCGGCCGCGGTCGGCCTCCACCACCGTGACCGGGATACCGGCGTTGGCGAAGTTCATCGCGATGCCGCCGCCCATGGTGCCGCAGCCGAGAACGCCGACCTTGGCGATCTGGCGCTGCGGGGTGTCGGCCGGCACGTCGGGTACCTTCGCCGCCTCGCGCTCGGCGAAGAAGTAGTAGCGCTGCGCCTGGGACTGCTCGCCGGTGACCAGCTCGCGGAAGAGCTCGCCCTCCTTCTTCAGGCCCTCGTCGAACGGCAAGTTGACCGCCGCCTCGACGCAGCGCACGTTGTACTCGGGGGCCTTGAAGCCGCGCACCTTGCGGGCGATCTTGCGGCGGAACTCGGCGAACAGACCGGGGTTGGCCTTGGCGGCGTCGATCTTGTCGTTCAGATCGCGAATCCGCTCGAGCGGACGCTTCTCGGCGAGCACCTTCCGCGCGAAGGTCACCGCCCCCGCGACCAGGTCGCCCTCGACGATCTCGTCGATCAGGCCGTAGGAGAGCGCCTCCTTGCTCCCGATCGGGTCGCCGACGGCGCACATCTCGAGCGCCTTTTCGACCCCCACCACCCGCGGCAGCCGCTGCGTGCCGCCGGCTCCCGGCAGGAGGCCGATCTTCACCTCGGGCTGGCCGTACTGCGCCTTGGGGTCGCCCACCCGGTAATGGGCGCACATCGCGACCTCGAGACCGCCGCCGAGCGCGGTGCCGTGGATCCCCGCCACCACCGGCTTGGGGCTCTGCTCCATGGCGTCCTGCACCTCGCGCAGGCTGGCGCCCTTCGGGGCCTGGTTGAACTCGCGGATGTCGGCGCCGGCGATGAAGGTGCGGCCCTTGCACGCGAGAACGATCGCCTGGATCTCGGGATCGGCGATCGCCTGCTTCAAGCCGTCGGCCAGTCCCTGGCGCACGTGCCAGGACAGAGCGTTGACCGGGGGGTTGTCGACCAGGAGAAGACCGATCTCACCCTGCTTCTCGAGACTGACGGATTCGCTGATGGCTGCCATGTGGACTCTGCCCTCCAGGACGCGAAGTGAGTGCGACTCGAACCTTTCGACTCTAACACCGGGCGCTGGACTGCGAGCCCGCCGATCGGGCCGTTTCAGGGGATCGCCGCGGCAGCCCGTGCTACCCTCCGCCCGTTCCGATGGAAACCCGCCAGCTCCGCCGACAGGGATCGGTGGCGGTCGAAGTCAGCGGCCGCCTCGACATGAGCTCGGCACACCAGCTCGAGGACGAGCTCGAGGCGCTCTTTGCCGGTGGGGACCGCCGCATCGCGCTCGACGCGACCGGCCTCGACTACCTGTCGAGCGCCGGGCTGCGCTCGATCCTCGTCGCCGCGAGAAAGCTCCGCGAGGAGGGGGGCTCTCTCGTCGTGATCGGCCTCACCGGGCCGGTGAAGGAGGTCTTCGAGATGTCCGGTCTCGGCGGCGTCCTCGATACCTACTCCACTGACCGCGACCTGCTCGCCGCCCGTCCCGATTGGGCGTAGGCTCTCCGCCCCCCCGCCGCGGCGCCTGCGCGGCACGCACCTCAAGAGAACGGATAATAGTAGTACTTCCAGAATTCCGGATCGTCCGACCGCCACTGCGGCCCGAACGAGCGCTCGAAGAACGCGCCGAGACGGTCGAACAGAAGCGCCCAGGTCGACTCGCCCTTCTTGTGCGCGGCGAGGAAGTCGACGACGAACTTGTCGAGGCGGGCCAGCTCCTCCTTCGGAAGGTAGGCGAGGGCTCCCTTGGTGATCGACGTCTTGAGCGTCTCCTTGTTCATGGCGTGGGCGGTGAGCATGACGGTCGGGATCCCGCGGTTGACGGTGTGCGCCAGCAGCTCGAGACCGTCGACCCCCATGATGTCGAGGATCGCGAGGTCGTACGCGTGGTCGTCGCCGAGCTTCGCCACCGCTTCGTCGTAGCTCGTCGCGCGGGTGACCTCCGCGCCCTCGAGCACGTCCTCGATCGTCTCCAGGATGTCGGGCTCGTCGTCCACAGCGAGCACGCGCACGCCCAGGAGCGGGCTCTCCCGGCGCGCCGGCGCGGACTGGGTGTCGGTCGCTTCCGTCATGACTGTCCTCCTCCTGATCTGGGCCGGGGCGCGATGATACCGAGTCTCGATGTCCGCCGGCGACTACGACGCGGAGTCGCCGCCCAGCGGGACGGTGAACACGAACCGGCTGCCCTGCTCGCCCGCGAGCGTCACCTCGCCGCCCATTCCCCGCGCCAGGATGCGGGCGGCCGCTAGACCCAGGCCGTGCCCTCGACCGCCGCCGGTCTCCGCCTGAGCGCCCGTCGCCCAGCGCTCGAACACGCGGTCGCGATCCTGTGCGGCGACCCCCGGCCCGTCGTCGTCGACCACCAGCCGCAGGCTCTCGCCCTCGACGTCCAGGGCGACCGTGATCGTGCGCCGGCGGAACCGCAGCGCGTTGCGGAGCAGGTTGGCGGCGACCAGCTGGAACCTCCGCTCGTCCTGATCGAGCACGACGGCGCGTGCGCGATCGGACAGGGCCAGCGCGACGCCGCCACGGGCGAGCTCCGCGATCAGGTCGTCGCCCGACTTGCCGGCGATGCGCTCTGCGAGCTCGGCGTCCATCGCCTCGACGGCCTCGGCCACGGCCGCGGCGACCGCGGCCGCCGGACGGAACGCACCACGCTCGAGCCGGCCCGCCTCGGCGCGGCCGACCTCGAGCAGGTCCTCGACCAGGGCCTGGGCGCGCATCGCGCTGCGCAGCACTCGTCGCAGCGTGCGCTCGCGGCGAGCGTCGCTCTCGCCGCCCTCGCGCTCGAGCAAGAGGCGGATTCCCGCCTCGATCACCGCCAGCGGACCCTTGAGCTCGTGCGCCAGGAGCGGGATCGAGAGCTCGCGGTAGAAGGAGCCCGCTCCCGGCGCGGCCCCCTCGGTGCCGGCGTCGCCGCCGCCCGACCCCGCTCCTGCGCCCTCGCGAGTGGAGCGCGGGTCACCCTGGGCGTGCGCCTCCGCGGCGTCACCGGGCGCGCGGCGCTCGCCGTCGGTCATGGTGGGACCACCTCGCTGCTCGCTCGCTCCGGTGCTCCGCCGGACGTCTCCGCCGGGCCGAGCAGCGGCGGCGGGAAGACCAGCCGGAAGCGGCTGCCCCTGCCGGGCTCGCTCTCGACCTCGATCGCGAAACCGTGATGATCGGCGAAGTGGCGCGTGCGCAGCAGGTCGAGCCCGCGTCCGCCGGCGCCGAAGTCGTACGGCCGGCGCGACGAGTAGTCGGCGGTGTGGCCGGCGTGCACGAAGCCGTGGAAGAGGAGCTTGCTCGCCGCCTGGTCGAAGCCGACCCCGGAGTCCACGACCTCCAGCACCACGGCGGAAGCTTTCGTTTCTTCGCGCTCCGTGGCGGCGGCGCTCCGCGTCGTCTCGCCGCCGGCCGCCTGGGAGCCGCGAGCGGCGCGCGAAGAGACCGCGACCCGCACCCATCGACCGTCCGGCGTGGCCTCGATCGCGTTGCGCACCAGCCCGATCACCGCCTTGCGCAGCAGCGCCTCGGGCAGGACCAACGGCGGCGACGCCTCGAGCGCGGTCTCGAGCCGCACGCCGCGATGGCGGTGGAGCGGCGCGATCGATGCGAGGACCTCGGGCACCCAGCGCTCGAGCGCGATCGCCTGCGCCGGGACGGCGACCGGCGCCTCCGCCTCTGCGATGTCCCTCGCCTCCTCCTGCAGCTCGAGCAGGCGTTCGAGGCCGCGCCCCATCCGCTCGAGCACCGCCGCCGAGCGCGCGTCGTCGTGGCGCACCGAGGAACGCCCGAGCAGCGCCGTCGACGCGCCGAGCACGGCGAGCGGGGTCTTGAGCTCGTGCGAGAGATGGTCGATCATCTTGCCCTTCGCGGCGTAGAGCCCCTCGAGCTCTTCGTTGGCCTCGAGCAGCCGCTCTCTCGCCGCCGCCTGTTCGAGCCCCAGGGCGAGGATCGACTGCAGCACGAGGAG
>DATKDQ010000216.1:0-8708 GCA_035544635.1 Thermoanaerobaculia bacterium
GGATCGATGTAGCCTGGGATGCGACCGAAGTGGATGTCGACGTACCCAACGGCACCGACCGCCGCGGCGAGGAGACCGACGCGCCGGCTGTGGATCGTCGCGCCGATGCCGTACGTGGACACCACCGCCACGGTGCCGCCGAGCACCGAGGCCATGCGCAGGCCGAACAGGTCGTCGCCGAAGAGCCGCATGGCGAGCGCCCCCGGCGCATAACCCAGCCAGGGAATCCACGCCCAGCCGACGCCGAACCACCCGGTCTCCCCGCGCAGCAGCTCGCGGGATCCCAGCCCCATCATCGCCATGTCACCGTGATGGGCGAGAGGCAGCGTCGCCAGCTCGACGAAGCGCAGCAGGAACGCCCCCAGGCCGATCACCGACAGCAGAGCCAGCGCCGTGCGGCGAGGCACGGCGTCGATGACCGGAGTGCCGGCCTGCCCCCGCTGCGATCCCCACGCGGCCAGCGCGAGGAGGGAGACCGACGCCACCCAGGCGGCGCGCATGGTCGCGGTCTCGCCGTGCCGCGCCTGCATCCACAGAGCGCCGGCCCAGAGCGCGAGCGCCGCCATGCCCAGGCTCCACCAGCGCGCGTCGCGCGGTGGCACCGCCGGCATCGCGGTCAGCGCGTCGGGGTCGCGCTGCCGGTGCCACGCCACCAGAAAGAGGATCGCGCCGAGCAGCAGGAGACCGGTGCCCGCGACCACGCTCGCCGGCTCGCCGTGCGCGAGCGCGCGCCTCGGAGACGGCGTGCTCGACAGGATCCACTGCCCGGCGTAGGCGAGGACGACCGCCGCGAGGCAGAGCACGCCGCGTCTCTTGGCCGACGGCGAGCGCAACACCTGTTCGAACGACATCACCACCCGAGAGAGCACCGATCTTGAGTACGCACGATCCTATGTCGCCGAGACGCGGGCCGGCGGCGACTCTACTCGCGCTCGCCCTCGGGATCCTCCTGGCCGCGGCCGGCCTCCTCGCCAGCTCGGTGCGCGTGTGGCTCGAGGTCGAGGAGGGGGTCCTCCATGCCCGCGCGCTCGGGGCGCGGGTTGCGGTCGGTGTCGACGGCGGAGGCGAGGCGATCACCGCTCGCCTCGAAGCACCGCAGGTCCACCGCCGCTCTTCGTCGGTCCTCCTCCCGGGCTCGCATCCGGCGGGACGCCTGCTCCACCTCGCGCGGCGCGCCCTCCCCGGCGCCGGCACCGCGGCGGCGGTGCGACTGGACACCCGCTCCCTCGCCCGGGCGCCGGCCGCGATCTGGATCTGGAATCCGTTCCGCGACACCATCCACCTCGCGCGCGGCGACGGGTCCCCGATCGCCACGTTCTCGCTCGACGTTCCCGAGCGCTCGCTCTCCACGGAGTCGGCGAGCGCGAGCTTCGATGCTCCGCATCTGCGGCTGATCGCGGCGGGGCTCGCCTACTCGCTCGGCGCGGCGCTCGTCCTGGTCGCCGGAATTCGTCTCCTGGCGGCCGCGCCCTGGCGCGGACGCCCGAGCGCTCCCGGCACCAGCTCGGGGGGGCACCTTTCGGCGGCGAGCCCGCGCACCGCGACGGCCGAGCGGCGCCCGTCCGCGCCGGCGCGCGGCGAGCGCCTCGCCGTCTTCGCCGCCGGCGCGGTGTGGATCGGCTTCGTGCACCTGGCCGTCCTCGAGGCCGCACCCGGGTTCGGCGACGAGATGAACTACCTGGTGCAGGCCCGCCTGCTCGAGTCGGGTCATCTGTCGCTCCCCGAGCCGCGCTTTCCCGAGCTCTTCCGGGTGGACTGGATGCACCTGCAGTCGGGCGATGGCAAGCTGTGGAACTTTCATCCCATCGGCAACTCGATCCTACTCGCGATCGGCCTGGTGGCGGGCAGCGCGTCGTGGGTGCCGCCGCTCGTGGGCGGGGCCATCCTGGCCACGCTGTTCGCGATCGCGCGGGCGCTGGTCGAGGAGCGCTGGTTCGCGTGGCTCTGCGTGCTCGTCGCCGCCTCGTCGCAGTACTTCGTCTCGCTCGCCGCCTCCTTCATGTCACACGCGCCGGCGCTCCTCTTCCTGCTGCTCGCTGTCCGCTCGCTGGTGGCGTTCGAGAGCGACCGCCGCGAGCGCCACGTGATCGCCTCCGCGGCGTGGCTCGGCGTGGCGTTCCTGATGCGGCCGCTTCCGGTCGCCCTGACGGCGCCGCTGGTGGTGGCCTGGCTCCTCCCGGCGCTGCGGCGGCGCGAGGTCCGCGCGCGCGCCCTCGCCGCGGCTCTACTGGTGTTCGCCGCGATCGCGTCGATCGAGGCGCTGCGCACCTGGGAGGCGAGCGGCCGATTCACGCTGGGGTATCTCGCCAAGGGGCCCGAGGTGGACACCGCGCTCGACGAGCGCTGGGCACGCGGGTGGGACTGGCGGATCCAGAATCTCTACGTCAACTACCGCTACTACCACGACCGGGTGTTCGGTCTCGGCTTCGCGGGCAACCTGGTGCCGTTTTTCGTGCCGCTCCTCGTCTTCCGCCGGCGATGGGTGGTCGCCGGATACCTCTCGCTGCTCGTCTTCTGGGTGGGCCACAGCTTCCTGCACTTCTACGGCTGGGGGTGGGAGCCGCGGATGCTGTTCGAGGCCAGCCACGTGGTCTTCCTCCTCACCGCGCTCGGTCTCTGGCGCCTGCTCCGGTCGGCGGGCGTGATCCACGCTCCGGACGCTCCGGCTGCCGGTCCGAGCCGGCTCGCCGCCGGCGCCGCGCTGGCGCTCACCGGCGGCTTTCTCCTCGCAGGCTTCGCCTACGACCTGCCCGACCGATTGAGGAACGAGTACCGCGGCTACAACAACACCGGCTCGGCGATCGTGCTGCGCGACGCGATCCGCCGTCACGGCATCCACGATGCCGTGGTGCTCCACCCCGACGTCACCGCGGGCTTCGCGCCGATGCTTCCCGACAACGAGATCGACACCGATCGCGACGGGCGCGCGTTCTTCAGCGGGGATGTCGTCCACGCGATCGCCGCCTCTCCTTCCAAGATCCAGGCTTTCCTCGCCTCGCATCCGGCGCGGCGGGTGTTCCGCTGGCAATACCCGGAGCTGCGCGAGGAGGCCAACTTCTACCGCGAGACGCTGCCCCTGCTCGGGGCCGAGCTGCGCGCCGCGGCGGCAAGCGACGGCGAGCCGCCCGCCCTCGGGCTGCCCTGGCTCGCGCTCCTCGACGAGCAGGATCGGCAAGCGTTCGAAGGCGCGCGGCTCTTCGACGACACCTCCTTCGCCGAGCTCTTTCTCGCCGCCGGCGCGCACCCACCGCGAAGCGCCGCCCTGGTGGGCGAGCTGGGCGCGTACGCGGCGGTCCTGGCCGAGGCGTTTCCCGGTGCCGGCGTACGCGCGCTCGACCTGCCGCATCCGGTGACCCTGGTCACGCTCGACCCCGCGACGCGACGGGCGACGGGTACGACCCCGGGGCTGCTCCGGCGCGTGTTCGCGAATCCGCTCTGCGAAGGGGAGCCGGCGAGCGCCGGCGTGGTCGGCTTGGTGGGCTTCGACGCCTCCGGCTCGACCGACCTGTGCGTGGAGTGGCGCGCGCGGTTCGAGCTCGCCGAGGCCGGGCGCTGGGAGCTCGCCACCGTGTCGGCCGACGGGTCGCTGGTCGCGATCGACGGCGAGATCCTCTTCGACAACGGCTTCGGGCGCCTGCAGCCGGCCACCCGGCTCGGAGCCGTCCGGTGGCTCGAACGCGGTGCGCACACGCTCCTCGTCCGTTACAGCCAGCTCGCCGGCGACGCCTGGTTCGAGGCGCTCGCGGGCCCGGCAGGAGCTCCGCTCGAGCCGCTCGACCTGTCGTCGTTCGGATCGCCGATGCGGGGGCCCGACGAGGCGTCGACGGCGCGCGACGAGGCGGCGAGCACCGGCGGCCCTCTGCGCGCATCGAGCGCTGCCCTACAAAACGACGCCGTGGTCGATCCGGTGCTCGAGATCGTCGATCGCGGTGCGGAGCCCGGATCGCTCCGGCTCGCGGCCTTCGAGCCCTACGAGCTGGCGCGCCACCCCCTGCTCTCGTTCCAGCACCGGCTGGCGCCGGCCACGGCGTACAGCGTGCGGGTGCGCCTGCGGCGGGCGCCGGACGTCTGGTACGAGATCACGATGCGTCCCGAGCATCCGATCGGTGAAGGCGCGATCCGGATCGGCAGCTTCGACGCCCGGCAGGACGGCCGCTGGCATCGGGTCTCGATCGATCTCGGGGCGGCGATCGGCCGCCCCGGCGACGTCGTCGAGGAGGTGGCGTTCGGGGAATGGTCGGGCGTCGACACCGTTCGCAGCTTCCATCTCGCCGGTATCCAGGTGGGTCCCCACGCCGGAGCCCTGCTGCCGCGCGGCGGCGACAACGAGGTCGCCGTGGTGACGACGGTGCCCGCCGGTTCCTCCGCCCTGCGGCGGGCGCGGCCCGGACCCGCGGCCGCGGTCGACCTCGCCGGCGCCGCGCTCTCCTCATCGCGCGCCGACCCCGCCGCCGAGCAGAGCGTGGCCGACGGCAGCCTCGCCACGCGGTGGGACACCGGCGCGGCGCAGCGCGGAGGCGAGTGGCTCGCCGTCGACCTCGGACGCCTCGCCGCGATCGCGGCCGTCCACGTCGACAGCGGCACCTCCACCAACGACTTCCCGCGGCGGCTCCACGTGCTCCTGTCCTCCGATGGGGCGAGCTTCGAGCCGGTGGCCATCGTCGAGGGGGATCGCCCGCGTCTCGAGATCGCGCTCGAGCCGCCGGTGTGGGCGCGCCACGTTCGGCTCGAGCAGAGAGGGTCGCACCCGCACTGGTTCTGGTCGGTGAGCGAGCTCGAGATCCTCGAGGCGCCGCAGGACGCTGCGCCCGGCGACGGCACGGCCCGGCTCGGCGCCGCCGGAGCCGGCGCAACGCCGAGCTCCGCCGCCGGCGTCGAAGGCGCGCGAGCGGCCGCTCCCTCTCCCTCCGCTCCGCCGTTCACGACGGCGCTCCTGGCCGCCGGGTGCCTCGGCGCCGCCCTCGCCGCGGCGGCGGTGGCCGACCGTCGATCCAGGCGCCGGCGCGTCGGCCCGGCGGCGACCGCCGCGCCCCGTGCCATCGGCTGGACAGCCCTCGCGCTCGGCGCCGCCGCGGCGATCATCCTGCTCGCGATGCAGGGTGACTACGGCGAGACCTGGGACGAGTGGGAGCACTTCGAGAACGGCGAGGCGCACTACCGCTTTCTCGCCGGCGGCGGCTCGCTCGACGGCGTCTTCCAGCACGCGTTCCGCAAGTACTACGCCCCGTTCTCCGACACCGTCTCGGCGGCGCTGGCGGCCCTCCTCTCCGATCGGCTGGGGCTGCTCGAGGTCGCGCGCGCCCGCCATCTTCACCTGCACCTGCTCTACGTCGCGAGCGCGCTCGTGCTCCTGGCCGCCGTCGCCCGCGAGCACGGCCGGCGCGCCGGGCTGCTCGCCTTTCTCGCCTATCTCCTCTTCCCCCGGCTGCTCGGCCACTCGCACAACAACATGAAGGACTTCCCGGTCACGGCGTGGATGGTGATGGCGACCGGCGCGTTCTACCTCGGCCTCGACCGGCGCCGCCATCTCTACCTCGCCGCGGCGGGGCTTCTCACCGGGGCCGCGGTCGCGACCAAGATCAACGGCGTGCTCCTGCCGCCGCTCCTCGCCGCGTTCGCGGCAGCGCATCTGCGCTGGGCGCGATCCTCGGCCGGAGATCGCCTCGACGCGGCCGCCTTTCTCGCCCGAGGCGGAGTGCTCTACGCCGCGGCCGCAGCGGCGGCGGCGGTGCTCCTCTGGCCGTGGCTCTGGGAAGCTCCGTGGGCACGCCTGGTCGAGTCGATGAGCTTCTTTCGGAACCACATCTGGGACGGCCTGGTGCTCTACGACGGAGATCTCGTCCGCGCCTCGCAAATCCCCGCGCGCTACCCCTTCCATCTGCTGCTCCTCACCACGCCGACGGCGTGGCTGCCCTTCCTCGCCGTCGGTCTCGCGCGCGTCGTTCCCGAGCTGCGCCGCGGGCGCACGCTTTCCGTCCTGCTCGCGCTCGGGCTCGCCCTCGGCGCCGGAGCCCAGGTCGTCTCCGGCGCTCCGATGTACGACGGGATCCGCCACTTCCTCCCCGCCGTGCCCTTCCTGACCACGCTCGCGGCGCTCGGCATGGACGCCGCGATCGCGTGGGCGGCGACGCGCCCGGGCCGTAGGGTGCTCGCCGGGGCCGCGGTCGGCGCCGCGCTGGGCGCGGCGGCGTTCCAGTGCTGGCGCCTTCACCCCTACCAGACGACGTACTACAACGCGCTCGTCGGCGGCACCGCGGGAGCCGACGGGCGCTTCGAGCTCGACTACTGGGGCAACTCGCTGCGCGAGGCGGGCCGCTGGGTGAACCGGCACGCCCCGCCGGAGGCTCGCGTGCACGTGCTGCTCGGTCTCGAACGGCTGGCCGAGCTGCGGCCCGATCTGGTGCCGGCGCAGGAGGACGCCGACTACGCGATCGTCCTCCGGCGCGAGAGCCTCGCGCGCGACCCCTACCAGGATCTCGAGCCGGCGTACGTCGTGCGCGCGGGAGGCGCGGTCCTGGCCAGGGTCTACGCCTTCGAGCCGTCGCCCGGCGCCGCGCCGTAGAGGCACTGCGCCGCCCGGAACCCGAACCGGGTGCCGGTCGGCCCGATCGGGGAGGCGGGGCGCGCGACCGGGACTTCGCGGCGGCCGCGGTCGAGGCTGGTCAGCGAGGAGTCGCACGGAGCATACTGGCCACCACCGGGAGCGGCGGACGAAGCCCAGCTCGTGGTGTCCGGTGCAGCGACATGGAATCGCCGATCGAGCTCTCTCTCGTGATCCCGCTCTACGACGAGGCGGAGGTCGTCCCGCTCCTGGTCGAACGCGTGACCGCCGCGCTGCGCCCGATCCCGGGACGCTGCGAGGTGCTCTTCGTCGACGACGGCAGCGAGGATGGAACGGCGGCGGCGATCCGGCGCGCCGTCGCCGCAGCGGATCACGGGGGGGACGGCACTCGCCTGCGCATCTCGATTCTCACCCTGTCGAGGAACTTCGGCCATCAGGCGGCGATCACCGCCGGCCTGCGCGCCGCGTCCGGAGCCTGCGTCGTGGTCATGGACGGCGACCTCGAGGACCCGCCCGAGCTGATCCAGGAGCTGTACGCGGCGTGGAAGGAAGGAAACCCCGTGGTCGTGGCGCAGCGCACCGGACGCCGGGAGACCCTCTGGCGCCGCCTGCAGTTCGCGGCGTTTCACCGCGTGGTCGCGCTGCTCGCCGACATCCCACCGACCGCGAACGTGGGCGTCTTCGGGCTGATGGACCGCCGCGTCGCCGCCGAGATCGCGGCGCTGCCCGAGCGCGCCCGCTTCCTCACCGGCCTACGCGCCTGGGTCGGCTGGAAGCCGGCCATCGTGCGCTACCAGCGGCAGGCGCGGGCCGGCGGGCGCTCGAAGCAGTCGTTGGGCCGGCTGTACCGGATGGCGTTCGACTCGATCTTCGGCTTCAGCCACAAGCCCCTGCGCCTGAGCTGGCTCCTCGGCCTGGTGGTGAGCGCCTCGAGCTTCGCGTACGCCATGATCCTGCTCGCGCTGCGTCTCGCCGGCATCAACGTCGTGCGCGGCTTCACCACCACCGCGGTCGCGATCCTCTTTCTCGGAGGCGTGCAGCTCCTCATGATCGGCATCCTCGGCGAGTACCTGGGCCGGATCTACGACGAGGTGAAGAGCCGGCCGCCGTACATCGTGAAGGAGATCTGGACCTCGGAGGGCGGCGCGGCGAGCGCGGAGCACGGCGCCGGCGCGCACCCTCGCTGACGGCTCGGCGAATGCGCCCGGAGGAGTACGCCGCGCTCGACGCGGTCGAGAGCGAGCACTGGTTCTACGCCGGCAAGCGGCGGATCGCGCGCGCGTGGATCGAACGGGTGCGGCCGCTCGGCCCCGAGGATCTCCTGGTCGACGTCGGCGCCGGCACCGGCCGCTTGGTCTCGGAGCTCGCCGGCAACTGCCGGGTGATCGGTATCGAGCCCTCGTTCGTCGCGCTCGCGATCGCCCGCCGCCGGACGCGGGGCCTGGTCTGCGGCGACTCGCTCGCGCTGCCGATCGCGAACGGAGCCGCATCGGTGGTCACCGCGCTCGACGTCATCGAGCACCTCGACGACGACCGCGCCGCGCTCGCCGAGCTGGCGCGGATAACCCGGCCCGGCGGACTCGTCGTGCTCAACGTCCCCGCCTGGCAGATCCTGTGGAGCGACTGGGACGTTGCGCTCGGCCATCGCCGGCGCTACCGGCGCCAGACGCTGCTCGCGCTCGTCGACCGCCGCGTGCTGCGCGTCGTGCGTTGCGCCTACACCAACCCCTGGCTGTTCCTGCCGATGCTCGTCTATCGCCGCCTGCGCACCGCTCTCGGCACCGGCGCCGGCGCGCGGCTCGAGGACCGCGCGCTACCGGGGCCGGTGAACTCACTGCTGCGCGCGCTCTACGTCGCGAGCGCGAACGCCTGGTGGCTGCGCCCGCCCTTCGGCTCGTCGGTGTTCGCCGTCCTCGAGCGGATCGAGCCTCCGGAACGTGCTGGGTAGCACGTTCCTCCGGCTAGTTGCTGGTTGGCGCCTGAGGACGGCGCTGGCGCTTCGCGCCCCTCCGGAACGTGCTGAATAGCACGTTCCGGAGGCTACGGCGCCTCGGCGCGCCAGCGACAGTAGATCGTCTCGTTGGGGCGGGCCGGCGGGTGCAGCCATACCCACGACGCCTGCCGCAACCCGAGCCGAGCCTGGTCG
>DATKDQ010000217.1:0-10303 GCA_035544635.1 Thermoanaerobaculia bacterium
GGCGGCGGTCGACGGTAACCTCGGCGTCGACGTCGAGGAGGGTGAGGTCGGCCGGAAGATACTGCTCGCGCTTGCCGATGCGGTACATCAGCTCCCCCACTTTGAGCATGGCGATCAGCGGCACGTGCCCGGGCAGCACCCCGAAGTAGCCCAGCTTGCCGGGCAGCGTCACCTCGTCGCACTCCACCTCGAGCACCTTCTTCTCGTAGGTGACCAGCACCAAGGGCGGCGCGGGGCGCTCGGCGGCGTTCTCCTGCCAGCACCGGGGCTTCTGCCCCTCGTGCGCGCGGGCGGCGGGCACGTGCTGGAGCACCCGCTCCCGGGTACCGCGCACCCGGCGCCGTCCCCCGCCGGGGCCGCTCCCCCGGCCCCACCACCGGTGGTGGCCGCGCCCGCCGACGCGGCGGCCGCTCGCCGAGCCGTACGGCCGAGGTCCCCACCGGCCGCCGCGAGCTGTGGCAGAGTCCCGGCATGCGCGTCGCGTACTTCGTCCAGACCCATCGCGCACCGGCGCAGATCCTGCGGCTCCTCGCGACCCTGCGCCGCGGCAGCCCGCAGGCACCGCTCGTCGTCGGCCACTGTCCCTCCGGCGAGCCGCTCGACGAGGACGCGCTGGCGCGACTCGGCGCGCTCGTCTTCCGGCCGGAGCGGCCCGCGCGGCGGGGCTACTGGTCAATCCTCGAGCCGTACTTCGCGGCGGTCGAGCTGCTCGAGCGCCGCGGCGTCGCGTACGACTGGCTCGTCTACCTGTCCGGTCAGGACTACCCGGTCCAGCCGCTCGCGGCGAGCGAGGCGCGGCTCGCCGCGAGCGGCCACGACGGCTACCTCACGTTCCGGCCGGCCGAGGCGGTGAGCGACGAGGGACGCCGGCGGCAGGGGCGGCGGCGCTACTTCTACCGCTACCGGGACCTGCCGCGGGCGGAGCCGCTCCTCCGGATCCTCCGGCGGCTCAACGGCGTGCAGCCCTGGTGGCACGTCCACCTCACCTACGGGCCGCGGCTCGGGGTGCGCACCCGACGGACCCCGTTCGGGCCCGATCTGCGCCCCTACGTCGGCTCCCAGTGGACGACGCTGCGCCGCGCCTGCGCCCTGCGGGTGCTCGCGGCGGCGCGCGCCGAGACGGCGCTCGTCGAGCACTTCGCCCGGACCGTCTGCCCGGACGAGGCGTTCGTCCAGACCGTCCTCGTCGCCGAGCCTCGCTTCCGCCTCGCCAACGACAGCCTCCGCTACGTCGACGTCCGCGGATCGCGCGACGGTCGGCCGCGGGTGCTGGGGCGGGCCGACGGACCCGCCCTCGTCGGCGGGGGCTTCGCGTTCGCCCGCAAGTTCGACGCAGAGGTCGACGCGATCGTCCTCGACTGGCTCGACAACGAGGTCCTCGGCACCGCCTGAGAGCCTGTGAATAAATCTGCTGCGCGGCTCGCCTGCTTCGTCACGGGTCCTCCCGAAAATCCTCACGTACTCCCGTGTACGCTGCGGGCGACGCTCCCCTCGCGCTGCGGCTGGACCGCGGCCAGACCTGCTCGCACGGGGGCGCCCGCGGATAAGATCCGAGGCCGTGCTCCCCCACCCAGCACCCCCCGCGGCGCCGGCCCCCGTCGGGTGGTTCTTTCTTCCGGGGGACACGGCGCATCTCGCGACGCTCGATCCCGAGCGCGACTGGCGGGAGCTCCTCGTCGGCGAGCGGGCGTGGGTGCTCCAGAGCTACCTCCGCCTCGCGCGCTCCGGCCTGCCGGTCGCGCTCACCAGCCGGCCCACCGAGGGCCTCGTCGTCTTCCACGCCAAGCACTGGCGTGCGCTCCAGCGCCAGCGCGCCGATGGCGGCACGGCGATCCTCGTCAGCGTGCGCGCCGACCTCCGCCCGGCTCCCAACGCCGACTTCGAGATCGTGCAGAATCGCGGCTCGGCGGACGGCCGCCGGCGCTTCTACGTGCCCCACTGGCCGCAGCCGAGCCTCCTCGGGCGCGACCCGGGGCGCGGCGACCTGCTCCGGCGCGCCGGCTACCGCGGCCTCGCCGGCCACCTCCATCCGGCCCTCCGCGACCGCGGCTGGGTGACCCTCCTGGACGCCGCCGGCTTCGAGTGGGACGTCGATGCTCCGATCGACCTCGAGAACGAAGCGGCCCGCGCGACCAGCCGCTGGTCGGACTACCGCGAGCTCGACGCGCTCGTCGCGCTGCGACCCCCCGACCGCCGGCTGTATCCGGCGAAGCCGCCGACGAAGCTCTTCAACGCCTGGTGCGCCGGCGTCCCGGCCATCCTCGGTCCCGAGCGCGCCTACCGCGAGGAGCGCCGCGATCCGCTCGACTACCTGGAGGTCGACGGGCCGCTCGGGGCCGTCGCGGCGCTGCGCGGGCTCGCCCGCGAACCGCGGCGCTACCGCGCGATGGTCGAGCACGGGCTGCGGCGAGCGGCCGAGCACGGAGCCGGCGCCGTCGCGAGCTGGCGGGAGCTCCTCTGCCAGGTGCTGCCGGAACGCGCGCGAGAGGCGCCGTCTCGGCGCCGCCGGCGATGGCCGGCGGCGGCCCGGCTGGCGCTCGGCTACCTTCGGCGACGGCTCTCGGTGCGCTAGACGGTGTCCGATCGCGGCCCCGCTTCCCCGCTGCTCCTCCAACATGGCGCCCTCGGCGACACGATCCAGCTGACCGCCATGGCGCAGGCGCTCGCGCTGCGCTGGGGTGCGCCGTGCGACGTCGTCGCCGGTCCGCCCGCGGCGCCGGCGCTCCTCGCGGGCGTCGACCTCGTCGGCGAGGTCCGGGTCCTCGGCAGCCGCCGGCGACCGTACCTCGCGAGCCCCCGCCAGTGGCAGCTCGTCCGCTGGCTCCGCGCCCGCTCCGCCGCGCCGTGCTACGTCGTCGAGCGCTGGCGGCACCGGGTGGCCCCGTGGTCCTCGCAGACCCGGCTCGAGTGGCTGCTCGCCCGGGCCGGCATCCCCGCGGGCCAGGTCGTCACCACCGTCGGCCGCGAGCGGGGGCCGCTCGAGCACGCGGTCGACTACCAGCTCCGCATCGCCGGCCTCGATCCCTTCGCCCTCGCGGGTATCGCGCCGCCGGTACCGGACCCGCCACCGCGTCCGCGTCTCCAGGCCCGTGCGGACGAGGTCGCGGACTGCCGCGCCTGGCTCGCGACCCTCGGCTGGCGGGGTGAGCCGATCGTCCTCCTCCAGACCGAGGCGCGCCGCTCGCGGAAGCGCGGGCGCTGGCCGCGGGAGCGGTGGCTGGCCCTGCTCCAGGGCCTGCGCGGCGAGCTTCTCCACGGCTGGATACTGCTGATGGGTGTGCCTTCGGAACGCCGGCGGACGCGCGCCCTCGCGGCGGCCGCCGGCGACCGCCACGTCCTCGACGTCGCCGGCGAGCTCCCCCTGCGACGCCTGCTCGCGCTCCTCGCCTTCGCCCACTCCTGCGTCAGCCTCGACACCGGTCCCGCCCAGGCCGCGGCCGCGGTCGGCTGTCCGCTCGTCGTGCTCGTGGGCACCGCGGATCCGCGCCGCAACCGGCCGCTCGGCCCGCCCGAGCGCGTGCAGGTCGTGACCGCCTACGGCGACCATCCCTGGCCCGATTCGCCGGTCGTGTGGTTCGCCGAGCACCGGCTCGAGGCGATCCCGGTGCCGGCGGTCCTGGCGGCGTGGCGGCGGCTCGACGCCGCGAAGGGCGCCGCGGCCTAGAATCGCCGGGTGCCCATCCCCGCCGTCCAGATCCTCGTCTGCACCAACGAGCGCCCCCCCGACGCCGGCAAGCCGAGCTGCGGCCCCCGCGGCGGCCTCGACGTCTACCGCCGCTTCAAGGACGCCATCCGCGCCCGCGGCGCCCGCGACCGCGTCATGGTCGTCCGCACCGGCTGCCTCAAGCACTGCAGCCGCGGCATCACCGTGGCGATCTGGACGAACGCCGCGCCATACGCCTTCTGGTATTCCGGCGTCACGCCAGACGACGTCGACGAGATCGTCGACGAGTCGGCGATGTGCGGGCAAGTATCGCGGATGAGGGGGGCCGCGTCGATGGGTGAGCGGCGATCACGACGCGAGCGGTGAGGGCGTCGCCACCCCTGATGGAGGCCCCCTGCCGGGCTGCCCGCCTCTGTTCTCGAGGTGCGCGAGGATCTTGCGGATGACGGCGGGTTCGACGACGAAGGCGAGGATGCGCATCGCGCCGCCGCAAGCTCGGCGAAGCAACGGGTCGACCTCGTACACACGGCGGATGAGCTGGGCCCACAGCTTGCGCAGGCGCCGGCGCTCGCCTGCGGTCGGTCGCGGTCCGCAGCAGTCGAAGGCGCAAGAGCCTTAGGCTCAGCCTCGGCGGCAGCACGCTTGGCTCGAGCGACATTGGAGTAGTGCCCATAGTCGGGACCCGCAGGCGCCGCGGAGCGGCGAGCGGCGCAGCCGCCCGAGCACAGCGAGGCCGTGGGCAGCACGCGCACCTGGTGCAGGCGGGCGGCGGGCACGTGCTGGAGCACCCGGGCGAGGAAGTCGCGCGGGTCGAAACTCTCCGGCGACAGCTCCCGTCGCCCTTTGCGCTGGTAGAGGACCTCCTCGGCCCTTGGCTCGAAGCGCATCCGGTCCAGGGCGACTGGCGCACGCAGGAGGTACCGTGCCAGCCGCTCGATCCCGGCGGTGTCGCCGGCTGCGATGGTGACGGCGTTGTGCGCTGAGACGGCGCGGATCCGCGCCAGGAGCTCCTCGAGGGCGAAGGGCTTGACCAGGTAGTCGTCGGCCCCGGCCTCGAAGCCGACCAATCGTTGCTCGAGAGAGTCGCGGGCGCTGAGGACGAGGACGGGAGGCGATAGATCCAGCACCACGACGTCGTACGACTGGGTGACGGCAAGGTGCAGGCCCGTGAGCCCGTCCCCGGCGGCGTCGCCCACCATCCCGTGGCCCTCGAGGTAGTCGACGATGTTCGCCGCCAGATCCCCGTGGTCTTCGATCACCAGCACGCGAAGCGCCATCGGCGTCACTCTACTCCGCTCGACGCGCGCTGCGGGGCGCGTACTCGTACACCGGGCCGGCGAGCGGCTGACACCGTCCCGTCAGGCTCGTGCCGTCGAGCAGGTACCAGCGGCTCTCGTGATCCGTGAAGACTGGCTCCCGGTGGCCGATCGAGAAGCATGGGGTCAGACGACCGTGAGGGATCAGCAGCTGCCGCCGGGGATCCTCCTGCAGCCAGCCTAGGGCGAGGCGGTTGTCCCGCTCGGTCGGGGTGCGGAAGCCGAAGTGGTGGACCGGACGCGTCGCCTGCAGCATCATTTGCTCGCGCCAATCGACGATCGCCAGCTGCTCCCCGGGGCCCAGGTGCGATTCGGCCGCCTGCATGAGGCCCCGCCCGGAGCGGTACGGATCCAGGACGGGGTACACCCACAGCCCGAGGATCGTCCATCCGCCGGCGAAGAGGCCAACCAGGGCCGCGAGGCCCTTTCGGGGTCCGGCGAGCGCCAGGCAGACGATGGATAGCCCCGCCGCGGCGATCAGCGGCGCCCTCACGGCGCGCACCTCGGGATTGGACCCCAGCTCCGCGACGCCCGGCTGGGCGACGACCGCGATCACCGCGGCCGTCAGGGCGACGGCCAGGAGACTCGTCGCCACGAACCCCAGGTGCTGGAGCCGGCGGGAGCGCCACAGACCGGGCGCCAGGGGCGCCGCGACGAGGGCGAATGCCGGGAGAGCCGGAAGCACGTACACACCCCGCTTGCCGGGGCTCAGGCTGAAGAAGAGGAGGACCAGGGCGAGCCAGCCGAGCAGGACCAGGTAGCGGGCGTCGCGGCGCGCCAGGCGGGCCCTCCAGGCCGGGACGAGCCAGGGCAGGGCCAGGGTGGCCGGGAGCCAGAGCCACGGGACGACCTCGACCAGGTAGTACCATACCGGCCGCACGTGCATCCACGAACCGGCGTACCGGGTGGCCGTCTGGCGGAACAGGATCTCGCCGACGTAGGCCTCGAGGCGCGGGTCGTCGCGGGTCGCGACCCGGGTCAGCAGGGGGACCAGCCAGCCTGCGATCACCAGGAGCATGACCGGCACCCCGAGCCACCAGCGGCGATCGGGTCGCGGCCCGAGGTGGCGCCAATCTCGCCCGTGGGCCCACGCCAGCGGGAGCAGGACCAGGAGCGGGAGGAACCCGACCCCCTTGGTCACGATCCCGAGCCCCACGGCAGCCCACCCGATCAGGTACCAGCGGAAAGCGGGGCCGAGGAGGGCGTGGCGTAGCAGGCCGTAGAGGCCGAGCAGGACCATGACCGCGAGGGTCGCGTCGATCTGCCCGCTGCGCGCCTGCATCACCAGCTGTACGGTGACGGCTAGGACGCCGCCCGCCCAGAGACCGACCCGCCGGTTCCACAGGCGGCGGCCCAGGTCGTAGGTCAGGGCGAGGGTGAGAAGGGACGCGAGCAGCGAAGGCAGCTGGTGGGCGAGTCGGATGGAGCCGGTCAGAGCCAGCAGCAGGGCCTCGATCCAGAAGAAGACCGGTGGCTTGTCCGGATAGATCTCCCCTGCCCGCACCGGGACCAGCCAGTCCCCGCTCGCCAGCATCTCCGAGGCCACGAGGACGTATCTCGGCTCGTCCGGAGGCCACGGGTCCTTCAGGCCGAGGCCGGGGGCCATGAGGAGGATCCCGGCGCCGAGCAGCCAGGCCAGGTCCCGCAGGGTCTGGTGGCGGCTCGCTGCGCCCCCGTCGGGGCTCATCGCTCGTCGGTCACGAGGACGTCCGCGGCTCGTTCGCGACGGATGAGCTGCAGATTGCGGCCGTAGATGAAAACGCCCGTGAGCTGACCGACGATGAACACGGGATCGGCCCGATAGATGGCGTAGGCCAGGAGGGTCGCTCCCCCGAGAACGCTGAGGTACCAGAACGAGAGGGGAACGACGCTCCGGCCCGCGCGCTCGCTGGCCACCCACTGGGAGAGGAAGCGCAGCGAGAACAGCAACTGGCCCAGGAATCCGATCACCAGCCAGACGACGCTCATGTCGTGCTCGCCTGGTCGATCGGTGCTTCCTGGCGCACCGGCCGCGAGCCGACGACCGAGGGCGAGATCCGGCGTCTCTGCAGCCACCACACGCCGAACAGGTCGACGATACCCACGAGCAGCCGGTCGACGATGCCGTACTGGGAGCGGCCGGCGGTACGAGGCCGGTGCGCGACCTGCACGGTGTGGATCCGGAGCCCCTGGGCCTGGGCCAGCGCGGGCAGGAAGCGATGCATGTGGTCGAACGCCGGGAGCCGCAGGAAGACGTCGCGGCGAAACAGCTTCAGGCCGCACGCGCTGTCGTGCACGCCGTCTCGCAGCAGGCGTCCCCGGACGGCATTGGCGAGCCGCGAGGCGACTCGCTTCGACCACCGGTCCCGGCGATGCCGTCGGACGCCGCACACCAGGACGGGCTCGCTCGCCGACTCGGCACGGGCCGCCAGCAGCGCGACGAGATCTCGGGGATCGTTCTGACCGTCGCCGTCGATCGTCGCCACCCAGGCGCCGCGAGCATTCCGCACCCCGGTGAGGATCGCCGCGCTCTGGCCGAAGTTGCGGGCGTGGGTGACGACCCTGAGATGGGGCACGAACTGGCTCGCGGAGAGGAGCTCCTTCCTGGTGGCCTCGCCGCTTCCGTCGTCGACCACGACGATCTCGTACCTCCTGCCCTGGAGGGCGGCCATCACCTCGTTGAGCAGCGGCAAAATGGCGCCGGACTCCTCGTAGACTGGGACCACCACCGAGATCTCGGGGGAGGTCGGGGTGGGTGGCGCGCTCGCCTCACGGGGTGGATCGCTGGCTCGGGGGAGCATGGTCGTCTCCTGTCTCGATCGTAGGAGCTCCGCGGGGGCGGGGCGAGCTCGATCTCGACCCTAGCAACCCCGCCGTGAAGCCGATGTCAAGGTGTCGGGAGCCTCGACAGGAGGCCTCTCGGCAAGCGCGACCCAGTGGACCCTCGGAAACTCCGGTTGGCTCAGGGATAGGGATTTGCTTTCGGGGTGGTCGCCGAGGCGAGCATCCAGGAGACGCGCTCGAGCTCGAGACGGCTTCCTCACCATCGTGGTGGACGACAGCTCGAGCCCCGCCGACCAGATCCGGGTGATCCTCGACTGGCGCCTCGAGCCCGCGAGGGGCCTCCAATGACGTATTGGGCCCGTGGCGAGAAGCGCCGGCGACGTCTTCCTTCTGTCCCTCGACGGCGCGTTCGATCCCCGCGAGCTGGTGGCGACGCCTGCCTACGAGGGCGGCGCCCCGAACCGGGTAGTTCCTACCCCCCTCGCGCGGCCCTCGGCGGGTAGAAAATCCGGTTTCGCCGCCGCGGTCGAGCGCGTATCCTCGCGATGAGCCTCCCCAGGACCCATCATGATCCCGACCATCACCACGGACCGTCGTCACCGCTGCACCGCTCCTGCCACCAGGAGGTCGCAGCTGTGAAGTCGCTTACCGTGTCAGATGCGGGTCAGCCGCCGGTCATGGACCGGGGGCGGGCGGCGTGATAGCCTGTAAAGTGTGGCAAAGCCCTCTGGCTTCCTCGCTTCCGCCGTGGTGGGGCTGCTGCTGGCCGTGCCGAGCCCGGCGTCCGGCCAGGCGTGGACACCGGCCAAGGGTTCGGGGAGCGTCACCCTGAGCTTTCAGTACCTCGAGGGGGCGGATCACCTCTTCTCGGTCGACGTAACCGGTAAGAGCTTCGGGGGCGGATACGTCGGTCGTGGACGGCGGGCCGACCTGGGAGAGGTCGCCGGCAGGTCCCTCGCCCTGCGGGTCGACTACGGCGTCACCGACCGCCTGGCGCTCGGCGCCCGGCTGCCGTACGTCTGGGCGCGGTACGTCGGCAGGATCCCCCATCCCGGAGTCGAGGCCGACGACGGCTCGTTCCACTCCGGCCTCCAGGACCTCTCGGTCGAGCTGCGCTACAAGGCGCTCGACCGCCGGGTCGTCGTCACGCCGTTCGTCGCCTACGGCACGCCGGCGAGCGACTACGGGACCCTCGGGCACGCGTCGCTCGGCCGCGGCCTCGATGAGGCGCGGCTCGGTGTCTACTTCGGCGCCCCGAGCTCGCTCTTCACCTGGGTCCACGCCAGCTACTCCTACGCCTTCGTCGAAGAGGTGCTCGGGGTGAGCACGGATCGCAGCGACGCGACGCTCGCGGTCGGCTACCAGCGATCGCAGAGGCTCGGGATGCGGCTGTTCGGAAGCCATCTCGACACCCGCGGCGGGATCGACTGGTTGACCGACTTCGATACCGGCTCCCACGCCGGGCAGTTCGTCCACCACGACCAGCTGTCGCGGACCGAGGCGACGCTCGTCGGCCTCGGCCTCACCTACTCGCGGGGTCTCTACGACGTCGACCTGAGCGTCTCTCGGGCCGTCGACGGCGAGAACACGCACGAGCTCACGGGATCGACCCTGTCGCTGAGCTGGAGCTTCTGACCACCGGGCCGACAAGGAGAACTCGATGAAATCACGCGGGCTCGCAACGTTCATCTTCGGATCGCTGGCCCTTCTCGGCCCGGACCTCGCCGCCGCCTGCGGCGACAAGATCGTCGACATCAGCCGGGGGGTGCGCTTCCAGCGCGCCGCCTCGGTGCAGACCGGGGCCGTCCTGATCTTCACCGGCGACGCCTCGGCCAAGTCGATCAAGGAGTTGCGCGCCAGCCTGTCGCGGGTCGGCCACCAGGTCGAGGTCGTCGGCGATCTCTCGACCTTGAGGCGGGAGCTCGAGGCGACGTCGTACGACGTGGTCATCGCGGCGCTGCCCGACGCCGAGCTCGTCGCCGGGATCCTCGGCGACCCCCCCTGGCCGACACGCCTGGTGCCGTTCGTCGAGCGCGGCTCGGGCGGCGAGCTCGCGGCGGCGAAGCGCGAGCACGGCTTCGTCCTCTCGGTGCCGGGCAAGGCCAACGACCAGATCCTCACCGTCGACGCGGCGCTCAGGGCGGTGGCGATCGAGGCCATTGCCCACCCCTCGGATCGCTGAGCGCCCGATGACCAGGGGGCCGACCCCGGGGAGCAGGCGCAGCCGATCGGACATCGGTGACGACGCGCCCGGGGGCGGCCGGCGATGAGCCTCGCCGCCGGCACCCGCTACGGCCCCTACGAGATCCTGCACCTGCTCGGCGCTGGCGGGATGGGCGCGGTCTACCGGGCGCGCGACGAGCGGCTGGGGCGCGACGTCGCCGTCAAGGTCCTCCCGGCGAGCCTCGCCGACGATGCCGAGCGCCTGGGCCGCTTCGAGCAGGAAGCGCGCTCGGCGAGCAGCCTCAACCACACCAACGTCCTCGCCATCTACGACATCGGCACCCACGAGGGCGCCCCCTACATCGTCTCCGAGCTGCTCGAGGGGCGCACCCTGGGC
>DATKDQ010000218.1:0-2913 GCA_035544635.1 Thermoanaerobaculia bacterium
GGATCCAACCCGCTCTTCGGCCTCAACGCGCTCGGGGGCGCGCTCTCGATCCAGACCAAGACCGGCTGGAGCGACCCCGAGCATGGAGCGGCGGTGTACGGCGGGTCGTTCGGACGGCGGTGGATCGAGCTCGAGAGCGGCGGTCACGGCGATCGCAACGGCTACTTCGTGGGCGCGAGAGAGCTGGAGGAGGACGGCTGGCGCGACCACTCGCCGTCGCGGGTGCGCCAGCTCTTCGGCAGCATCGGCGCGCGCGCGGACTCGGCCTCGATCGACGCCACGCTCACCGCCGGCTCCAACCGGCTGGTCGGCAACGGAGCCGCCCCGGTCGAGCTCCTCGAGATCGACCGGGCCGCGGTCTTCACCCACCCGGACCGCACGGCGACCGAGCTCGCGATGCTGGCGGTGCGCGGCGACCGCGTCCTCGGAGACCGGTTGACCCTCGAGGGCACGCTGTTCTACCGGCCTTCCCGCATCGACACCTTCAACGGCGACGACACGCCCTACGGGCCGTGCAAGAGCGATGCGCTGGCCGGGCTCCTCTGCTCCAAGCGCGGCGACGGCGAGGCGGAAACGCCCGTCGTCGACGCCGGCGGCGTTGCGGTGCGGCTCACCGGCGAGCCGCTCGACGCCACTCAGAACACCTCCGCAACCCGGACCGACGGCTGGGGCCTCGCGCTCCAGGCCAGCTCGGCCCGCCCCATCGGCGACCTCGACCACCACCTGATCGGCGGCGCGAGCTTCGATGCCGCTCGCTCGCGCTACGCCTCGGACACCGAGCTCGCCCGCCTCAGCGCCGAGCGCGGCACCGTCGGCTCCGGCATCCTCGACGGCGGCGCCGCGGTGCGGCTGCACGCCGAGGTCGAGCACACCGCCCTCTGGCTCGCCGACTTCATCACCGCCGCCCCCACCCTCACCATCATGGGCGCGGCGCGCTGGACCGGCAGCACCGTACGCCTGCGCGACCAGCTCGGCCCCGCCCTCGACGGCGACCATCGCTTCTCGCGGCTCAACCCCAGCGTCGGGCTGACCTGGGCACCGCGTCCCCGGCTCACCGCCTTCGCGAGCTTCGGCACGGCGTCGCGGGTGCCCTCGCCCTCCGAGCTCGCCTGCGCCGATCCCGGCGATCCCTGCCGCCTGCCCAACGCCTTCGTCGCCGACCCGCCGCTCGAGCAGGTGGTGGCGCGGACCTGGGAGACCGGGCTGCGCGGTCGTGCGCGCTCGGTGGCGTGGTCGGCCGCGCTCTTCCGCACCTCCAGCCAGGACGACATCCTGTTCGTGTCGAGCGGCGCCCTGACCACCGAGGGCCACTTCGAGAACGTGGGGTCGACCGCGCGCCGCGGGCTCGAGGCGAGCGCGTCGGGCCGGCTCGCTCGGGGACTGCGCTGGGACTCGTCGTACTCGCACCTGCGCGCGGAGCTGCGCACGCCGCTCACGCTCTCGAGCCCCAACCATCCCGACGCCGTCGACGGCGAGATCGCGGTCGAACGGGGCGACACCCTTCCCGGCGTGCCGCGCCATCAGGTCAAGGCACGCCTCACCTGGACCGGCGGCAGGGCCGGCGCCAGCCTCGGCGGCGCCTACTCCTCGCAGCGTTTCCTGCGTGGTGACGAGGCGAACCTGCTCGCGCCCATCGCACCGTTCGCCGCGCTCGACCTCTCCGCCAGCTACGAGCTGCGCAAGCGCGTCGTCCTGTCCAGCCGCATCGTCAACCTGTTCGACGCCGAGTACGAGACGTTCGGCCTCCTCGGCGAGCCCGACGAGGTGCTCGGCGACGCCTTCGCCGACCCGCGCTTCCTCTCGCCGGCGGCTCCGTTCGGCGTCTGGATCGGCGTCGAGGTGGGCTGGTGACCGGCGATCCTCGACCGAGCGGGACGATCGCGCTCCCGGGCGACGCCGTGCTCAAGGGTCCAGCGCGCCGCGCCGCGAGGCGCCGGCGGTGGCCGCGGCCTCAGGGCAGGAGCACCGTCGACCCGGTGGTGCGACGCGACTCGAGGTCGCGGTGGGCCTGCTCCGCGTCGCGCAGCGGATAGGTCTGCGGGACCTCGACCTCGACCGCGCCGCTCTCGACCACCGCCAGCAGGGCGCGCGCCGAATGCTCGAGATCCTCGCGGCTCGCGGTGTAGGTGGCGAGGGTCGGGCGCGTGACGTAGAGCGAGCCGAGCTGCGCCAGCCGGCCGAGCTCGAACGATGGCACCGGGCCCGACGACTGCCCGAACAGGACCAGCAGCCCGCGGGGCTGGAGGCAGCGCAGCGACTCCTCGAACGTGTCGCGCCCCACCGAGTCGTAGACCACGGGCACGCCGCGGCCGCCGGTCAAGAGCTTCACCTCGTCGGCGAAGCTCGTCTGCCGATAGAGGATGGGATGGTGGCAGCCGTGCGCGCGAGCGAGCTCCGCCTTCTTCGGGCTTCCCACCGTTCCGATCACGGTGGCGCCGAGATGGCTCGCCCACTGGCAGGCGATCAAGCCGACGCCGCCCGCGGCGGCGTGGATGAGCACGGTGTCGCCCGAGCGGACGCGGTAGGTGCGCCGCAGCAGGTACTCGGCGGTCATGCCCTTCAGCATCATCGCGGCCGCCGTGACCTCCGAGATCTCGTCGGGCAGCTTCACCACCCGCGCCGCCGGCAGCACCCGCTCCTCGCAGTACGCGCCCGGTCCCACCACGTAGGCGACGCGATCGCCGGCGGCGAGCCCCTCGACGCCTGGGCCCACCTCCTCGATCATGCCGGCGGCCTCCATGCCCAGTGCCGCCGGCAGCGCGGGCAGCGGGTAGAGACCCGTCCGGTAGTAGACGTCGATGAAGTTGACGCCGACCGCGGTCTGGCGCAGGCGCACCTCGCCGGCGCCGGCGCTCGGCACCGCGACCTCCTCCCAGCGCAGGACCTCGGGGCCGCCGGTCGAGTGGATGCGGA
>DATKDQ010000219.1:0-4883 GCA_035544635.1 Thermoanaerobaculia bacterium
GTTATCCTTGTCGTCGGCTGCCTGGGCTCCCTCGGCGATCGTGGGGTCGATCCCGATGACCGACTCTCGGAGACTGCCTAAGGTGTGTGCCTCTCGCAACCCCGGCGCCGCGCTCCGACCCGCACCGACCCGCGGTGGCACCACTCCTCGCGACAGTGAACCGCTCGCGCTTGCCCGCCTCGAACGGCCGATGACGTCCCTCGACGTGACGGCGGTCGTTTCGGCGGTCGTTTCGGTGACACCACGATGACGCAGGACCAGAGCGGCCGCGGACCGAGCTCGGGATCGATCGACCCGGGCGTGGCCCGGCGCGTGGAAGGTCTGGTCGACGACGCGGTTTCGCTGGCGGCCAAGGGTGGCTATGGCGACGCCGCGGCGCGCGTCCAGGAGGCTCTCTCGCTCGACCCCGACAACCCGGAAGCCAAGGACCTGCTCGACTCCTACCGGCGGCTCGCCGCCGACGACGAGGAGCGCCGGCGGCGGCGGCGCTCGATCGCCGCGGCAGCGGCGGCGATCGAGGAGATGATCGAGGCGGAGCGCATCGAGGAGGCCGTCACTGCGGTCGAGGCGCTCGCGCTCCAGTACGGGCGCGAGGCGCCGGTCGAGGATCTTCGCCTGCGGATCGCCCAGGCCCGCAGCGACGGCCCCGAGCTCGACGAGCTCGACGCCGCCATCGACGCCATCCGCCGGCCCACCGCCCGGGTCGCGACCGCGTCGCAGCCGGACCCGTCTCTCGACGCCGCCGGCACGCTCGCCGCGGAGATCGAGACGCACCTGCGGCTCGGCCGCGTGGAGGAGGCGGGCCGGGGGCTCGTCCGGCTCGAGTCGATGCCGGGGGCGGAGGACCGCATCCCCAAGCTGCGCGCCCGGATCGAAGAGGCGAGCCATCTGGCAGCCGACCACCGCCGCGAGGAGGAGATCCTGATCGCGACCGCCGCGATCGAGGATCGGATCCGCCGCGGCTCGATCGACGACGCGGCGGAGCGACTGGCAGCGCTGGCCGCTCGACACGGCTCCAACGCTCCGGTGGACGAGCTGGGCGCGCGCCTCGAAGAGGCCCGCGAGCGCGCGGCCTCAATCGGGCGAGCGTCTCCGGCCGCACCCGGCGTGGCTGCCCCTGCCGCCGGAGTCGACGGCGGCGCCCGGCTCACGGCGGAGCTCCTCGACGCCGAGCGTGGACGCGCCGGCGCGGAGGTCACCGCCGAGATCGACGACGCGCCCGCGGCCGGGGGCCAAGCGCGATGGCTGGGGGTGGCCGCCGCGATCCTCGTGATCGTCGGGGGTGTGGGTTGGTGGACGTTCCAAAGGGCGGGGGCTCCAACCACGAGCAGGCGGGCGGGCGAGCCTGCCGTGCTCGGCACGCTGGCTGAAGCGGCCGATGCGTCGATGCACGACCAGGCCGCCGCCGGCGAGTCGGACCAACCAGACGCTCCGGTCGAAGGAGAGGCGGTGGGCGGGGGGAGCATCGCCGCCGGGGCGGCGCCCGCCGAGCGATCGCCCGAGACATCCGCACCTGCGGCCGACCTCGCCGCGCCGGCCCCCGCCGCGGCCGCTGCCGATTCGGCCGCGCCGGAAGCCGGCACCGCGTCGTCGGAACCGCCGGCGCCTGAGACCGCGGAGGAGATCGCCGACGGGGCGACCGCGAGCGCAGAGGATCTCGCCGTGCCGGTACCGCCGCCCGCCGATGCCGTCGCCTCGACGGCGCCCGCGGATGCGAGCGAGTCTCCGGAACCGCTGTCGGAGAGCGTCGCATCGGTCGAGGAGCCGGTGCTCGAGAGCGGCACGGAGCTGCCGGGCGAGGCCCTGCCCGCCGACCCTGCGCCGTCTTCGCAGCTCGCGGGCGCTCCGCCCCTACCGGACCGCGCGACTCCCGCCGAAACCACTGCCGCGAGCCCGTCGGGCCCGGCGGAGGTGGAGGCTGGCGCCGCGCAGAGTCGATCCCAGCCCGAGGAGCGCGACGCCGCCGCCCCGGCCGTCGCCGGCACCGACTCCGCGACGCCCGCGCCGGCCCGGCCGGAGCCCGCGGGCTCCAGCCTCCTCGGCTGCGGAGACCCCGGCGTCGTCTGCGTTCGCCCGGTGAGCGTCCCACAGCCGGTGTATCCGCCCGCCGCGCGGCAGCGGCGGCTCTCGGGGACCGTAGTGGTGAACGCGCTGGTGGACGAGACCGGGAAGGTCGTCGAGACCCGCGTCGAGAGCGGCTCGCTCCGGCTGTTCGACAACGCCGCCGTCGCCGCGGCCTCGCGTGCCGTGTTCCAGCCTGCCACCAGGGCTGGCGTCCCGGGCCGGAGCTGGGCTCGCCTCTCGTTTCAGTTCGCCCCCTGACGGGCACCGCCCGATCTCTCACGCCCTCTCGATGTCGATCAGCTCGGCGAGAGGCTCGAAGTCCTGCCAGTTCCGCGTGTAGAGCGGAACACCGTGTGCGCGCGCGGTGGCGGCGATGAGGAGGTCCATCACGCGCGTTCTGACCTTTCGGCCGGCATCGCCAGTTCGCGCGGCCAGCTCGCCGTACGCTCTTGCCACCGGCTCGTCCATCGGCAACGCGGTGAACCTCGACTCGATTTCCGCCAAGCGCCGGAGACGTAGCGACCGCGCCCGTTCGTCCCTGGCGAGATGGACCCCGAAGTGCAGCTCTGCCAGTGTGGCCGTGGAGATCGCGGCTTCCTCGGGCAGGCCCGCCACCTCGCTCGCGATGACCACCGAGGTATCGAGGATTCCTCGTTTCAACGCAGCCATGGATCGAGCACGTCCTCCTGCTCGGTGCTGCGCAGATCGTCCAGAACAGACACATCCGTGGGCGTCACCAGCAGCTCGCGCATGCTCTGGGCCGGTACCCACTGCCGGCGCTCGTAGGGGCCGAGCACCGCCACCGGCCGCCCGTTGACCGTGATCACGAAACGCTCGCCAGCCTCGGCTCGACGCAGGACGTCTGCGCTCTCGTTCCGCAGGGTTCGATGCGGAATGGTCTTCACTCCACGAGCAATGTAGCATATCTGCTACGACACCGAAACCGCAGCCCTCTGGGATGCCCCGGACAAGCGACGGATCGTGCCGGGGAGAGCGAGCAGGTCGCGGGTCGCCTAGACCACGGCAGCCGCCGCGCTCTGGCCCTCCGCGCGGGCGGCCGCGCTCGAGATCGCCCTCCCCAGGACCTCGACCAGACGATCGATCTCCGCCTCGGTGACGATGAAGGGCGGGCCCAGAGTGATCACGTCGCGCGCGGGATCGCTGCCGCCGGGGTAGAAGAAGACGTCCTCGCCGAGCCCGGCGGCCACCACCTTGCTCGTCAGTCGGGCCGCCTTGGGAAACGGCTCGAGCGTCGTCCGATCCCGGACCAGCTCCACCGCCTGGAGCAGGCCACGGCCACGGACGTCGGCGACGTTGGGATGCGACCCCAGAACCTGCTCCAGGCGATCGCGGAGCAGGCGACCCATCGCCGCAGCGCGCTCGACCAGCCGCTCGCGCTCGAGGATCTCGAGCACCTTGTCGGCGACGGCGCAGCCTGCCGGGTGGGCGCTGTAGGTGTAGAACATGAGCTCGTCGCCCGCCGCCATGATCGGGTCGACCACCGCCTCGGTCGCGAAGATCGCGCCCATCGGCGCGTAGCCTCCGGTGAGCCCCTTGCCGCCGATCAGGATGTCGGGAACGACCGCCCAGTGGTCGACGGCGAACTTGGTACCGGTGCGGCCGTAGCCGGTCATGACCTCGTCGGCGATGAGGAGCACGCCGTAGCGCGAGCAGATCTCGCGCAGGCGCGGCCAGTACTCGTCGGGGGGAACCAGCCCGCCGGCGGTGGAGCCGCCGATCGGCTCGGCGATGAAGGCGGCTACCGTCTCGGGCCCTTCGCGCAGGATGGTCTCCTCGAGCGCGGAGGCGCACGCCACCTCGCAGTCGGGATAGGCCCGCTCCAGCGGGCAGCGGAAGCAGTAGCACGCGGGCACCTTGGGCTGCGGCAGCAGCAGCGGCTCGAATCCGGCGCGGCGCTTGCCGTGCCCGCCGATGGCGAGCGTGGCGAGCGTGACGCCGTGGTACGAGAGCTCACGGCCGATCACCTTGTAGCGCCCGTCGCGGCCGGCGGATAGGTGATGCTGGCGCGCCAGGCGCACCGCGCCGTCCACCGACTCGGACCCGCCGCAGGTAAACACCACCCGAGTGATTCCGGGCGGCACCCAGCGGTCGAGCAGCCGCTCGGTGAGCCGGGCGCGGCTCTCGGTGACGAAGGGCGGGACCACGTAGGTCGCCTCCTCGGCCGCGCTGGCGTAGACCTCGGCCACCTCGCGCCGGCCGTGCCCGATGTTGACCACGATCGCGCCGCCGGCGGCGTCGAGCACCCGCCGGCCGTCCGGGGTGACGAGATAACAACCCTCGGTCCGCTTCACCTGGAACGGCACCCCGCGGGCCGCGAACGGGTAGCGGCCCGCGGCCGCTATCTCGTGGCCCGAAGGTGGGACGGGGCTCGCGGGCGGCGCGCTCATCGGCAGTCCTCCCCGGCGCGCCCGCAGGGATGCTCGGCGTCGCCGCGCTCGATCTGGATCGTGGCGTGCTCGATGCCGAAGCGGCGCTCGAGCTCGCGCGTCAGGCGATGCAGGAAGTCGTCGCCCGCCGCCCCCTCGGGGACGACGAGATGCGCCGTGAGCGCGCACTGGGTGGTCGAGAGACCCCAGATGTGCAGATCGTGCACGCCGGCGACCCCGGGCCGCGACGCCAGGTAGTCGCGCACCCTGCCCGGATCGATGGCGCGCGGCACGGCGTCGACCGCCAGGTTGAAGGAGTCGCGGGTGAGCGCCCAGGTGCTGAAGGTGACCACCACCACGATCAGGAGGCTCAGCATCGGGTCGAGCCAGCTCTGCCCGGTGACCCAGATGGCGACGCCCGCCAGCACCACC
>DATKDQ010000220.1:0-15130 GCA_035544635.1 Thermoanaerobaculia bacterium
GACGTAGACGCGGCCGTCCATCACCACCGGCGTCGAGCGGCCCGTGAAGTCGCGCCGCCAGATCACGTTCTGCCCGGACGGGCTCCAGGTGTCGGGGAGACCGGTCTCCGCAGAGATCCCGTTCTGGCGCGGGCCGCGCCAGGAGGTCCACTCCTCGGGCGCCGCCGGAGCGGCGGCGGCCAGAGCCAGGGACACCGCGAGGGCGAGCTTCCGTGATCGAGTCTTCATCTCGGCTCTTTCCCGGGTCGTAGTCGAGGTGCGGGCCCCATCGTCGCCCCGGCACCGGTCTTCGAGGCTCGTCGTGGCGGCCCACCGGAGAGACGCCCAGTTTAACAGCCGCCAGGCCAGCGCCATGTGCCGCACCTCCCTGATCCGCGGGGGCTGACTTCCTGCGATCCCGCTCATTGCCGATGCACACCTCCGGCCCGGACCGCGCACGCTCCCACTGAAGACGCCGGCGGAGCCCGGACCGTTTCACGGCCGGCCGGCCGGGGCCTCCCCTCTCGTTCGTGGGCGAGCACCGGGGCTCCGCAGTCGCGAGCCGCTGGGTGCGCGGCGCGCCGGGCTACTCAGCCGCGGACGGCGGTGTCGATCGCCCGTCCGCGGTCGGAGCGGCCCTGCGGCTCGATCGGGGCGCGACGGTCTCGACCGTGCCGGCGCAGGCGTCGAGAAGGATCGCGATCGCGCGCTCGATCTCCTCCGCCGAGGTGGTGCGTCCGAGCGAGAAGCGCAGGCTGCCACGGATCTGGGCGTCGCCGACGCCCATCGCTCGCAGCACGTAGCTGGGAAGGCGGGTGGCGCTCGAGCAGGCGGCGCTCGAGGAAACGGCGAGGTCCGGCATCCTGGCCATCAGTGCCTCGGCTTCGACGCCGGGGATGCTGAGGTTGAGCGTATTGGCCAACCGATGATCGCGCACGCCATTGACGCTCGCGCCGGCAAGAGCGGCGAGCAGCTCGTGCTCCAACCGATGGCGCAGGGCCGCGAGCCGGCGGCGCTCGTCGTGGAGGTGAGCGACCGCGATCTCGGAGGCCTGGCCGAGACCCACGATGCCCGGCACGTTGAGCGTCCCGGAGCGCAGCCCGCGCTCGTGCCCGCCGCCGTGAAGCAGCGGCTCGCAGCGTACCCGCGGGCCCTTGCGGCGCACGTAGAGCGCTCCGACGCCCTTGGGCCCGTGGATCTTGTGCCCCGACAGGCTCAGTAGATCGATGCCGGCGCGCTCGACGTCGATCGGCTCACGGCCGAAGGCCTGAGTGGCGTCGGTGTGGAAGAGGATGCCGCGCTCCTTGCAGAGACGCCCGATCTCGGCGATCGGATGGAGTACGCCGGTCTCGTTGTTCGCCCACATCGCCGACACCAGGAGGGTGTCGTCGTCGAGCTCGCGCACCAGCCGCTCGAGGTCGAGTCGGCCCCCGCGGTCGACCGGCTGGTAGAGCACGCGATACCCGGCCCGCGCCATCGCCGCGCAAGGGTCGAGCACCGCGCGGTGCTCGGTGCGCACCGTGACGATGGTGCGGCGCCGCGCGTAGACCGCGGACGCGGCCACGCCCTGGATCGCGAGGTTGTTCGCCTCGGTGGCGCCGCTGGTCCAGACGATCTCGCGTGGATCGGCTCCGAGTGCCGCGGCGACCCGGCGGCGCGCGTGCTCGACCGCCTCGGCAGCGAGCCGGCCCGGCCGGTGCTGCCGGCTCGCCGCATTGCCGAAGTCGTCGGTGAAATAGGGCAGCATCGCCGCCAGGACCCGCGGATCTACCGGAGTCGTGGCGTTGTGATCGAGATAGATGAGGCGTCCGGCCATCCCGCTTCGTCTCCCGGCCCCGTCGTGCCCGCCGCCTGCTCGCGGGCGCGGAGACGCTCGAGCGCGGCCACGCTCCAGATCAGCGGGTAGAGCCGCTCAGAGTACCAGAGCCGGGCGAAGTAGAGGCCGATCGGTGCAGGCGGGAAGTGGGTCCCCTCGACGGTCGCCGCATCGAGCAGCGCCGCGGCGCGCTCGATCGCCGCGGTGACGGCGGGCGCCACATCGCGCGACGCCTGCCCGGCGAAGCTCGCGAGCGCCTCCACCGCGAGCGCCGTCTCCTCGATCGACGACGGACTGGCCGGACCGCCGCCCCACCCGCCGTCGCGGTTCTGGGCGTCGAGGATCCAGGCCAGACCGCGCCGGACTGCCGCCCGCCACGCCTGCTCGAGGGCCGGATCGTCGAGCTCGACGGAGCCGGCAAGGAGAACTCGGGCCGTGCCGTAGAGCGGGTTCTCCAGGCGCGGCTCGTGCTGGTTGCCGAACCACAGCGGTATCCAGGCGCCGGTCTCGGTCTGGCTGCGGAGCAGGAAACGCACGCCGCCGCGCGACGCGGACTCGATCCGGCCGGCCAGCGCGGGCAGCGAGGCCCGCCATCTCCACCACGCCCGCAGTGCGTGCGCGGTCAGGTCGGGCCCGCTGCGGTCGAACGGAAGGCGGCCCCAGCCTCGACAGAAGGTTGGAATGCCGCCGTCTGCGTTCTGCAGGGCGAGCAGCCAGCGGACGCCGAGCCCGGCGTGGGCAGCCAGCCGAGGCTCCGCGATCCTACCGGCGGCGTCCTTCTCCGCCAGGGTCCAGAGAGCGAGGAGCGCGCCCGCCGTGTCGTCGGCGTCGGGCACTCCGCCGCTGAGATCGGTCCACGCCCAGCCGCCGGGGGCGGCGCCGGTGTAGGGGTGCTCACCTTGCTGCTGGAGGCCGAGCACCCGATCGAGCAGGCGCGCCCGATCGACCGCCGGCAGATACTCGTCGAGGCGACCGCCGCCGCCGAGCGCGTTGACGGCGAGCGTCGTGAGCCAGGTGGAGAGGTTGCTGTCGATCGGCCACGACCCGTCGCCGCGAACCGACACGGTGAGAAACCGGGCCCCCTTCTCCGCCACCGGGTGACGCTCGAGCCCGCTGCCCACCAGGCTCATCACGACGAAGCTCGTCAGCGGCGTGGCTTCGAGGAATCCGCCGCTCTCCGGCTGCACCTGGCGCAGGACCTGGAGCGTGCGCCGTCGCGCCAGGTCGCGGATCAGGCGGATGAACGGGTTGCGCGGAGGCGCGTTGTGGTGACGCACCTGGCCGATCGCGATCAGTGCGGGCAGCGCGTAGCTCACCATGGGAAGACCGACGCGACCGAGCCAGCGCCGGGGGATGGCCGCAAGCTCGAAGGGAAGCGGCTCGATCGCCGACCAGGTCGCGCGCCCCGCGCCGAGGCGTCCTCCGAGCGCGCACATCGTGAGGATGGGGACCGAGAAGGTCCGGTCTTCACCGTAGGCCCCGACGATGTGACTCGCCAGGGCATCGGCCGACAGCCCGCCGGTGCGCGCCGAGAGCCAGGCCTCGGCTCGCCCGAGCGTGCTTCGATGGCGCTCGGCGCGCTCGGGCGCCGTGCCGAGGGCGACCCAGCACAGCAGGGTCGTGCTGGCGTTCGACGGGCTGTCGGGAGTGTCGCCCCAGCCGCCGTCCGAGTTCTGATGGCGCGCCAGCCACTCGAGACCGCGCCTCACCAGCACGCCGTCGGGGGCGTGGAGGCCCTCCCCGAGCGCGCGGCGGCGGAGCTCGAGCGCACAGCTCGCGGTCGCGGTCGAGAGCGCGCTCGAGGAGAGCTCACCCTCCCAGCCTCCGGAGCGGCCCCGGCTCGCGAGCAGCCGCGCGGCCGCGTTCGGGAGCGTCGAGGTCGTAGGCACGGGGATCGGGGGAGAGCTCACAGGCTCAGGTGACCGAGGGCGAGCAGGGCGTAGAACGTGTACTCGGGGTCAGGGCACTCGTCGGACCAGCTGCCGCAGAAGGCGCGGCCCGTCCACAGGCTGTCGACGAAGTCGAGGCAGGGCTCCTTGATCGCCGCGAAGGAAACCGCGCTGCCCGCGAGCGCATGGAGCGCCGTCGCCGTCGACAGCAGGTCCGGGATCGGCGCTCCGGGCACCGCCCGAAACCCGCCGCCCGGGCAGGCCCGCTCGAGCAGCCAGCTCCCCGCGCCGGAGGGTGGCGCCGCCTCGAGCTGGCGCAGCAGCGTGATCACGGCCGCGGTCGCCGGCGTCGTGCCCGCGGCCAAGCCCGCCTCGTTCGAGCAGCCGCCGTCGCGACCCACCAGGCCGGCGAGGGAGGCGCGAAGGTCCGCGGGCCGGGGCGCCTCGGCGCCCAGGTCCTGATACGCGCCGTAGGCTAGGAACGCGTGATAGGCGCTGCCGCGCGCGGCGCCGGGTCGCCCGGCGTAGCCGCCGTCGGCGGCGCGGAAGCTCTCGATCCGGTCGAGGATGCGCCGGCGCTCACAGTCGCCGAGCGCGCCCGCGCCGAGCGAGGCCCAGGAGCGAGCCAGAGCAGCCAGATGGACCAGATCGAGCTCCTCGCCGCCGCCGAAGGAGGCGAGGTAGGCGCCGAGCCGCTCCCGCGGCGCTTCGGCCTCCGCGCGCAGAGCCGCCAGGCCCTCGAGCGCGAACACCGTGTAGTAGAGATCGCTCGCGCCGGCGCGATCGCGCCCCCCGCCGTCGGCGTTGAACTGGTCGCGCAGGTACTCGACGACCGTGGCGGTCGCCTCACCCAGCTCCAGCGGAGCCAACCTGGCGACCTGCAGCATTTCGAGCCTCAAACTCACTGCAGTACCCCTCGAGCGGTTGTTGGCCGAAGATCTTGCCGATCACCCGGCGCAAGAGCCCCTTGAGGGTCGGCGACGCGAGCGGCTGGAGCGAGCGCACCGCCTGCTCCTCGTAGGCCGCGAGCAGCTCTCGCGCCTTGTCGAGGACGCCGCGTTCCTCGAGCACGCGCACGACTCGGGGCCCGACCGCCGCCCAATCGGCGTCGCCCTGCCACAACGCGGCGACGAGATCGGTCTCCTCGCCCTCCTGCGCGCGCTTGTGGGCGATCGCGAGCAGCAGCGACAGCCGCCGGTCGCGTAGGTCGTGCGAGTCGCTCTCGCCGCTCCAATCCTCGAGGTCGTCGCGGATCTGGTAGGCGATGCCCAACGACTCGCTGTAGCGCTCGAGCACGTCGTGAACGGCGGCGTCGGCACCGGCGTAGAGCGCGCCGAGACGCAGTGCGACCTCGAACGCCGGCGCCGTCTTGTCGCGGAAGATCTCGAGCACCTGGAGCGAGGTGAGCGGCGCCGGCCGCCGGGCCCAGCACAGCTCGGCGCCCTGGCCACGGCTCAGGGTGACGTGTCCGGCCGCCGCAGCACGCAGCAGGGCAACCCTGGTCTCGGCCGGCGCCTCGACCTCTCCGATCAGCCGGTAGCCCTCGCCGAGCAGGAAGTCGCCGACGTTCAGGGCCACCGGCACGCCGTGCTCGGCGTGGAGCGTGGCACGCTGGTAGCGCCGCTGGTCGCCGTCCTCGATGTCGTCGTGGACCAGCGACGCCTTGTGGAAGCACTCGATCGCCACCCCGAGCTTCCTCAGATCGGCGGGCAGCGCCGGCGGCTCCCCGTCGCGGTCGCTGCGCATCGCGATGTAGGCGCAGGCACAGAGATACGGCCGCCACCGCTTGCCGTCGCCGGCCAGCCACCGCCGCCCGATGCGCTCGGTCTCACCGCGCGCCGGGCCCATGATCGCCGCGAGCTGGTCGCGCGCGAACCAGCTCGTGACCTCTTCCTTGAGCGCGTCGAGGTCGAGTCGGTGGGAGCGGTCCTCGGAGCTGAGGTGGATGGCGTCCCACACCCACTCGAGATCGACCGTGGTGTTGACGCAGTCGTCCTGGAGCAGGGGAATGGAGATGCCGGGGATCGCCGCCGCCTCGACGTGGGGGAAGCACTTCTCGAGGACGTTCAGGCAGCTCACGCCGACGATGGCCTCGATCTTGCCGCTCTCGATCATCTGGCGCACCAGCGCGGAGCCCTCGGCCACCAGCACGGCGTAGCCCAGGCGCTCGGCCTCCACCGTGAGGTCGTGGATCGAGCACAGCCCGCACTCCTTGCAGAGCAGGCCGAACTCGTCGAACGGAGCCGGGCAGTGCTCCTCCACGCGCAGGCACTTCGGGACCAGGAGCAGCCGTCTCGCGTACGGGATCCGAGCCAGCTCGTCGCGCCAGGCCGCGTTGTTGACCAGGACCGTCGTGTAGTCGGCGTAGAGCGGATCGATCCCCGCGCCGCGCAGCACCTCCATGGCGTGCGCCCGCAGCTCGCCGAGCGGGAGCGGCGGCACCAGGCCCACCTGCACCACGTGGCGCTCGACCAGCCGCTTGAGCGTCTCGCGCAGGGAGCGGCGGTCGGGGATGTTCGACTGCGCGGGCCGGTAGCGCTGCTGCGGCACCCGCGGCGGCAGGACGATCAGGCCCGAGCGCGCGGGCTCGGTGCCGGCGTCGGCGGCCGGGAGGGTCTCGGCAGGAGCGGTGCCGCTGACCGCGGCGCGGGCGGGCGAATTCGGTGTAGGGCTCACGGGTATCTCCTGGCTGTGCGGTGCGGGCTTTCGGCGCGAGCGCCCTCCGGCCTAGGTGTACGCTCCGAATCCGAAGTACCAGTGCCGCTTCGCGAACCGGTACAACCAGTGCTGCTCCGGGATCTCGAACCCTGGATTGTGTTGACTGCCGAGCGGCCGCATCGCCTCGAGCTCGGCCATCGCGGTCCGGCGCGCGGTCGAGTCGTGCGCCTGGTTGCGCTCGATCACCTGGCGCAGCAGGTCGGGGCGTTCGAGCACGACGCAGCCCCGGGTCGCCCCCGCCGCGGTGCGGCGGAAGTCCGCAAGCAGCGGCGACTCGGTCATGGTCTTGAACAGGTCGCCGTCGTTGTCGTGGATGGTCTCGTTCGCGAACTGCACGATCGGGCAGGGCTCGACGTGGCCCCAGGGACCGATGTGGTGACTGATACCGGTGGCGGCGGGACAGAGCGCCTGCCCCTTGTCATCCCAGTAGGCGTCGACGATGCCGATCGGCTTGCACGCGCGCATCTCGACCGCGAAGCGCCGTACCGCGAGCACCTGCTCCGGCGTGAGCGCGAGCTCCGGCGCGGCCTGCGGTCCGACCGCGCGGTAAGTGTGGAACCAGCAGTAGAGCACGCCGCGCTCGATCAGCTCGTCGATCCAGCGCTCCGACACCAGGTCGTCGAAGTTGGTGCGGCACACGCTGGTCGCGACCCCGGTGATCAGGCGGTGGCGCACCGCGGTCTCGAGACCCTCGAGGGTGCGCTCCAGCACGCCGGGGCGCCCGCGCCGCTGGTCGCTCACCGCCGCGGTCCCCTCGACGCTGATCAGGGGCGTGGCGTTGCCGACGCGGCGCAGCTCGGCCGCGACCTGGTCGGTGATGAAGTGGCCGTTGGTGAAGATCTGAAAGTAGCAGTCCGGGTGCGCCTCCAGCATCGCCAGCAGATCGGGATGCAGGAACGGCTCGCCGCCCAGGATGCCGAAGAACGCGTTGCCGTGCCGCTTCGCGTTCCCGATCAGCCGGTTGAGCTCCTCGAGCCCGAGCATCGCCCGCGGCGAGGCGACGTCGACCCAGCAGCCGGTGCAGCGCAGGTTGCAGCTGTTGATGATCGAGAGATAGAGGAACGGCGGGAAGACCTGACCGCGGCGCAGCCGGCTCTTGAAGCGCTGCACCGAGCGCATGCCCTTGTAGCCGAAGTTGTAGCCGAACTTCCAGAGCAGGCGGGGCTCGCTGCCGCGCCACATCCGGCGCGCGAGGGCGGGGAGCACCATCAGATCCCCCAGTCCTCTTCGCTGGGCGTGGCCCGGCGGTCGCGGGCGGTCTGTGAGCGCTCCATCCGCTGCGCGCGCTTCTCGCGGGCGCGGCGCGCTCGCTCCTCGATATCTCCAGCCGAGGGCAGGCTCATCAGCACCTCATCCGGGATGTCGTACGCCTGCTGCAGCTTCTTGAGGCACCGTTTGCGCTCGAGCAGCGCGCGCGACTCATCGCGCTCGGTCGAGAAGCGGACCCGGGCCTCGCTCTGACGCGTGCGCAGCGCCGCATAGAGGTCGCCCCCGAGGAGCGCCGTGATGTCGACCTTCATCGACTCGCTGCGGAGATCCTCGGCGCGCACCACGTCGCCGTTGATCGGCCCCTTGCCGTACTTGGGGAACATGATCGCGGCCTCGGGGCAGACCCGCGAGCACGCCGGGCAGTTGGTCTTGCAGGAGCTCTCGTTCTGCACCGCGATGCGGTCGTCCCCATCGACGCCGTAGACGCCGAACAGACAGAAGGAGAGGCACTGCATGCAGTTGGTGCAACGGTCGTAGTCGATCACCGGGAACCAGGGGATCCACGCTCCCGGCGCCGCGGCGCCGAGCTCGCCCGAGATCTCGGCCACCGCTGCCGCCAGCCGCTCGCCGTCCAGGCCGTCGAGGTCGCGGAACAGGAGCGCGGCGCCCTCGCGGTCGCGCCGGTCGCGCGGCGTCTCCCCGCTCTCGAAGCGGCCCAGGACGAGGAGCGGAGTCTCGTCCGCCGGCGCGACCTCGCCGCCGGGCAGGGCTCTCGTCACCTGGTAGCCGGCGGCGAGGAGCGTGGAGAGGATCTCGAAGCGGCGCTCGGACGTCACCGGAAGGCTCCCCGGCCCCTCGTAGAGGACGACGCGCAGGCCGGCCGCCGGCGTCTCCCTCGTGCCGTGACCGCCCGGGGCCTCGCTCATCGCTTCGCCTCGTCGGCCGGTGCCGCGTCCGGGATCAGCCGCCGGGCGATCTCGTCGGCCGGCTGCTCGCGCATGTTCAGCACCTCGACGCCGGTCTCCGGCAGGGATGCGCCGGCGGCGTGGAACAGCCACTTCACGGCGCGGGGATAACAGGCCGCGATGCGGATCGGGCCGGCGGCGGCGAGCCGCTCGAGCGCCGCATCCTTGCGGGCCGACAGCTCGCACAGATCGGCAACCGCGTCGAACGCGACGCCCGATGCGCTCAAGCGCGCGAGCACCTCGCGCTTCACCGACTCGGGCACCACCTTGGCGTAAGTGCAGTTGCAGTAGAGGACGCGGGGAGCGCCGGATGGAGTCACTGGGAGCTCGCTCATCCCGGCACCAGGATCCGGTGCGTCGGCACCGGCCGCGCCGGACGGAACCGCTCGACGTGCTCGACTCGGAGCGACGCCCCGGGGCGGGCGCGGGCGGCCTCCTCGAGCGCGCCGGCGGTGATCTCGTAGAGGAGCTCCGGATCCGCCTCGGCGCGCAGGTTGACGATCAGCGTGCCCTCACTCACCAGATCGAAGAGCGACTCGCGCAGGTCGGGCCGTGCATCGCTTCCGACCACGCTCACGACCGACAGGTTGCCGCCCGCGCCCGCCGCCTCGAGCGTCATCTTGAGGTGCGCGATCTCGCGCTCCGCCTGCCGCATACTGCGCGTGATCGCCGCGGTGAGCTCGAGCAGCAGCCGGTTGCCGTCGAGCAGCTCGGGGCTTCTGAGACGCACCGTGCCGTTGAGCCATCCGAGCAGCGCCTCGCCCTCGGCGTAGGTGTCGTAGTCGACCGCCATGGTTCGCGCCTCAGTCGACTCGGTCGCGAGCAGCCGCTCGAACCACGAGTGCAGACCGTCGCCGCGAAGCGCCGAGCAGCACAGCACCTCAGCTCGCGGGAACGCCGTCTCGAGCTCCGCCCGCAGCCGATCGCGCAGCTGGTCGTCGACCTGGTCGCATTTGTTGACCACGATCAGATCGGCCTCCTCGAGCTGCTTGCGGTAGACGTAGACGACCTTGGCCGAGAACGAGCGGCCCTCGGCGAGACCGAAGATGCGGGCCGCCCGCAGCGGGTCGACCATCACGCTGAGCGGAGCGATGGTGAAGCGATCTCCATAGATGCGCCGCAGGGGGTAGCTCACGGTCGCCACCAGATCGGTGCAGCTTCCGACCGGCTCGGCGACGAAGACGTCGGGCCGGGTGTCGCGGGTGAGCTTCGCCGCGGCTTGGTTCAAGGAGTCGAAGCGGCAGCAGAAGCAGCCGCCGGCGATTTCCTCCACCGGGAAGCCCTGGGCACGCAGGATCGTGGTGTCGACCAGGGACGTGCTCTGGTCGTTGGTGATCAACCCCGCCCGCAGCCCCCGCTCGGAGAGGTGGCGCGCGAGCGCCAGGAGGGCGGTCGTCTTGCCCGCTCCCAGGAACCCGCCGATCATCACGTAGCGGGCCCGGTCGGTGCGATCCGCGGTCACGACTCCTCCCCCTGCATGCGGTCGATCGTACTATCGAGCAGCCGAGCGTACCCCTCGGCATCCACGCAGTCCACGCCCGGAGTCCCCCGCATCTCGAAGAACCAGCCCCCGCCGTAGGGATCGGCGTCGATCAGCTCGATGCGGTCCCGCAGCGCGGGGTTGTCCCGCACGAAGCGACCGGCCATGGGGGCGAACAGATCGGTCACCGCCTTGAGCCCTTCGAACCAGCCGATCACCTGACCGAGCTCGACTGGCGCCTCCGGCTCCACCTCGTAGGCGACCTCGACCGCCTCCCCCAGCATGCGCAGCGCGAAAGTGGTGTAGCCGATACGCCACAGCCCTTCCGCCCGGGGCTCCAGCCAGTAGTGGCTCGCCGAGTAGCGCAGGTGCCGGGGGAAGCGGGCGATGAAGCGAGCTCGCCGATAGCGAAGCTGCCCTTCCCCGCTCGCTTCAGACATGTCTCGCCCGGCGCTCCGTAGACGTCCACTTTCGAGTACCCTCCGAGACGCCAGTCGCGAATCCCGACGCTTCGAGCGAGAGAGGACACGCACGCCGAGCGTCTCTGTGGCGGGCATCATACGACACGGCTGCGAGGCCGCTCACCGCATCGCTCGCCGACTCCACGCCGGCTCGCCACTCTCCGATCGTCTTTCGGCGGGCGCGGACGCGGCCCGAGCGCCGGCGAGCGCGTACAGGCGCTCGGCGGTCATGAGATAGAGCACGCCGTCCGCGGCGACCGGCGCGCGGTGGATCGGTGCGTCCATCGTCATCTCGGCGAGGACCTCGAGGCGAGGGCCCGCGGCAAGCACGGTCACGTCGCCATCGGTATCCGAGACGTACACGCGGCCCTGCGCCACCAGCGGAGACGCCCACACCGGCGCCAGCATGTCGTGGCGCCAGAGCTCGCGGCCCGACGCGGCCTCCAGGGCCACCACGAAGCCGTCGAGGTCCGCGGCGTAGACGATCCCGTCGGCCACCGCCACCGTGGCGATGGCGCGCGAGAAGGCCCCCGTCTTCGGAGCGGGGCCGGAGCCTCTCTCCGCGCCCGGACCGGCGCCTTCCCTGCCGGCGGCGCTTCCGAAGCTCCAGCGCGCGCGCTCGCCTGGATCCGCCCCCGCCCCGAGGGCCGGATCCAGCGCCCACAGCACCCCCGGCCCCGAGCCCTGCTCGGGGTCGCGGCCGGCGGGGATATACACGGTGTCCTCCGCAAACAGCGCGGTGGCGACGAACGCGTTGCGGGGGCGCGGCGATCCAGCGCCGGCGGCGGCCACGGCCCCGCCGTCGAGCTTCCACAGCAGCTCTCCGCTCGCGGGAGCGAACGAGTAGAGCCAACCGTCGCCGCCGGGAAAGAGCACCTGGCGGCGGCCGCCCGCCTCGAGCACCGTCGGGCTCGACCACTGTCCGTCGACCAGTCCCGTGCCCGGCGACGCGTCGCTCCAACGCACGGCTCCGGTCCAACGATCCACCGCGAGGAAGCTGGGCGCCTGCGGCGCGGGCACCAATCCGGCCTCGTCGATGCCGTTCGAGGTGTGGACGAAGAGCAGGTCGCCGAGGATCGCGGGCGTCGACGCCGACATGTAGTGCGGCACGACGCCGAGCTCGGCCCGCAGGTCGAGACGCCAGACCACGTCGGCGTCGATCGGCGAGCGCCGCGGCTCGCCGGTCTCGGGACCGTCGTTCTCGCCGTCGAGGAAGCCCTCGGTGTCGAGTGCCATGAGCTCGCCCCGGTTCGAGACGTAATAGACGCGGTCGCCCTCGACCCGCGGCGTCGAGCACACCCCCTGGAGCGGGAAGTCGAGCGCCTGCTCGAGCTTCTCGTGCGTCGCCTGCCACAGGAAGGCGCCGTCCTCGGCGCGGAAGGCCATGAGCACGCCGCGGTCCCCGGTCACGATCGGATCGCGCGGGCGGGTGTTGTTGGTGCCGACCAACACCTTGCCGGCGGCGACCACCGGCCCACCGTAGGAGTAGGAGCCCAGGTCGGCGACCCAGCGCACGTTCTCGCCGGTCTCGACGTCCCAGCGCAGGGGAAGCGGCGCCTCCGCCGCTCCCGCCGGCACCGCGAGCATCGCGGCGGCCGCGGCGAGCCGCCGCGCGGTACGGGAGTGCAGGCGCATTGGATCAGGGGCTCGACCGGCGACGATAGTCGTCGAGGCGGCGCTCGTACTCGGCGAGCGCGGCCGGCGGCTCGTTGAGCCCGCGCGCCACCGTGAGCGCCTGCTCGCAGCGCTCCGAGGCCTCCTTCCACAGCCCGACGTCGGCGAACGAGGCCGCGAGATCGTCGAGCAGCGACAGCATGATCCGGCGCATGGCGGGATCGGGGGTGCCGATGCGGTACGCCTGATCGATGCGCCGGACGAGCTCGTCGACGTCGCCGCGCTGTGCGCCGATGAGCGCCAGGACGAGATGCAGGTTGGGATCGCGCGGATCCGATTCCAGAGCCTTCTTCGCCTCCGCTTCCGCCTCGTCGAAGCGACGCAGCTTGAGCAGGTTGCCGGCGTAGATCGGCCGCAGGTCGGTGAAGCTCGGCTCGAGCTCGAGCGCGCGCGACGCGGTCGCCACCGCGCGCTCCGGCTCGCCCAGCCGGTCGTAGATCCCCGCCGCCGTGTAGTGCGCCTCGGCGAGGTCCGGCGCCAGGCGCAGGAGCGTCTCGATCTCGCGCCGCGCCTCCGCGAGCTGGCCCACGTCACGGAAGGTGTTGGCGCGCTGGAGGTAGCTGCGCAGGTCTACCGCCTCGGTGCGGATCGCGGCGCGGCGCTCGTCGGGGCGGTAGGTCTTGCGCGGCAGAAAGCGCGCCTCCTCGGCGAGCCGCCGCGCGCGCTGGCTCTGTCCGGCGCGGAAGTAGGCCTGCGACAGCGTCGCCACCACCGCCCGGGTGTCGGGAGCGAGCGCGTATGCCGCCTCGAGCAGTGGCAGCGCAGCCGGAACCCGGCCCGCGTTGAGCTCGATGCGGCCCAGACCGAGCGGCGCGAACGCGTTCTTGGGATCGAGGCGGCGCGCCTCCCGGAGCTGCTCGCGGGCCTCGTCGAAACGGGCGAGCCCTTCGAGGAGCTCTCCGTAGCGCACCCGCGCCGGCGCGTAGCCTGGATCGAGCGCCACCGCGCGATAGAACCACGCGGCGGCGTCGCGCGGCTGGCTGAGCTCGAGGAGACAGGCCAGGTGATAGGACCAACGGAAGTCGGTGGCATCGAGAGACACCGCCCTGCGGTACGCGGCCTTGGCCTCGTCGAACAGGTCGTGGGCGTCGAGCGCCATCGCGAGGCGACCCCACGCCTCGCCGTCGCGCGGGGATCGCGCCACCTCCTCCTGGAGACGCTCGAGCTTGGCGCGCACCGGCGCCTCGACCTCGGAGAGGTCCGGCAGTCCGACCTGAGCGCGGATTGGGACCGCGCCCAGGAGCGCCGCCAGACACGCGAGTGCGCAGCAGTGACCCAGTCCTGCGCTTCCGGCGCACCCTCTGAATGACGTCACGATCAGGTCACCCACCGGTCGCCGGGTCGGAGCGATGCGGCTTGCCTTCTCCCCGACGCAGCTCTACGGTCCGGCGCGCGGGCCCGCCCGCGAAGCTCTCCTCCTCGCCACCCGGCCAGCGTACGACGAAACCGTCCACCCGCTCGATCGAGCCGAGGCCGAGGTGGATGCGCGCGCCGCTCCCGGTGAGGTAGCCGCCCGCCGGGGACGCGTGGCGGACGATCGACCTGCCGCCGGCCAGGATCGTCACCCTCGCTCCGATCGCGTCGCGGCGAAGCCTCGGATCGACGACCGCCATCGAGAGCCAGCTCCCAGCGTTCCCGCCGTCGTTGCGGTAGATGCGAGCGGGTCCGTCGAGCGTGGTGGTGACGAGGTCGAGATCGCCGTCGCCGTCGAGGTCGGCCGCCACGATCGCGCGGCTCACCTCGGCGGTGCCGGTGAACGGCGCGGCCAGGACCTCGGTGAATCTAGCGCCGCCGGTGTTGGCGAAGAGCAGGTTGGGCTCCGCATAGTCGCTCCAGAACCCGCTCGCCGCCGGGTCCCACGGCGACGGCCGGCGCTTCACGGCTCCGTTCACGATGGCGACGTCGAGATGACCGTCGTTCTCGAGATCGAAGAAGGCAACGCCGAACCCCGTGAGGTCCATGCTGCCCACGCCGAGGCCGGCGGACGCAGTGGCGTCCTCGAAGCCGGCCGGGCCGAGGTTGCGATAGAAGGTGTTGGTCTCCTCGATCAGGTTGCTCACCAGGAGGTCGACCGCCCCGTCGCCGTCGACGTCGGCGGCGACCACGCCCATCCCCGCCTCGGCCGTGCCCATACGGTTGAACGCGGCGCCCAGGAGCATGCCGTCATCGACGAAGGTGCCGTCGCGCTGGTTGATCCACAGGTTGTTGGGATCGGCGTCGTTGGCGACGTAGAAGTCCGGCCAGCCGTCGTCGTCGAGGTCCTCGCAGACGACGCCCAGGCCGGCGTCCTCGACGGTCGCGATCCCGGACTCGACGCTGACGTCGGCGAAGCGGCGCCCGGACTCGTTGCGGTAGAGCAGATCGTGGACTCCGGGAAAGACCGTGGGCCCGCAGTAGTCGCGCCGCCCGCCCTGCTGCGCGCACTCGCGCCCAGGGTCGAACGCCACGTAGCGCGTCACGTAGAGATCGAGGAATCCGTCGCGATCGAAGTCGCAGAAGGCCGCCGAGGCCGACCACGCCGGATCGCCCAGGCCCCACGCGCCGGTGACCTCGGAGAACGTGCCGTTCCCGTTGTTGCGCCACAGCGAGTCCGGGCCGTAGTTCGAGACGTAGAGGTCGAGGTCGCCGTCATTGTCGATGTCGCCGACCGCCGCCCCCATGCCGTAGCCGCGGTCGCCGAGACCGGAGCCTGCGGTGGCGTCGCGGAACGTGCCGTCGCCCTGGTTGCGGTAGAGACGATCGGGCGCGTTACGCGCCGCCTGGCCCGGCGGCGGCACCCTCTCGCCCGACTGGACGAAGTAGAGGTCGAGGTGATCGTCGCCATCGTAGTCGAACACGGCGACCCCGCCCGCCATGATCTCCGGCATGAGGTAGGCCCCCTCGGCACCGCTGTCGTGCACGAAATCGACGCCGTGCTCGAGGGCGACCTCGACCAGCGC
>DATKDQ010000221.1:0-5707 GCA_035544635.1 Thermoanaerobaculia bacterium
TCAGGCGCTCGCGACGCTCGCCCGGGACGGCAACCTCAAGTTCTACGGCGGCGAGCCGACGCTCCACACTCCGGAGATCGTCGGCGCCATCCGCTACTGCCGCGCACGCGGGTTCAGCGGCCTGGTCACCGTGTTCTCGAACGGCGTGCAGGCCGAGAAGCTGATCCAGATCCTGGAGTCGGACCCGCGCACCGAGGCGGTGCTCAACTACTCGATCTTTCACGGCCGCGACGCCGAGCCGCTGCCCGTGGCGGCCAAGTCGACGCTCGAGACCTGGGCGGCGGCCAACCCCGGCCGCCTGTTCAAGGGGTACAAGGTGCTGTTCCATGCCGGCGGCGGCTCGCACCAGGCGTTCGAGCGCGACCGCGAAGCCGACTTCCACGGCATGGGCACGGGCTGCATCCGCTGCTTCCCGGTGCTCACCACCAGGGGGTGCTTCCACGCCTGCCCGTTCGCCGCCGAAATCGACGCGCCGCACTTCGACCTCGGCCGCGTCGGCAGCGATCCCGCGTCGGTCTTCGCCAACTACCGCACCTTCCTGCGCTGGGTGGACGAGACGCTCGATCCCGCCGCGCGGAAGCGCGGGATCTCGAGCTGCGAGATGTGCCACCGGCACCTCGCCGAGCTCGAGCCGGCGACGTTCAGCCATGCCCTCGGAGCCGCGGACAGCGCGGCTCCGGACCTGCTGGTTGGCACTTCCTCCGCCAACCAGGTCTCCCGCCGAGCGCCCGCGGACGGGCGCCGGCTCGCTGGCGACGCGGACGGCGTGCGCCGGCGGTCCGTACCCCGGACGATCCCCTAGCATGCCGCGAGCGTACGGGCGGAGACGAGCTCCGCCACTCCCTTCGCACCCGGCCTCGACTCCTGCTTCCCACGCCGGGGAGCCGCTCGCCTGGTCCCGGCGCCGGAGACGTCCCACCTCGGCCGCGCTGGCCCTCCTCTTCCTCTTCGCGGCGAACGGGATCTCGTGGGCGCAGCAGCGGACGAACGTCGTGCTGGTCGTCGCCGACGACCTGGGCTACTCCGACCTCGGCAGCTACGGCGGCGAGATCGACACTCCGAACCTCGACCGGCTCGCGTTCGCCGGGGTGCGCTTCAGCCGCTTCTACGCGACGCCGCGCTGCAGCCCCTCGCGCGCGGCTCTCCTCACCGGAGTCTGGCCGCACCAGGCGGGCGTCGCACACCTCAACCGCGACTGGAGCCGACCCGCGTATCGCGGCGCCATCCGCGACCGCATCCCGACCCTCGCCGAGCGGCTGCGCGCGGCCGGCTACGCGACGTACATGGCCGGCAAGTGGCACCTCACGCCGCACCTCGCCCCCGAGGCGGCGGCGGGAGACGCGGCATCGCCGGGCGGCGATCCCGATCCCCCCTCCTCCTGGCCGCTCCAGCGCGGCTTCGACCGCTTCTACGGCACCCTCTCCGGGTCCGGGAGCCACTTCGATCCGGCGCACCTCTACGAAGGGAACGCGCCGGTCGAGCCGAGCCCGCTCTTGGCGGCCGCCTCCCGGGCCGGCGCCGATCGGGAGAGCGGCGGCTCACGCCGGCCCGACCGCCGATTCCACCTGACCGACGAGCTCGGCGAGCGCGCGGCCGCGTTCGTCGAGGAGCACCTGGCGTCCGAGCCCGAGCGTCCCTTCTTCCTCTATCTGGCGTTCACCGCGCCGCACTGGCCGCTCCACGCGCATTCCGAGGACATCGAGCGCTACCGGGGGCGATTCGACGCCGGCTGGGACGAGCTGCGCGCGGCGCGCTGGCGCCGGCTGCGCGAGCTCGGTGTGGTCGATGCCACCGCCGAGCCGCCGCCGGGCGACCCGCGCGTCGAGGCGTGGAGCTCGACGCCGCACCCGGAGTGGCAGGCGCGACGGATGGAGGTCTACGCGGCGATGGTGAGCGCGATGGATCGCGCCGTGGGCAGGACGATCGCGGCGCTCGAGGAGGGCGGCGCGCTCGACCGCACCCTCGTCGTGTTCCTCTCCGACAACGGCGCATCCGCCGAGGAGTTCCGCGGGCTCTACCTGCTGGCGCCGCTGGTGGTGCCGATTCCAGAGCGCACGGCGGACGGTGAGCAAGTGCGCTTCGGCGACGACCCTTCGATCGTCCCGGGGCCGCCCGACACCTTCTCGACCTACGGCCGGGGCTGGGCCCACCTCTCGAACACGCCGCTGCGCCTGTACAAGCGCTTCACGCACGAGGGCGGGATCGCGGTGCCGTTCCTGGTGCACTGGCCCGCCGGCCTCGGAGAGCGGGCGGGCGCGATCATCGAGGAGCCGGCTCACGTCGTGGACGTGGTGCCGACGGTGCTCGAGATCGCGAGCGGCGCGAGCGCCCCGGTCGCGAGCGCGCCCGAGGACGAGGCTCGACCGCCTGCCGAGGGCGCCGACCTCGCGGGGGGCAGAGAGACGCTGCGCGGGACGAGCCTCCTTGCGCTCCTCCGCGGCGAGGGGGTCGGGCCGCGCACCCTCTACTGGGAGCACGAAGGCAACCGCGCGATCCTCGACGGAGACTGGAAGCTGGTGTCGCGCTGGCCCGGGTCGTGGGAGCTCTACGACCTCGCGGCCGACCGGTCGGAGACCACCGATCTCGCCGCGGCGCAGCCGGCGCGGGCGACCGAGCTCGAGCGGCTGTGGAACAGCTGGTCGGCCGAGATGGGGGTCGAGCCGTGGCCCATCGTCGTGCCGCAGGTGCGCACCGCACTGACGTTGTCGGCGGTGGTCTTCTTCCTGGTCTTGAGCCTGCTCAGAAGATCGCGGCGGCGGCGAGCGCCTTCCCCGTCGACGCCGCCCCCCGAGCCGAGGGAGTCTCCTGAGGCGGATCGGGAGCCCGAGGAGGAGGCCCCCGAGTATCCGGCTCCAGCGCGACGACTTCCGGAGTCTCAGCCGGCGCAGGATCAGCCGGCGCAGGATCGGGCCGCGGAGGATCGCCCCGCGCCGATCGTGCCGCGCTGAGCGCTGGGCGCTGGGGTATGCTGGCGCGTCCGCTTGCCGCGACCGCCGCCTCGCCCCCGGGAGAGAAGACATGGCCAAGACGGTGCTGCATACGCCGCTGTGCGACCTGCTCGGCATCGAGTATCCGGTGCTCCTCGCCGGCATGGGACCGGTGGCGGGCGGCATCATGGGGCCGGTCGCGACGCGCGAGCTGGCCGCCGCGGTCTCGAACGCGGGCGGTCTCGGCATCATCGGCGGTGTCGCCTACGGCCCCGAGGAGCTGCGCGCCGAGATCCGCGCGCTGCGCGAGCTGACCGACCGGCCCTTCGGCGTCGATCTCCTGTTCGCCGAGAACCTGATGCGGCCGGTGCGGGGGGACGAGAGGCTGCCCGGACGCGAGCTCCTGCCGGCGGAGACGCGCGATGCGCTGCTGCGCATCGCGGCGGACCTCGGCGTCGAGTGGAAGGAGGACCCAAACCCTCCGCGCCGGCCCGCCATCCCCGCCGGCAAGAGCTACGTCGGCGCGCAGATGGAGATCGTGCTCGAGGAGAAGGTGCCGGTCCTCGCCTCGGGTCTGGGGAGCCCGGGACCCTGGGTCGAAGAGCTCCACGCCAACGGGGCGAAGGTGATCGCGCTGGTCGGAAACGTGCGGGGCGCGCGGCGCGTCGCCAAGGACGGCGTCGATATCGTGGTCGCTCAGGGCACCGAGGCCGGCGGGCACACCGGACGCATCGCGACGCTCGCGCTGGTGCCTCAGGTGGCGGACGCGGTGGCCCCGATCCCGGTGGTGGCCGCGGGAGGAATCGCGGACGGCCGCGCGCTCGCCGCGGTGCTCGCCCTGGGCGCGATCGGAGCCTGGTGCGGCACGGCATTCCTGGTGGCCGAGGAGGCGAACCAGCCGCCGCTCCAGAAGCAGCGCATCCTCGACGCCGCCGCGGAGGACACCGTCGTCACGCGCCTGTACAGCGGCAAGACCATGCGCAACATCACGAACCCGCTGATCGAGGCGTGGGAGGCGAGCGGCATCCAGGCGCTGCCGATGGGGCTCCAGGGCGTGCTCACCCGCGACCTGCTCTACTCGATCCGGCAGGCTGGACGCGAGGATCTGCTGATGAACGCCGCCGGCCAGACCGCGGGAATGCTCCACCGGGTCCGGCCCGCGAGCGAGATCCTCGAGGAGATGATCGGCCAGGCCGCCTTCGTCCTCGCGCGCCAGCTCCCGCAGCACGTGACGGCCTCGGTCGGCGCGGCGGCGGGCGCGCACACTCGCGCCTAGCGCCGCGGGGGACGGCTGGCCGCTTATTTGAACAGACGTTCAAATCGCTCACGAGGCACGGCGATTACTTCACCAGCTCCCACAGCGCCTTCGCGAACCACAGCATCGGCGGATCGGGGATCTCGCGGCCGGCGCGGTTCAGCTCGCGAACCTCGCTGTTGATGCGCTCGAGCTCGCCGCCGTCCAGCCAGAACCCGCCGCAGCTCGGGCAGTAGTCGAGGATGATGTCGGTGTAGATGTTGAAGTCCACCTTGTCCATCGCCGTGCCGTCGAGCGGGCAGCTGGCCGGTCCGAAGCGGTCGGCGTGCTTGAGGGAGTCGCGGTCGACGGTGGTGTACTCGAGATCGCCTTGATGCGGCTCGGCGAGGCGATCGAGCTCCCCCGCTTTGAAGAACATGCCGTGGCAGCGATTGCAGGTGTACGCCTGGGCATCGCCGAGCAGCCGCTCGAGCTCCTGCGGAGGCGGGTGACAGCGTGGACAGAACAAGCGATCGGCTCCTGTGGGCGCCGCGCGCGGCGGCGGTTGCTCCGGCTCAGCGTTTGCCGAATTCCAGGTAGTACTGGCCTTCGTGCTCCATGAGCGGGATCTCGCGGAGCAGCTCGAAGCCGGCGTTCTTGATCTCGTCCGTGAACGTTCCCCTACCGGCGCGCACGTGCTCGATCGCGAAGTCGCCGCTCACTCCCTCGATCCGCTCGAAGTCGATGACCACCAGCCGACCGCCGTCGCGCAGCGCGGAGTGGAGCGAGGCGAGCGTGTGTCGCGGAAACTCGAAGTGATGGTAGGTGTCGCAGACCAGGACGAGGTCGACCGCGTCCGCCTCGAGGCCGGTGGACTTCTGGCCTCCGAGGACGGTGGTGACGTTGGTGAGGCCGTCCTCCTTGGCGCCGCTCGCGATGTGCTCGAGGAACTCCGGCACGACGTCGACGGCATAGACGCGCCCCTCCGGCCCCACGGCGCGAGCGATCATGCGTGTCAGGAAGCCGGTTCCGGCACCGACGTCGGCCACCTCCATTCCCGCCTTCAGCGCGAGCGCGGCCACGATCGCGTGGCGGTACTCGAAGATGGCCCGGTCCTCGCTCTCCAGACGATCGATCCAGCGGTCGAGGTCGGGATCGCGGTAGGCATCGTTGATGCCGGGGCGGACGCTGGTCTCCTGCCCGCCCGCTCGGGGAGCCGGGGCGACGACGACGGCGAGAACCGTGGCGGCGATGGCCGCGATGCCGAACGCTCGGGCGTGGGGTATGGCGCTCATGCTCCGCGGTCTCGCCCGGGGGATCGTATCGCGACCTCGCGGCGGCCGGTCGCACTTCGAGCAGACTTCCTCCGCGGGGGGCGTAGGATATCCGCCTTTCCCCGCGTGGACGTCATGCCCGGACCGCTCGCAGGCTTCCGCATCGTCGACCTCACCGCCGTGGTGGCCGGACCGCTCGCGACCGCTCTCCTCGCCGATCAGGGAGCCGAGGTGATCAAGGTGGAGCGCCCGTCGGGCGACATCCAGCGCCA
>DATKDQ010000222.1:0-52388 GCA_035544635.1 Thermoanaerobaculia bacterium
CGGAGATGGTGATGCCGGGGGACAACGTGAACCTGACGGTGGAGCTGATCGCTCCGATCGCGATGGAGCGCGGCCTGCGCTTCGCGATCCGTGAGGGCGGGCGCACGGTCGGCGCCGGCACCGTGACGGAGATCCTGGAGTGAGCAACGAAAAGATCCGCATCCGGCTCAAGGCGTTCGACTACCGGATCCTGGACTCGTCGACGCACGAGATCGTGGACACCGCGCGGCGCACCGGTGCGCGCGTGGTGGGACCGGTCCCGCTGCCGACGCGCATCGAGCGGTTCACCGTGAACCGGTCGCCGCACGTCGACAAGAAGTCGCGCGAGCAGTTCGAGATCCGCACCCACAAGCGACTGCTCGACATCTTCGATCCCACCAGCCAGACCGTCGACGCGCTGATGAAGCTCGAGCTTCCGGCCGGTGTGGACGTCGAGATCAAGGCTTTGGGGAAGTAGGCAGATAGGGGGAGAGACGACCATGGACGGCATTCTCGGCCGCAAGCTGGGCATGACCCAGATCTTCGCGGAGGACGGTACGGCGTTGCCCGTGACCTTGGTCGCGGCCGGTCCTTGCGTGGTGGTGCAGCGCAAGACCACGGAGACCGACGGGTACGAGGCCGTCCAGCTCGGTCTCCTCGAGGACAAGCCTCCCAAGAAGATCTCGAAGCCGTTGAAGGGGCACCTCGACAAGGCGGGCGTCGGTCCAGTGCGCCGGTTCGCCGAGTTCGACATCGGCCCCGACGACGCGGAGGCGAGGGCGGGCGACCAGGTGAAGGTCTCGATCTTCGAGCCCGACCAGTTCGTCGACGTCGTGGGCACCAGCAAGGGCAAGGGGTTCCAGGGGGTGGTCCGGCGCCACCACTTCCGGGGTGGCCGGGCGACGCACGGGTCGATGTTCCATCGCGCCCCTGGCTCGATCGGCGGGTCCTCGGAGCCCTCCCGCGTCTTCCCCGGCATGCGAGCCGCGGGACGCATGGGCGGCAAGCGGGTGACCGCGAAGAACGTGCGCGTGGTGAAGGTGGACGAGGATCGCGGGCTCCTGTTCCTGCACGGCGCCGTGCCGGGGCCGCGCGGCGGCTACGTCCAGATCCGCCGGGCGAAGAAGGGATGAAGGCGATGAAGATCGCGGTCAAGAGCCTCGGGGGCGAGACGCTGCGCGAGATCGAGGTGCCGGAGGAGGTATTCGGCTACCCCTACAAGCAGGACCTCATCCACGCCGCCGTGGTGTCCATCCTGGCCGCGCGGCGCAGCGGCACGCACCAGACCAAGACCCGCGGCGAGGTCTCGGGCTCCGGGCGCAAGCCGTGGCGGCAGAAGGGAACCGGACGCGCGCGCGTCGGCAGCATCCGGACGCCGCTGTGGCGAAAGGGCGGCACGGTGCACGGTCCGGTGCCGCGCGACCACGCCAACAAGCTCTCTCGGGGCGAGAAGAGAAACGCCTTGAAGTCAGCGCTGTCGCGCAAGCTCGCGGAGGAGAGGATCGTCGTGGTCGACGGCCTCGATCTCGAGAGCCACAAGACGGCTGCCCTCTCGAAGCAGCTCTCGGAGCTGGGGATCCACGGTAAGGCTCTGTTGATCGACCGTCACGACAACCGGAACCTCGAGCTGGCGTCGCGCAACCAGCCGACGCTCAAGATGGTCGACGCGCTCGCGGTCAACGTGTACGACGTAGTGGATCGTCCGTACCTGGTCGCGAGCGTTGCCGCGCTCGGACGGCTGATCGAGGTGCTACAGCGATGAGGATCCAGGACGTCATCCGCCGCCCACTGATCACCGAGAAGTCCACGGAGCTGCGCGACACCGGCGTGGTCGCCTTCGAGGTCGATCCGCGGGCCAACAAGATCCAGATCAAGAAGGCGATCGAGGCGCAGTTCCAGCGCAAGGTGAGCGCGGTCCGGGTGGCGCGGTTCGCCGGCAAGGAGCGCCGCCAGGGCCGCTTCAAGGGCCGGCGCCCGGAGTGGAAGAAGGCGTACGTCCGGCTCGCGGCAGGCGAGAAGCCGATCGAGTTCTTCGAGGGGATGTAGGGTCATGGCGATCAAGAAGAGAAAGCCGACCAATTCGGCGAGCCGGTTCCAGGAGTACGCGGGCTTCGAGGAGCTCACGGTGAGCGAGCCGCACAAGCCGCTGGTCAGGGGCTCAAAGCGCAGCGGCGCCCGCAACAACCGGGGGCATACCACGGTCCGCTTCCGCGGCGGCGGTCATCGCCGCCGCTACCGCGAGATCGACTTTCGGCGCGAAAAGCACGACGTGCCGGCCAAGGTGGCGACCGTCGAGTACGATCCCAACCGGTCGGCTCGCATCTGCCTGCTGCACTACGCGGACGGCGAGAAGCGCTACATCCTGTGGCCGGTCGGGCTCGGCGTGGGCGACACCGTGTCCTCGGGCGAGACGGCAGAGATCAACGTGGGCAACGCGATGCCGATCCGCCGCATCCCGCTGGGCACGGTGATCCACTCGATCGAGCTCAGGCAGGGTCGCGGCGGGCAGCTTGCGCGCTCCGCCGGTGCCGGCGCCCAGCTGATGGCGAGAGAGGGCTCACACGCGCAGCTGAAGATGCCGTCGGGTGAGGTGCGCCGCGTGCACGTCGAGTGCTACGCCACCATCGGACAGGTGGGGAATGTCGAGCACTCGAACGTGTCGCTCGGCAAGGCCGGCCGCAAACGCTGGCTCGGACGGCGTCCGCACAACCGCGGCGTGACCATGAACCCGGTCGACCACCCGATGGGCGGCGGAGAGGGTAAGTCGTCGGGTGGACGCCACCCGACGACGCCGTGGGGGGTGCCCACCAAGGGGTACCGGACGCGGAACAACAAGCGCACCAACCGTTGGATCGTGAAGCGGCGGTTTCAGAAGTAGACGGGAGCAGCGATGTCGCGTTCACTGAAAAAGGGCTTCTTCATCGACAAGCACCTGCTGGACAAGGTCCGGCTGGCGACGCAGACCAAGGACCGGCGTGTGCTGCGCACCTGGTCGCGGCGCTCGACCATCATCCCGGAGATGGTGGGCTTGACGATCGCGGTGCACAACGGGACCAAGTTCATCCCGATCTACATCAGCGAGAACATGGTTGGGCACAAGCTGGGGGAGTTCGCACAGACCCGCACCTTCCGCGGCCACTCCGGCGCCGCCAAGACGGAGCGCCGCGCGGCGCCGCGGCCGGCCTAGGTGAGCGACGGCGGCCGAGCAGCAGAAGGAGAGTAGATCGTATGGAGGTCACTGCGAAGCTGCGTTACCTGCAGGGCTCACCGCAGAAGGTGAGGCTGGTCGCTGACCTCATCCGAGGCAGGCAGGTCCAGGATGCGGCGAACGTGCTGCAGCTCACGAACAAGGCAGCGGCCCGCCCACTGCGCAAGCTGCTCAGCTCGGCGGTCGCCAATGCCGAGAACCGTGATCAGCCGGTCGACGTGGACACGCTCTACGTCAAGGAGATCTTCGTCGATCAGGGCCCGGTAGCGAAGCGCATTCGACCGGCGCCTATGGGGCGGGCGTTCCGTATCCTGAAGCGGCAGAGTCACATCACGATCAAGCTCGAGACGCGCGAGAACGAGAGCTAGGGGAGGCAACGTGGGTCAGAAGACGCATCCTTACGGTTTCCGCCTGGTCTACAACAAGACCTGGCACTCGCGCTGGTACGCCGACAGCCAGTACGCGGATACGCTGGAGGCCGACCTCAAGCTGCGCCACCACCTGAAGAGACGGCTGTCACATGCCGCCGTCTCCGAGGTGGACATCGAGCGCGCCGCCGACAAGCTGCGGGTCACGATCTATACCGCGCGGCCGGGAATCATTATCGGCCGCAAAGGTGCCGAGGTGGACAAGCTGCGCGACGACCTGATGAAGCGAATGGGGCGGCCGGTGCACATCAACATCCAGGAGGTGCAGCGCCCCGAGCTCGACGCTCAGCTGGTGGCGCAGTCGATTGCCGGGCAGCTCGAGCGCCGGGTGGCATTCCGCCGCGCTATGAAGAAGGCCATGGAGTCGGCTTTCCGCTTTGGCGCGAAGGGCGTGAAGATCATGGTCTCGGGCCGCCTCGGGGGGGCGGAGATCGCGCGTTCGGAGTGGTACCAGGAAGGTCGTCTGCCGCTGCACACGCTGAAGGCGGACATCGACTACGGCTTCGCCGAAGCGCGCACCGCCTCGGGGAAGATCGGTTGCAAGGTGTGGGTTTACAAGGGCGACCTGCTCAAGGAGCGGGGCCGCCGTGCAGCTTAGCTTGTTAGCAGGGGAGCCCGTCCGGTCGCCGGACGGGCGACACGCGCCGTCCGCGGCGCCAAAGTCATTGAGCGGAGGGGCGTGCTAAACAGCACGCACTGGAGCTAACCATGTTGATGCCAAAGAAGGTCAAGTGGCGCAAGCAGCAGCGCGGGCGACGCGGCGGGCGGACCAAGGGAGGCGAGTACCTCGCCTTCGGCGACTACGGGCTGCAGGCGCTCGAGCCGGGCTGGGTGACCGCTCGCCAGATCGAGGCCGCCCGCGTCGCGATCTCGCGCGCGGTCAAGCGCGGCGGCAAGCTCTGGATCCGAGTCTTTCCGGACAAGCCGGTGACCAAGAAGCCGCTCGAGACCCGCATGGGCAAGGGCAAGGGCAACCCCGAGGAGTGGGTGGCGGTGGTGAAGCCGGCGCGCATCCTCTACGAGATCGAGGGGGTGACCGAACAGGTGGCGGAGGAGGCGATGAAGATGGCCTCGCACAAGCTCGGCATCCGGGCGCGTTTCGTGAGCCGTCACGAGGAGCTGAGGTGAACGAGCGATGAAGGTTTCGGAAGTCCGGCAGTGGAGCGAGGAGGAGTTGCGCAGCAAAGAGAACGAGCTGGTGGATCAGCTCTTCGCCTTCCGCTTGCAAAGGGTGACGGGCCAGATCGAGAGCTCGGCCAAGGTGCGGCAGACCCGCCGCGACCTCGCCCGGGTGCTCACGGTTCTCCGGGAAAGGCAGGGCGCGTGATGGCGATCGGCGATACGACGAGCGAAGGCACGATCGAGAGCGGCGAGCGCCGCGGCAAGGCCCAGGTCAAAGTGGGCACGGTGGTGAGCGACCGGATGGACAAGACCGTCGTGGTGGAGGTGGAAGGTAAGTCGACCCACCGCCTGTACCACCGTCAAGTGAAGCGGACCAAGCGGTTCGCTGCCCATGACGAGCGCAACGAGGCCAAGGTCGGGGACCGCGTCGTTCTGGAGTCCACGCGCCCGCTGTCGAAGAGCAAGCGCTGGCGGGTCCGCGAGATCCTGCGGCGCTCGGTCGAGGTGGAGCCATGATCCAGATGGGGACCGTGCTCGACGTCGCCGACAACTCGGGAGCCAAGAAGATCGCCTGCATTACGCTGCTCGGCGGCTCCTCGGGTCAATATGCGCGGCTGGGCGACGTCATCACCGCCTCGGTGAAGGAGGCGGCGCCGGACGGCACGGTCAAGAAGGGGCAGGTGGTCAAGGCGGTGATCGTACGGACGGTGAAGCAGCACCGCCGCAAGGACGGCAGCTACATTCGGTTCGAGAGCAACTCGGCGGTGCTGATCGACGATGCCCGCGAGCCGGTAGGGACCCGCGTTTTCGGCCCGGTGGCGAGGGAGCTCCGTGAGCGCCGCTTCATGAAGATCGTGTCGCTGGCGCCCGAAGTGCTTTGATCGAGGAGCGGCCGATGAAGCTGAAGATCAAGAAGGGAGACCAGGTCCTGGTGATCACCGGGAAGAACCGTGGCGCCCGGGGGAAGGTGCTGCGTATGGTTCCGGCGCAGGGCAAGGCGATCGTCGAGGGTGTGAACATGATCAAGCGCCACACCAAGCCCAACCCACAGCGCCAGATCAAGGGCGGCGTGGTGGAGCGCGAGGCGCCGATCGCGGTCTCGAAGCTGATGCTGATCGACCCGGACAGCGGCAAGCCGACCCGAGTGGGCTGGAAGCGCAACGCCGACGGCACCGTGTCGCGCGTCGCCAAGGTCTCGGGCGCGGTGGTCAGCTAGCCGGCGAGTAACGAGGACGGAGAACGATGGCGAAGAAGCAAGCGAAGGCGGCACCACCGGGCGGTAGACCGGCCGCGATCGCAGTGAAGCCACGCCTCAAAGCGCGCTTCGAGGAGGAGGTGCGTCCGGGGCTGATGCAGCAGTTCGGCATCACCAACACGATGGCGGCGCCCCGCATCGAGAAGGTGGTGCTCAACATCGGACTGGGCGAGGCGAGCCGCAACATCAAGCTGCTGGACGCGGCGATGGAGGAGCTCCAGGCGATCGCCGGCCAGCACCCGACCATCACCCGCGCGCGCAAGTCGATCGCCGCCTTCAAGCTGCGCGAGGGGATGCCGATCGGCTGCCGCGTTACCCTGAGGGACGCCCGGATGTGGGAGTTCCTCGACCGCCTCATCAACGTCGCGCTGCCGCGCGTCCGCGACTTCCGCGGTGTGCCCGCGAAGAGCTTCGACGGCCGCGGCAGCTATACGCTCGGCATCCGCGACCACCTCATATTCCCCGAGGTCGACTACAACAAGGCCGAGGGAACCAAAGGTTTGAACGTAACGATCGTGACCTCCGCACGGACGGACGAGCAGGCCCGCCACCTCCTGCGCGCGCTGGGCATGCCCTTCGCGCAGGACGGGGCGGCCGCCTGAGGCCGGGAGCCTTCATCGATGAACACGACCGATCCGATCTCCGACTACCTCACCCGCATCCGCAACGCCATTCTGGCGAAGCACGACCGTGTGGACGTGCCGCTCTCGAAGCTCAAGCTCGAGCTCAGCGGCATCCTGCGTGACGAGGGGTACATCCGCGACTTCGACGTGGTCGAGGAGCAGCCGGTCGGGAAGATCCGGCTTTTCCTGCGCTACACGCCTGACGGGACGCCGGCGATCACTCGTATAGCGCGCGTCTCCAAGCCCGGGCGGCGGGTGTACAAGAAGGCGGTGGAGATCGGGCCGGTGCTCAACGGCATCGGGCTCGGCATCATCTCGACCTCCCGCGGGATCCTCACCTTCGACCAGGCGAAGCGCGAGGGCGTCGGGGGCGAAGTGTTGTGCGAGCTCTGGTAGGCGCCGGCCAGGAGTAGTGACATGTCACGTATCGGCAGACTCCCGATCCAGCTTCCCGAGGGCGCCCAGGTGTCGCTCGACGGGCGAGTGTTCACGGCCTCCGGCCCCAAGGGGAACGTGGCGCAGGACCTGGTCGACGGCATCGACGTCAAGATCGAGGATGGCACGGTCACCGTTCTTCGCTCCGGTGACAGTGGCCCCGACCGGGCGAAGCACGGCCTGATGAGGGCGCTCCTAGCCAACGCGGTGAAGGGCGTCACCGAGGGCTGGAGCCGCGAGCTGGAGATCCACGGCGTGGGCTTCCGCGCGGAGGCGAAGGCCAACGAGGTCCACCTCGCCCTCGGATATTCGCACCCCGTAGTGTTCCGGGTGCCAGAGGGTGTCAAAGTCGAAGTGGATCGCAACACCCGGATCGTGGTGAGTGGCGCGGACCGCCAGCAGGTGGGGCAGGTGGCGGCGGAAATCCGCAAGCTGCGGCGTCCCGACGCCTACAAGGGCAAGGGGATCCGGTACAAGGACGAGCGTTTGAAGCTCAAGGTCGGCAAGGCCGGAGTCGGCTAGCCATGCCTTCGGCGCCGAGGACGGCGCGGCTCCGAAGATGCTGGATGGCATTTTCTCCGCTCGCACCTTGTTGGCGCCGAGGACGGCACGGTTCGAGAACGTTGGGTAGCGGGAGCTCGAGATGAACGATCTGCGCAGGAAGCACATTCTGAAGAAGCGCGCGCGCCGGCGGCGCGCGCATCTGCGGGTGAGGAAGCGGGTGCGCGGCTCGGCGGAGCGGCCGCGACTGTGTGTATACAAGAGCCTGCGTTACATCTACGCCCAGATCGTCGACGATCTGGAGGGGCAGACGCTGGCTCACGCCAGCTCGCTCGAGAAGGACGTTCGTGGCGCGCTCGGCAAGTCGACGGGTAACAAGGGCGCCGCCAAGGCGGTCGGTCGGAAGATCGCGGAGCGAGCGCTGGAGAAGGGCATCAAGAGCGTCGTGTTCGATCGCGGTGGCTACGTGTATCACGGCAAGGTGAAGGAGCTGGCCGAGGGGGCCAGAGAGAAGGGGCTCCAGTTTTGAGTATTCCTCAGCGCGGCGGGCTCGCAAGCGACAGGGGCAGGAGAACGAGCGTGACCACGACCGACAGGGACAGAGATCGCGACCGGGACGGTGGTGAGCTGTACGAGGAGGTCGTACACATCAACCGTGTGACCAAGGTCGTCAAGGGCGGCAAGAACTTCTCTTTCTCGGCCCTGGTGGTCGTCGGTGACGGCAACGGCCGCGTCGGCTATGGCGCGGGAAAGGCGAAGGAGGTCCCGATGGCGATCCGCAAGGGGATCGAGATCGCCAAGAAGAACATGATCGAGGTCGCCATGAGAGGCACTTCGATTCCACACGAGGTGGTCGGCGTGTACGGCGCGGGTCGCGTGCTGCTGCGTCCGGCGTCCGAGGGCACCGGCGTAATCGCGGGCGGGCCGGTGCGCGCGGTGATCGAGACCGCCGGGATCCAGGACATCCTGACCAAGTCGCTGGGCTCGACCAACCCGCACAACGTGGTCAAGGCGACGTTCGCCGGGCTGCTGCGGCTGCGTACGCGCGAGGCCGCGCTGGCCCAGCGTGGAGTCTCGGCCGAGCGTGCGGGGGCGGAGGAGGCGGTCGCCATCGCCGCCGAGGCCGGCGACTCGGTGGCGCCGGGGGAGGGGGCGGAATGACGGCCCGGCGGTCCGACCATTCTCGCCCACCCGCGGGCCAGCGACTGCGCATCCAGCAGGTACGTTCCGCGATCGGCTCCAACCCGCGCCAGCGCGAGACATTGCGCACGCTCGGGCTGCGGCGCATTCGCGAGATCGTCGAGCGTGACGACACTCCGGCGGTGCGCGGCGCGGTCGCCAAGATTCCGCACCTGGTTCGAATCGTCGAGGATGAACGATGAAGCTCCACGAGCTCAAGCCCCGCCAGGGGGCGAAGCACAGCCGCAAACGCGTCGGGCGGGGCCCCGGCTCCGGGACCGGCAAGACCGCCGGCAGGGGCCACAAGGGGCAGAAGTCGCGCTCCGGCTACAGCCAGCGGATCGGCTTCGAGGGCGGCCAGATGCCGCTCGTGCGCCGGGTGCCGAAGCGGGGCTTCACCAACATCTTCAAGACTCGATACGCGACGGTGAACCTGTCGCAGCTCGCGGATCTGGGCCCGGAGATCGACACCGAGGTGCTGCTTCGCCACGGTCTGGTCCGCCGCGGCAGGCCGGTCAAGATCCTGGGCGACGGTGAAGTGACCGCTTCGCTCCAGGTGACCGCGGACAAGTTCAGCCGCGCCGCGCGCGAGAAGATCGAGGCGGCGGGAGGCCGCTGCACTGAGCCATGATCGAGAGCTTCCGCAACATCTTCGCGATCCCCGACCTCCGCAAGCGGCTGCTGTTCACGTTCGGCCTGCTCGCCGTCTACCGGCTCGGCTGCTACATCCCCACGCCGGGAATCGACCCGGGTGCGCTGCTCGAGCTGATGGAAACGCTGCGCGGTACCGTGCTCGGCTTCGTGAACACGTTCACCGGCGGCAGCTTGGAGCGGGTCGCCGTGTTCGCGCTGGGGATCATGCCGTACATCACGGCGTCGATCATCCTGCAGCTCCTCACTGTGGTGGTGCCCCACCTCGAGAAGCTCTCCAAGGAGGGCGAGCTCGGGCGCAAGAAGATCACGCAGTACACCCGCTACGGGACCATGGTGATCTCGATCGTGCAGTCGATGGGGATCGCGCTCTTCCTCGAGAGCACACCCACTCCAGGCGGCGCCTCGCTGGTGCCGGCGCCGGGCTGGGGCTTCCGGCTGATGACCGTGCTTTCGCTGACCACGGGCTGCGCGGTCGTGATGTGGCTGGGGGAGCAGATCACCGAGCGCGGGATCGGCAACGGCATCTCACTCGTCATCTTCGCCGGGATCGTGGTCGGACTGCCGGGAGCGCTGATCTCCATCATCCAGCAACTCCAGGCCGGCGCGCTTTCGATCCTTCAGGTGCTGCTCCTGACCGTCTTCATGGTGGCGGTGATCGCCTTCATCGTCAGGATGGAACGGGCCCAACGTCGCATTCCGGTGCAGTACGCGAAGCGCGTGGTCGGGCGGCGCATGTACGGCGGCCAGAGCACCTATCTGCCGCTGCGCGTCAACACTGGCGGCGTCATCCCGGTGATCTTCGCCAGCTCGGTGGTCACCATCCCCCAGACCATCGCTCGAATGATTCCGGTCGATTGGCTGCAGACGGTGGCCGACGCGATCCAGTGGGGGCAGCCGGTCTACTACCTGCTGTACGTCGCGGCGATCATCTTCTTTTGCTATTTCTACGTGTCGATCATCTTCAACCCCGCCGATCTGGCCGAGAACATGCGGAAGTACGGTGGGTTCATTCCCGGCATCCGCTCGGGGCGCCGGACCGCGGAGTACATCGACCGCATCCTGACCCGGCTCACGGTGGTCGGTGCGCTCTATCTGGCCGCCGTCTCGGTGCTGCCCGAGTTCCTCATCACCGGGTTCAAGGTCGAGGGCATTCCGTTCGTCGGGCGGAGCCTCGACGCGGTCATGCCGGCGTGGTTCACCCAGGGCCTCGGCCTCAACTTCTACTTCGGCGGTACCTCGCTCCTGATCGTGGTCGGCGTGGCGATGGATACCCTGCAGCAGATCGAGAGCCAGCTGGTCATGCGCAACTACGACGGGTTCATGAAGCGGGGGAGGATCCGTGGGCGCCGCGGGTGATGGCCGCCGGGTCGTGTTCCTGGGCCCTCCGGGATCGGGCAAGGGCACCCAGGCGGCGCTGCTCGCCGAGGATCTCGGTGTCCCCGCGATCTCGACCGGCGACATGCTGCGCGAGGCGGTCGCGAACGGGAGCGAGATCGGCCGCCGCGTGCGCAAGATCATGGAGGCCGGCGAGCTGGTCGGCGACGAGCTGATGGCCGACGTGGTCAAGGAACGGCTGGGGCATGCGGACGCCGGACGCGGGTTCTTGCTCGACGGGTTCCCGCGGACGGCCGCCCAGGCGGAGACCCTGCGTCAGATCCTGGACGGCGTGTCCGAAGACCTCGATCACGTGGTGTTCATCGACGTGCCCGAGGAGGAGCTGGTGCGCCGGGCGCTCCTGCGCCAGCGCGCCGACGACAGGGACGACGTGGTGCGCGAGCGGCTCCGGGTGTATCGCGAGAAGACCCAGCCGCTGGTCGAGGACTACCGGGCGCAGGGGCTGCTGCGTGAGATCGACGGCAACCGCGAGGTGGACACGGTGCGGCGCGCGATCCTCGACGCGCTCGAGGTGAACGGCTGATGGTGCTCAAGACGATCGGCGAGATCGAGTTGATGGCGAATGCGAACGCGATCGTGCACCGGGTGCTCGACGATCTGGCGGCGATGATCGCGCCGGGGATCACCACCCGGGAGCTCGACCGCGCCGCGGAGGAGATCATCCGCGCCGCGGGCGCGGTGCCGGCGTTCCTCGACTACAAGGGCTATCCGGCGACGCTCTGTACCTCGGTGGACGACGTGATCGTACACGGCATTCCGAACGACGAGCCCTTGAAGGAGGGCGCCATTCTCGGTGTCGACTGCGGCGTGCTCTACAAGGGATACTACGGCGATGCGGCGCGCACCTTCCCGGTGGGCCGCATCGGTGAGACGGCGAACCGGCTGCTCCAGGTGACGCGGGAGGCGCTCGAGCTGGCGGTCGAGCACGCTCGTCCTGGCAGCCGCCTCTCCGACATCGGCCACGCCGTCGAGAGCCACGTCGTCGATCATGGCTTCTCGGTGGTCCGCGAGTTCGTGGGGCACGGCATCGGCACGTCGCTTCACGAGGACCCGCAGATCCCGAACTTCGGAAAGCCGGGGCGAGGTCCGAAGCTGCGTCCGGGAATGGTCCTCGCGATCGAGCCGATGGTGAACGCTGGAGGCCCCGACGTCAGGGTCGACCCCGACGGCTGGACCGCCCGCACCGCGGACGGATCCTTGTCGGCGCACTTCGAGTTCTCGGTGGCGATCACCGAGTCCGGGCCGCGGGTGCTCGACCGGGCTGGTTACGGAAATGCCGGTTAGCACTTCCTACACCGGGCGTGATTTCGCGCCGCGGACGGCGCGGGCGCTCCGATGAGGACGCGACTCGAGAAGGACGAGGGGTAAAGGGTGTCGAACAAGGAAGAGGCGATCGAGGTCGAGGCTACGGTGGAGGAGACCCTCCCCAACGCGATGTTCCGAGTCAAGCTCGACAACGGTCACGCAGTTCTCGCTCATATCTCCGGCAAGATGCGCAAGCACTTCATCCGTATCTTGCCGGGAGACAAAGTGCTGGTCGAGCTGTCGCCGTACGACGTGACGCGCGGCCGCATCGTGTACCGGCTTCGCGGTTGAAGGTGACGTCATGAAGGTGAGACCGTCGGTGAAGAGAATGTGTCCGAAGTGCAAGATCATCCGGCGCCACGGCGTGATCCGGGTGATCTGCGAGAACCCCAAGCACAAGCAACGGCAGGGATGACCCATGGCGCGAATCGCAGGGATCGATCTTCCTCCCAACAAGCGCGTCGAGATCGGGCTGACCTCGATCTACGGAGTCGGTCGCTCGCGCGCGATTCAGGTGCTCGCGAAGGCCGAGGTCACGGCCGCGACCAAGGTCAAGGACCTCACCGAGGACGAGGCGCGTCGGATCCGCAAGGTGATCCAGGACGAGGGCCGGGTCGAGGGTGATCTGCGCAAGGAGATGACCACCGACATCAAGCGGCTGATGGAGATCGGCTGCTACCGGGGCGTACGCCACCGCCGTGGCCTGCCGGTCCGCGGTCAGCGCACGCATACCAACGCGCGCACGCGCAAGGGCCCGCGCCGCCAATCGATCGCCGGCAAGAAGAAAGTGAAGAAGTAGGGAGACGTGATGGCGAAGGCAGCTGCACCAGCACCAACAGAGCGGAGAGGCACCGCGTCGGCGCGCCGCAAGGACAAGCGGACCGTCCCGCACGGAGTAGCCAACATCCAGGCCAGCTTCAATAACACGGTGATCTCGATCTGCGATCCGGATGGCAACGTGATCACCTGGTCGTCGGCGGGGCGCGCCGGTTTCAAGGGCTCGCGGAAGGGAACGCCGTTCGCCGCTCAGGTCGCCGCGCAGAACGCGGGACACCAGGCGCGGGACCACGGCGTGCGTACGGTCGACGTCCTGGTGAGGGGCCCGGGAGCGGGTCGCGAGTCCGCGATCCGAGCGCTGCAGACCACTGGGATCGACGTGAAGTCGATCCGCGACGTCACGCCCATCCCGCACAACGGGTGCCGACCGCGCAAGCGGCGGCGCGTGTAGCGCCGTCCGCGACGCCCATGTGATGGCGAGCGAGGGCGTGGTGTCACCACGGCCGGAGCGAGCGCAGTACAACGAAGGAGCAAAGCAATGCATTGGAAGGGTTTTCAGCGCCCGCAGCGGGTGGAAGTCGACAGCGGGTCCATCTCGTCCACGTTCGCCCGGCTCTCGGCCCAGCCGTTCGAGCGCGGCTTCGCGACCACGGTCGGCAACGCTTTGCGGCGGGCTCTCTTGTCCTCGATCGAGGGCGCGGCCATCACCGCCGTGCACATCGAAGGAGTGCTGCATGAGTTCTCCTCGATCTCGGGCGTGGTCGAGGACGTGTCGGACATCATTCTGAACCTCAAGCAGATCCCGATCCGGTTGCACTCGGACGAGCCGAAGATCATCGCGATCGAGGCGCAGGGACCGCGCGTGGTGACGGCCGGCGACTTCGTCGCCGATCCGACCATCGAGATCGTCGACCCTGATCGGCCGATCGCAACGCTCAACGACGAGGGCGTGCTCAAGCTCGAGGCGCAGGTGCGCAACGGCCGCGGGTTCGTGTCTGCCGACAAGAACTTCGATGAGTCGATGGGCATCGGCTGGGTCCCGATCGACTCGGTGCACAGCCCGGTGCGCAAGGTGAACTACACGGTCGAATCGGCCCGGGTCGGCCGGGCGACCGACTACGAGCGTCTGGCCCTCGAGGTCTGGACCAACGGCACCATCAGCCCCGAGGACGCGGTGTCGCTCGCGGCCATGCTGCTCAAGGACCACCTCACGATCTTCATCCATCTCGAAGAGAGCATGAAGGAAGAGCCACGGGCGCAGAGCGACCAGGAGCTGTCCGGGCTCGACGCGCTGCTCGCCAAGGAGATCGACGAGCTCGATCTCTCGGTGCGGTCGGCGAACTGTCTGAAGAACGCGAACATCCACACGCTTCGCGATCTGGTCCGCAAGTCCGAGAAGGACATGCTCGAGACCAAGAACTTCGGGCGCAAGTCCCTCGAGGAGCTGCAGGAGCTGCTGGGAAGGCTCGGGCTGGGGTTCGGCATGGACGTGCCCGCCGCGCCGCCGCGCCGGGGGGCCTCGGTGATCGCGTAACCAGGACAACCGGAGACCGGCGGAGGTGCTTCCTCTCCGCCCCGTCGTTCGGTCGGAGACAGAACAGATGCGTCACGCACAGAGAGGCCGCAAGCTCGGCCGGACGACGTCCCACCGGCTGGCGATGTTTCGCAACCAGTTGGCGTCGCTCGTCGTCCACGAGCGGATCGTCACCACGCTGCCCAAGGCGAAGGAGTTGCGGCCGATCGCCGAGAAGCTGGTGACGCGCGGCAAGGGGGGCTCGGTGGCGGACCGCCGCCAGGTTTCGCGCGTCCTCCAGGACCGCGATCACGTCAAGAAGCTGTTCGACGACATCGGGCCGCGGTTCGCGGACCGTGCCGGCGGCTATCTGCGCATCGTGAAGCTCGGTCCCCGTCAGGGCGACGGAGCCGAGACCGCCGCCCTGCAGTTCGTGGACTACGATCCCGCCAAAGCGGCGGAGGCGAAAGAGAAGAAAGAGAAGAAGTAGTTACGGCGGCGCGGCCGCGCTCTGCGCCGCCTAAGACGCCGCCGCCTGCTCCCGCGCACGCCGATCCTCGGCGATGATCTTGTCCTGGATCTGGCGTGGCACCTCCTCGTAGTGCGAGTAGGCCATGGTGTAGCTCGAGCGGCCCTGGGTCATCGAGGTCAAGGCCTGCGAGTAGTCGAGCATCTCCGAGAGCGGCACCAGCGCCTTGACCACCTGGGTGTGGGCGCCGCGGGCGTCCATGCCCTGCGGCCGGCCCCGCCGCTGCGAGAGGTCGCTCATGATGTCGCCCATGAACTCCTCGGAGGTGACGATCTCGACGCTCATGACGGGCTCGAGCAGCGTCGGTCGGGCCTTCGCCATGGCGTCCTTCCATGCCAGGGAGCCAGCGATCTTGAACGCGAGCTCCGAGGAGTCGACGTCATGGTACTGGCCGTCGATCAGACGCACGCGGAAGTCGACCACCGGATGGCTGGTGTTGAATCCGTGGGTGGCTGCTTCGACGATCCCCTTCTCGACCGCGGGTCGGAAGTTGAGGGGAATGGCGCCGCCGAAGATCTCGTCGGCGAACTCGAACTTCTCCCCGCGCGCCAGCGGCTCGATGACGATCTTGCAGTCGGCGAACTGCCCTCGACCGCCGGTCTGCTTCTTGTGGCGGCCGTGGCCTTCGGCCGATGTCGTGACGGTCTCGCGGTACGGCACCTTCGGCGGATGGAGGATCAGATCGACCTTGTAGCGGCTCTTGAGCTTGGCCACCGCGATCTCCACGTGGAGCTGGCCGGCTCCGGAGAGCAGGAACTCGCCGGTCTGTGGGTCACGGTGAGTAGCCAGTCCGACGTCCTCGTCGAGCAGACGCGTGATCGCCTCGCCGATCTTCTCCTCGTCGCCCTTGGACTTGGGCTCGAGCGCGAACGTGATCGCCGGCTGCGGCGCCTCGAACCAGGCCAGTTTCACCGCACGCTCCTTGGCGCACAGCGTGTCGCCGGTCGACGAGACCTTGAGCTTGGCCACCGCCCCGATGTCACCGCAGACCAGCGTGGGCGTCGGGCTGCCCTGCTTGCCCTGAGCCAGGATCAGCGCACCGGCGCGCTCGCTGTCCTCCACGCGCGGGTTCCACAAGGTGGTATCGGAGGAGAGCGTGCCGCTCGTCACCCGCAGCAGCGAGAGCCGGCCGCTGGAGGGATCGTTGAGCGTCTTGAAGACGAGCGCAGCGACCGGCTCGGCCGGATCGCACTTGATCTCGACCGGCTGCCCACCGAGATTGGTCGCGGGGAAGACTCCGCGGTCGGCCGGCGAGGGCAGCAGGTCGACCAGGGCGTCGAGCAGTGAAGCGGTCCCGATGCCGTGCAGCGCGGAGCCGGTGGTGATGGGAAAGATCTGGCGCTGGGAAATCGCCCGACGCAGCCCCTTCCACAGCTCCTCGTCGTCGAGCGTCCCCTTCTCGAAAAACGTCTCCATCAGCGCTTCGTCGCTCTCGGCGACCGCCTCGATCAGCTTGCCGCGCCACTCCGCAACCGCGTCTTCCAACTCGGCGGGGATGTCGGCGCCGCGGCCCTTGCCGTTGCCGTCGAGGTCGTAGGTGCGCGCCTGGCGGTGCACGATGTCGATGACTCCCGTCACATCGTGCTCGCTGCCGATCGGGAGCTGCACCGGAAGTGCGGTGCGCCCGAAGCGGGCGGCGAGCGACTCGGCGACGCCGAGGAAATCGGCACGCTCACGGTCGATCTTGGTGATGTGGAAGACGACGGGCAGGTCCATCTGCTCGGCGATCTCCCACATCTTCTCGGTCATGACCTCGATGCCGGAGGCGCCGCTCACGCAGAGCAGCGCGGCGTCGCTCGCACGCAGTCCGCACTCGGTCTCGGTCACGAAGATGGAGTAACCGGGGCAGTCGAGCAGGTTGATCTTGGTCTGGCGCCAGGGCGCGAAGGCGATCGCGAGGTTGATCGAGATCCGGCGTTCGATCTCCTGCGGGTCGAAATCGGTGACCGCGTTGCCGTCTTCGACCCGGAGCAGCCGATTGGCGACTCCCGTGGTGTAGAGGAGGGCGCTGGTCAGCGTGGTCTTGCCCGTATCGCTGTGGCCGACGACGGCCAGGTTTCGGATCTTGTCGGGGCTCGCGACCTGCATGCGAAGGGGTCCTCCGTCGCGGAGTTGAACGGAAAATATATCACTCGATACGGAGTCCGCCGGCCCTTCAGGCTGCCGCGGGCACCGACTTGAGCACCTGCACCGGACCGAATCGGGCGAGCTCCGAGGCCAGCGCGCCGGCCGGCCCGACCGCCACCACGGTCGCCTTCTCGGGGTCGAGGTGCTCGCGCAGGACACGGCGCAGGCGCCCCGGGCCGATAGTCGTGAGCTCCTCGAGATGGCGGTCGAAGTGATCGTCGTCCAATCCGTAGACCGCGATCTCCTCGAGCCGCCCCAGCAACCCGCTCTGGCTCTGCAGGCCGTAGGGGAAGACGCCTCGCAGATAGCGGATGCCCTCCTCGAGCTCCGCCGCCTCGACCGGCTCGTCCCGCAGCCGCGCGATCTCGGCGAGGATCTCTTCCGAGGCGCGCGCCACCGCCTGATTCGCGACCGCGGTCCAGACCAGGAACGGACCGGGTCCGCGACGGTCGACGAACGCACTGTGCGCGCCGTAGGTGAAGCCGTGACGCTCGCGCAGGTTGAGGTTGATACGGCTGGTGAACTTGCCGCCCAGGATGGTGTTGCCGAGGAGGAGCTCGGTGTGGTCGGGATGGTTGCGCGGCGGGCCGGCGTGCCCGACGCGCAGCTCGGTCTGAGCCGCGCCCGGCCGGTCGACCACGACGACCCGTCGGCGCTGCGGCGGCGCGACGAGCGGTGGAGGCTGCGGGGGCTCCGCCGAGCCGAGCCCGGCGAGCGCCCGCTCCGCGGCGGCGAGCATCCGGTCGGTGTCGACGTCGCCGACCACGACCAGCGAGGCGTCCCGCGCGGTCCGGCGCTCGGTCCAGAATCGCACGATCTCCTCGCGCCGAATCGCGCGCAGCGACGAGTCGTCGCCGAGCAGGGAATGACCGTACGGAGAGGCGCCGTAGACCGCCGCCGAGAACGCTTCCTCCGCGAGCGCCCCCGGTTGATCCCGGCGGCGCAGCCACTCGGCGAGGCGCTCCCGGCGCTGGCGCTCCACCTCGGCCTCCGCGAAGGCCGGATTCGAGGCGACATCGGAGAGGAGCTCGAGGCCGGTGTCGAGATCGCGCGACAGCACCCGCGCCGAGACCGCAGCGGAGCTCCAACCCGCACCGCTGCCCAGGCTGCCGCCCAGGGATTCGATCTCCTCCGCGATCTGGCGCGACGACCGGGTGGTGGTGCCGTCCTCTAGCAGCGACGCGACGAATGCCGCGAGACCGGAGCGATCGGGCGGATCGGACGCGCCACTCCACGGGTAAGACAGGCGCATCGAGACCAGCGGCGTCCGGCGCTGCTCGAGCACGTATGCGGTGAGCCCGGCCGCCAGCCGCTCGCGCCGGAACGAAGGGAACCGGCAGGGGACGTCAGCAAGCGGGCTCGGAGGCCGGCTGCGATCGAGAGCCGTCACCCCGGTGCCTCCCTCCTCGGGTCGGCGACCTTCGGCGCCCCCGGCTCGGGCGCGGCCAGCTCGGACGCCGCCGGCTCGACCCAGAGACGCGCCCGGTGGTCCGGGCGCAGGCTCCTCGACGCGAAGTCCTGGAGCTCACCGGCATCGATCTCCTGATAGGTCTCGATCTCGGAGGTCACGTCCTCGGGACGGTCGAAGTAGGTGGTGAGCTGCGACAGCAGGTCGGCGCGCCGGTCGAGGGTCTGCAGCTCGGCGAAGTAGCCGGTCAGGATGCGGTTGCGCACTCGCTCGAGCTCGGTCTCGTGAGCCGGAGTGTCGGCGGCAGCGGCCAGGTGCTCGTCGATGGCTCGGCCGAGCACGTCAGGGGGGACACCCGGCTTGGCGGTGGCCACCACGTGGAACGAGCCGCACGCCTCGGTGGGCAGCGCGTACGAGGCGACCGACTGCGCCAGCTCGCGCTCGTGGACGAGGTCCCGGTGGAGGCGACTCGCCTTGCCGCCGGCGAGCACGTGCGAGAGCAGGTCCGCCGCGTACCATTCCCGCTTGCCGTATGCCGGGATGGTGTACGCCAGGTAGATCCTCGGCAGCTGCACGCGGTCGGTGAGTCGGTCGAAGCGCTCGCCCGCGAGCCGCCCCGATGCCGTCGGCGCGGGCCGGGGTCCGCGACCCGCCGGGATCTCCCCGAAGTACCTCTCGACCAGCTCGACCGCCTGCCCCGGATCGAAGTCGCCCGCCAAGGTCAGGACGGCGTTGTCGGGGACGTACCAGGTGGAGAAGAACTCGCGCACGTCGTCGAGCGTGGCGGCGGCGATGTCCTCCATGGTGCCGATCACCGGCCAACTGTACGGGTGCTCGGGCGGGAAGAGCAGCTCCCAGACCCGCTCCGCCGCGCGCCCGTACGGCTGATTGTCGACCCGCTGGCGCCGCTCGTTCATGACCACCTGTCGCTGGGTCTCGAGCTTCTCCGCGGTCATCCCGGGGAGCAGGAAACCCATCCGGTCCGACTCCAGCCACAGTCCGAGCTCGAGGCTCGAGGCCGGCAGCGTCTCGTAGTAGTTGGTGCGGTCGTACCAGGTCGAGCCGTTGGCCACACCCCCGACGCCCTGGACCCAACGGAAATGCTCATTGGCCCCGACGTGCGCGCTGCCCTGGAAGAGCATGTGCTCGAAGAGATGAGCGAAACCGGTCTTCCCCCGCCGCTCGTTCTTCGAACCGGTGTGGTACCAGAGGTTGATCGCGACCAGGGGCAGGGAAGCGTCGCGATGGAGCACCAGGCGCAGGCCGTTGGCCAGGCGGTGCCGTTCGATCTCGAGTGGCGGGGGGGCGAGGGCGGTCGCGATCGGCACGCGGAGAGAAGTCTACCAACCGGTCCTGTCGGCTGCGTCACGGCAGACTGGTCCCAGCAACGACGTCACTGAGTGCCGTCGGTTGGCTCACTTTGCCGTCGTGCCTCCGTCAGCCAGGCCGCCGTGCAGGAGACCGGGGGGGCACGAGCCGAGCCACTGTCCCGCGAGGCGGTCTTGACTTGCGCCTGGTTTTCGCCTTATGCTGCTCCGCCGATGACACCGGTCAAGGATTACCTGACACCTCGGCAGAAGGAGATTCTCGAGTTCATCCGCGACTTTCGCCGCGCGAACGGCTACTCGCCGACCCACCGCGAGATTTGCGAGCGCTTCGGCTTCACCTCCTACGGCACGGTGCACAAGCACCTCAAGCTGCTCGAGAGGAAGGGCTTTCTGAGGCGGGACTGGAACCAGAAGCGTGGCGTCGAGCTGGTCGATGCCAAAGCCGGAGCCGGGAGCCTGGAGGTCAGCTTCCTCGGCCGTATCGCCGCCGGCGAGCCGATCGAGGCGATTCGGGACGAGGAGACGCTGGCGGTGCCTCCCCAGCTCCTCCGCGGTCCGGAGGGCCAGCACTTCGTGCTTCGGGTGGTGGGCGAGTCGATGATCGAGGAGGGTATCCACGACGGCGACCTGGTCGTGATCCAGCGACGCGACACCGCCGCGACCGGCGACATGGTGGTCGCGCTGATCGACGACGAGGCGACCCTGAAGCGGTTCTACCCGGAGGGCGAGCGGGTGCGGCTTCAGCCCGCGAACCGGGCGATGCCCGCCCTGCTCCTTCCCGCCGACAAGGTCCGCGTCCAGGGCGTCGCGGTCGGGTTGATGCGGCGCTTCTGAGGCCGCGGCCCTTCAGGGTGGCCGTATCTTCGCGGTATTGCTATCATTGTATCCTTCCTCTCAAACGCCGGACGATCGCCCCGGCTGGGGCGCCGAGCCGGCACGGGGGTCGCATGACGACCGCATCGACCGAACAAGCCCCGCGCCGGGACATCGACAGCCTGCTCCGGCACATGACCGAGATGGGGGCGTCGGATCTCCACCTGCGCTCGGCGCGTCGCCCCCTGGTGCGGGTGCACGGGCGGTTGCAGTCCCTCGAGGGTGATCCGCTTCGGGCAGCCGAGATCGGGAGCATGATGGACGCCATCATGCAGCCGCACCACAAGGCCAAGTTCGAGAAGAACCTATCGGTGGATCTCGGCTACGGCATCCCGGGCCTGGGCCGCTATCGCTGCAACGTGTTCCTGCAGCGCGGCACGCTGGCGGCGGCGTTCCGCATGATCCCGGACCAGATCAAGTCGGTGGAGGAGCTCGAGCTCCCCGAATCGCTCCTCGACTTCTGTCATCTGCCGATGGGACTCGTCCTCGTCACCGGCCCCACCGGCAGCGGCAAGTCGACCACGCTCTCGACGCTGGTCCAGTACATCGCCGATCAGTACCCCGTGCACATCGTCACCATCGAGGATCCGATCGAGTTCCTGCTCCACGACTCGATCGGCACGATCTCCCAGCGCGAGGTCGGCACCGACACGCCCGGCTTCTACGAGGCGCTCAGGAACTCCCTGCGGCAGGACCCCGACGTGATCATGGTGGGTGAGATGCGCGACCCGGAGACGGTCTCCACGGTCATCACCGCCGCCGAGACCGGCCATCTCGTCTTCTCGACGCTCCACACCAACGACACCGGGCAGACGATCGACCGCATCCTCGACAACTTCCCCCCCGGTCAGCAGAGCCAGGTCCGATTCCAACTCTCGCAGGTCCTGCGCGCCGTGATATCGATGCAGCTGGTGCGGCGCCGCGACGGCTCGGGCCGAATTGCCGCGCTCGAGATCCTGCGCACCTCTCCCGATATCGAGAAGCTGATCGCCACCGGGCGCACCTCCGAGCTCCTCGAGCGCATCGAGTCGTCGGTCGGCCACTACCACATGCAATCGATGAACCAGTCGCTCATCGCGCTGGTGGTGAGCGGAACCATCGGCTTTCAGGAGGCGATGCGCTGCTCGACCGACCCCGACGACCTCGACCTCAAGATGCGTCGCTTCTTCCCCAAGATTCTCGAGCAGGAGAAAGACATGAGCAGCAGCGCCGACTATTCCCAGATCTTCGAGCTTCTGCAGTACCGCAAGCTCTACGAGGAGCAGGAGGAGAAGGTCAAGATCCAGCTCGGCGAGAAGGACGAGCTGATCGGGGACCTACGGCAGCGCCTGACACGCCAAGGGGAGGACGTCGAGCGGCTGCGCAAGGCACTGAGCGACACCGACGAGCGCATCGCCAAGCTCGAGGCCGAGAAGGATCGGATCGCGGCCGAGTCGAAGCAGCGGGTCGACAAGCTTCAGGATCGAGTGCGCGAGCTCAATCAGCAGCTCACCGGGGCGCCCAGGTAGCCCCGCAGAGTAGCGAAGCTCTCCGCGGAGCTCTCTCCTAGGATCCCCAGCCGTCGGCGCGCCGAAGACTCACCAGCACCGCCGGCGGAGAACACCGGGCCACCCGAGGGCGCCGCGAGACCACCATCGGGTCGAGGCCGGTTTGCCCAGGCGCCATGTCGGGAGTATCATCGGCTTCCGGGCATGAGTCTAACTATCGATGAAGTAAGGAGAATAGCGCTCCTCGCGCGGCTTCGCCTGTCGCCCGGGGAGGAGGCGCTGTTCGCGCCGCAACTGGGCCAGATACTCGACTTCGTCGCTCAGCTCGCGGCCTATTCGACGGCACCGCCGGTGTCCCGAGAGACACCCGCCCTCGAAGCCGCCGACCAACCTGGCTGGTCGATGCCGCGGCACGAGCTGCTGGCCAACGCGCCCGCGAAGCTCGACGCGTTCCTGCTGGTGCCGCAGGTCAAGGTCAGGGCGGATGAGTGAGCTCTGGATCCAGGGTGCGGAGGAGGTCGCCGCGGCCGTACGGAGCGGCGAGCTCCTGGCCGCCGAGGTGGTCGAAACCTGCCTCGAGCGCACCGCCGAGATGGAACCGCGGGTCGGTGCCTATCTACGAACGTTCGACGACGCCGCCCGCCGTCAGGCCGAGGAGATCGACCGGCGGCGCGCCGCCGGCGAGCGGCTCGGCCCGCTCGCTGGCGTGCCGGTGGCGCTCAAGGACAACCTGAGTCTCTCGGGCGATGCCTGCACCTGCGCCTCGCGCATCCTCGAGGGCTACCGCTCGCCCTACACCGCGACCGCGGTCGAACGGATGATCGCCGCCGACGCGATTGTCGTCGGCAAGACCAACCTCGACGAGTTCGCGATGGGATCGTCGTGCGAGAACTCGGCGTTTCAGTCGACGCGCAACCCTTGGCGGCTCGACGCGGTGCCCGGTGGCTCGAGCGGCGGGTCGGCCGCGGCCGTCGCTGCCGGGAGCGTTCCCCTCGCTCTGGGCTCGGATACCGGCGGGTCGATCCGCCAGCCCGCCGCGTTCTGCGGCCTGGTGGGCGTCAAGCCCACCTACGGCCGGGTGTCGCGCTACGGCCTGGTCGCGTTCGCCTCCTCCCTCGATCAGATCGGGCCGCTGGCTCGCTCGACCCGCGACGCCGCGCTCGGTCTCCAGGTGATCGCCGGGCCCGATCCGGCCGACGCCACCTGCGCGCGGCGTCGGGTGGAGGACTATCTGGCGACCATCGAAGGATCGGTCGCCGGGATGCGGGCCGGCGTGATCGCGGAGGTCGACACCACGTCGCTCGCTCCCGTCGTGCGCGCGAACTGGGAACGCTCGCTCGGCCGGCTGCGCGGGCTCGGCGTCGAGATCCTCGAGGTGTCGCTGCCCAACCTGCCGGCCACGATCGCGGTCTACTACGTGATCGCGAACAGCGAGGCGAGCGCCAACCTGGCGCGTTACGACGGCGTCCGCTACGGGCGGCGCGCCAAGGCCGCGGGATCGCTCCTCGACCTCTACTTCGACACCCGCGAGGAGGGCTTTGGTCCGGAGGTGAAGCGGCGGATCCTGCTCGGCACGTTTGCCCTCTCCTCGGGCTACTACGACGCCTACTACGGGCGCGCGTGCGGGGTACGCCGCGAGCTCGAGGGGCAGTTCGCCGCCGCGTTCTCCGAAGTCGACCTCATCGTCATGCCGACGAGCCCCACCGCGGCGTTCTCGATCGGCGAGAAGATCGACGATCCGCTTGCGATGTACCTGTCGGACATCTACACGGCGCCGGTCAACCTGGCCGGCCTTCCCGCGGTGGCGCTTCCGTCGGGGCTCGACGACAGCGGCCTGCCGCTCTCGGTCCAGCTCGTGGGCCGTCCCTTCGCCGAAGCCGATCTGCTGCGCGTCGCACGCGCTCTCGAGCGCGTCACGGCAGCGCCCCAGCTCCCGGAGCTGCGCGACCGCGCGCCCGGGTCCGGCGCCACGCCGGCAGGTGCAGAATGACGGCGCTCGCACGCGCGCGGTCGAGTCGCAGCCGTCCTCGGGCGTGGCGGTGCGCACGCGCGGGGCCGCTGCTCCTGCTGCTCGCGGTGGCGCTCGCGCCGGCGATGGCGCGCGCCGAGCTGGCGCGCGTGCGGCTCGGAGCGGCGAGCGGCTCGGACCTCGTCGCCGTCGAAGGCGACGATCGCCGCATCCACGTCGAGGCGCTGCCCCGGCCGGGCGAGGGGCTGAACGGTCTGGTGGTGCGGCTCTGCGGTGCCGGCGGCGCGCGCGCGCGCGCCGAGGTGTCCGCCGCGAACGGTGGAGTGGAGCGGCTCGAACGCGGCGTGCGGTACCGGATCCCGTTCTCGTGCCTTCGGCCCGAGCTCCAGATCCAGACCCTCCAGGCGCTCTTCCCCGACGACGTCCTCGCCGCCGACGGCTGGCGCCACCGTGTCGTCTCCCGTCGCGGAGCGCCGCCGCCGGACCTGTGGAGCGTCGCGGAGCTCTTCACCGGGAGCGGCGAGGAGTTCCGCCAGCTCCGCGGCGCGAACCGACTCCGTGACGAGAGGCTCGAGCCCGGGCAGGAGGTGCTCGTCCCCCGCTCGCTCCTGAGGCCGTCGCTCGAGGCGGCCCTGCCGCGTTCCGACCCGGCCGTCTCGGCGCTGATCTACGAGCGCGACCAACGGGGTGAGTACGCCGTCTACCGTCTGGATCGCGGCGAGGCGCTCTACTCGAGCGTGGTCGCGCGCTTCACCGGCCGCATCTTCGCCGAGGACGTCAACCAGCTCGCGACCGAGATCGCCGCGCGCAGCGGGATCGCCGACGTGACCGACATCCCGATCGGGTATCCGGTGAGGATCCCGCTCGAGCTCCTCGCCCCCGAGCATCTTCCGATCGGGCACCCGCGACGCCAGGAGTACGAGCGCGACCTGGCCGAGAGCTCCGGATACGCCAACCTGGTGCGCTCGCGAAACCTCGAGGGCGTCACCGTCATCCTCGACGCCGGCCACGGGGGCCGGGACGTGGGCGCGTCGATCGACGGGGTGTGGGAGAGCGTGTACGCCTACGACATCGTGCTGCGGATTCGCCGCCTGCTCGGTCAGACCGCCGCCGAGACGGTGATGACGACGCGCGACGGGGGCGAGTGGAAGGTGGCGGAGCGAGACGTCCTGGCCTCCTCGCGCGGACACGCCGTCCTGACCACGCCGCCCTACGCGATCGACGACTCGCGGGTCTCGAGCAACCTGCGCTGGTACCTGGCGAACAGCGTCTACGGGCGCGCGGTCTCGAACGGCGGCGAGGCCGACAAGGTGGTGTTCCTGTCGGTCCATGCCGACTCGCTTCACCCGTCGGTGCGCGGCGCGATGGTGTACGTGCCGGGACTGCTCGGGAATCCGAGCCACTATGGCAAGACCGGGGCGGTGTACGCGTCGCGCCGCGAGGTCCAGGAGCGGCCGCGCGTGGACTTCGCGCACGCCGATCGCGCGCGCAGCGAGGGCCTGTCGCGAGATCTCGCCAAGCACATGATCGCGTCGATGCGCCGGCATGGGATCGCGATTCACCCCAACAAGCCGATCCGCGACCGCGTGATCCGCGGCAAGCACGCCTGGGTCCCCGCGGTGCTGCGCTTCAATGCCGTCCCGGCCAAGATCCTGATCGAAGCGTGCAACCTGGCGAACGGCTCCGATCGGCGATTGATCCAGACCCGGGCATTCCGGGAGGAGGTGGCGCGCGCGGTGGTCGAGGGGCTGCTGGCCTACTACGGCGTCGAGCCCGGCGACCGGCAGGACGGGCAGGTGGCCGGCCGGTGACAGGATGCCCGGCAGGTGACCGGTCCATTCGCGCCACCCGTTCGCGCGCGGAGGGAGCAAAGTGAGACGGTGACGTGTCTAAACTGGTAGAGACATGGCCGCGTCGAACGTCCTCACGCCGGGGCTGCCCACCGCGCCGGATTTCGATCTCGCCGACCGGCACCGCTACGGCGACGAATCCGCGTTCACCGAGCTCTACGACCGGTTCTCACCGATGGTCTACAACCTCTGCCTGCGTCTCTCGGGCGACCCCACCAGGGCGCAGGACCTCAGCCAAGAGGTGTTCCTGCGCGTCTTCAAGGGGCTGCCGAAGTACCGTGGCGGCTCCAGCCTGAAGACCTGGATCTATCGCATCGCGCTCAACCACTGCCGCGGTCGGCTCGGTCGCCGCACCCTCCCGACCGAAGAGTTCTCGGCCGAGCACTGGGACCGCGGCCCTGCCGACCCTACGCGCGGGCCGGAGGAGTCGCTGCTCGCGCGCGACCGGGGGCGCCGCATCGACGCCGCGTTGCTCGCGCTTCCGGTCCGGTTCCGCGAAGCTGTCGTTCTGCGCGACGTCGACGGGCTGTCCTACCAGGAGATCGCCACCGTGCTCGGGGTACGAGCCGGTACGGTGCGGTCGAGGATTGCCCGCGGTCGCGATCGTCTCCGCACACTGCTAGAGGCCGAAGAATGAGCACTCATCTCGCCACCGATAGCCTGTCGGCCTATCTCGACGACGAGCTCCAGGAGCGCGACCTGCGGCTGGTCGAGGCTCACGTGAGCGAGTGCCCGGACTGCCAGCGCCGGCTCAAGGGCTTGCGGCGAGTGGTCGATGACCTACAGCGCCTGCCCGCCGCGATCCCGCCCCCCATCCTCGGTCGCCACGTCGAGCGCGAGGTGTCGGAGCGCTGGCGCGCTCGCCGCGAGGAGGCGCGGCGCGGCCGCGATCGGGGCGGATTCGAGCTGGTCCAGGGACCGATCCGCCTCGGGTTCGCGATGGTCGCCTGCCTGGCCATGATCGTGGTGCTCTACGCCCACTGGGTGGCTCGCGAGGGCGCGACTCCGACCCAGCTGGTGGTGCCGCCCGCGGCCGCCGTGGAGCCCTCGGCGGAGCGCGTCGAGGCGGGTGGCCGTGTCTTCGTCCCGGCGCAGGGTGCCTGGTGGCAGGCGGACCTGCTCGGCGCGAGCGAGGTGACCGTCGACGACGCCGCCACGATCCCGGCGGATGCCGCACTCGAGCGCGCGCCCTGGCTTGCCGATCTGCTCGCGCGCGGCCCCGTGGTCCTGGTGCTCGACGGTATGGTGGCGGTCGTCCGGCCCGCCCAGGACCCGTTGCCCCCGGCCGCGCCCGCCCCGTCCGATTCTCCGGCCCTGCCTTCGGAGCCACCGGAGGTGCCCCGGGGCTGAAGCCGCGGCCCCGTCCGTCAGCCCGGCGCGGGGTCGATCGCCACCACGCGGTAGCGCTTGCCGCCCAGATCCAGTTCCTCCCCCGGCTTCCGGCCGAGCAGCAGCCGTCCCACCTCCGACTGGTAGGACAGGACCCCGGCTTCGGGATCGCTCTCCCACGGTCCCAGCAGGATGAGGCTGCGCTCCTCGCCTTCCTCGCTCCGCAGCCGCGCCGCCGTGCCGATTCCGACCCGCGAGAGGTCGACCTGACCGAAGTCGATCGGCTTGGAGCGGGCGAGCTCGTTGGACAGCGCCTCGGCTCGTGCGCTCAGGTACTCGTGGCGCTGGCGCGCCGCCTTGTACTCGAAGTTCTCGCGCAGGTCGCCGTGCGCGCGCGCCTCCTCGATGGCGCGGCGATTGCGAGGAATCTCGTCCTCGAGCAGGGCCTTCAGCTCCCCGCGCTTGCGGCGGATGGACTCCTCCAGCGCGTACAGCGGCTCCTCGGTCTCGCGCAGCGCCGGGAAGCGCACCAGGACGGCGTCCTCCAGCGCGCGGCGCCGATCGAGCGTGAGACCGGTCGTGCGGCGTACCGACTCGAGGGCGTCGGCCGCCTCGGCGACGTCGAGATGTGGAAGCAGGCGCGGCAGCGTGCCTCCGGACTCCGCGAGCGCGGCCAAGCGCTTGCGGAAGGGCTGGAGCTCGTCGCGCCCGACCGCTGTCAGGATCCGCTTGAAGAGGCGCAGCGGCGAGGGTCCACGCAAGCTCTCGTCGACCCCGGCGCGCTCGGCGATCCAGGTGAAGAAGGCGGGCGCGTCGGCCGGCTGCACCAGCGCGCGATCCACCAGTCGCCCCACCATCACGGGGTCCTTGGCGCCGAGCGTTCTGACCAGCTCAGACAGGAGGCTCGGCTCGCTCTCGGCCAGGATCGCTGACGCGTACACCGCCGCCCAGTCGCTGCGCACCTCGCGGACCAGCTCGTAGGCCCGGGCCCGCACGGCCTTCGCCGGGATGCTCGACAGCAGCCGGTCGGGGTTCTCGGCCGCGGCGACCAGCGCCGCCGCTCTCCCGAGCACGTTGCCCTCCTGCGCGGGCGGGGGCTCGGCCTCGGGGGCGAAGCGATCGAGCGCGAGCGCGATCTCGAACGCGAGCGCCGGTTCGGTCGCCGCCGCGTCGCGCGCCCGGGCGAGCAAGCTGTCGATCATCCGCCGCCGCAGGTCCGGGTCCTGGGTGTCGGCCTTGCGCAGGAGCTCGATCTGTGCGGCCGGCTGCGCGCCCTCGAACTGGCGCCACACGGTCGAGGTCGCCTCCTCGCTCGAGCCTGCCCAGATGTAGGCGTTGCGCACGTCGGGGCTCGCCACCACCTGCGGATGACGCCGGGCCGCCGACCACCACGACGTCCAGCGCTCGGGCGGCACCAGCCCCTCGACGGCGGCCCGGATCTCGGCGGCGGTCACCGGACGCTGGAAGCTGGTCAGGATGCGCTCGAGGAGCTCGGGCGGGGAGAGCTCGCGAAGACGATCCGGTACCTCGATCTTGTGCACCACGAAGTGGTCCGGGCCGAGCAGGGTGAGCAGCTTGCCGGCGGCCCGGAACCCCACGCGCAGGTCGCCGCGGTCGACGAGCTCGATCTTGAAGCCCTCGAGGTCGAGATTGACCTCGCCGACGCGACCGGCGCCGTGGCCTTCCACCCAGACGATCGAGCCCGGGGTGAATCGGAGAACGCTCTCGAGACGGCCCACCCGATCCCAGACCTCGGCGTGGTCGCGCGGAGCCCGGCGCAGACCGAAGGTCTCGAGCGCGTCCTCGAAGCTCGAGTGCGCGCTCCACATCTCACGCAGCCTCTCGAGCACCGTGTCGTGGAACCGAGACTTGGCCACCAGGATCTCGCCGGCGGCGCGCAGGAGGTCGAGCCTCTCGGCCCGACGGCCCTGGAGTCGCAGCTCGTCGTCGAGGACCTCGAGCAGCGTGCGTGCCGAGTCGCCGTGCCCAGACCCGGTCAGATGGCGAGCGATGCCGACGAACCAGTCGAGGTCCTCCGGCTGATCGGCGACCCGCTCCAGCCAGGCCGATTCGACGGATTCGATGTCGCCCTTCTCGATGCGCTGGCGGATGTCACGGGGAACCGCCATGGGGCGCACGAAGATATCACGGGCTTTCATTGACCGCCTCGCGCGGCGGGGACTAGAGTACGGTCGAGCTCGGTCATCGATGAGCCACCGACGGAAAGAGGAGGAGCGCAAGCCACGACCCTGGGAAGTGGATCGCGACGGCGGCCCCGACTCGTTCGGCGACTGGCTCAAGCGACAGCGGAGTCTGCGCGAGATAAGCCTGCGCGAGATCTCCGACGTCACCAAGATCAGCCTGCGCTACCTCGAGGCGCTCGAGGAGAATCGCTTCTCGGTGCTCCCGGCCGCGGTGTTCGCTCGCGGCTTTCTGCGCGAGTACGCCCGCTACGTCGGCCTCGATCCCGACGAGGTCGTCAACTACTACAGCGTGGCGCAGCAAGACCAGGAGCCCGAGGGCACGCCCTCGAAGCCGCGCCCTCGGCGGCTCCACTCGTCGACCCAGTGGCTCTACGGTCTGGTCCTCACCGGAGGCGTGGTCGGTCTGTTCGGGGTGGTCGCCGCCGTGTCATTCTGGGCCGAACGACGACCGGCCAGCGTGGAGCCCCCTCCGATCGCCGCGCCGGTCTTCGCACCGGCGCCGCCTCCGCCCGTGGCGGAGACCTCGGGGGCGCCGCTCGAGGTCACGCTCGACTTCACCGAGAACTGCTGGGTGGAGGCGATCCTCGACGGGAGCGAGCGCATCAGCGAGCTGCGGGTGCAGGGCGAGTCGCTCCGGCTCAGGGCGACGGAGAGCGTCGCGCTGACACTGGGCAACGCCGCCGGTGTGCGCATCGAGGTGAACGGGCGGCCGTTCGAGATCGCGGGCGGTAGCGGGACAGTTCGCGCCGTCGAGATCACGCTCGATTCGCTGCGAGCCGCAGAGGCCCCGGACAGCGGCGCCGGAGGGTCGAGCCTCTGAGCGACCGGTCTCCTTCCGATCCCCCCGAGCGGTCGCAGCTTTCGCTGCTCGACCAGGTCCGCGAGGGCTCGAACCGCCAGCTCCAGCTGCTCGCGGCCGACGGCCTGCTCCCGGTCGAGCGCAGGGAGCTGCTGCGGCTGCAGGTCTGGCTCACCCAGTCCGACGACGGCGAGATCGCGGGGCGCGCCGTCCGCTCTCTCGAGCGGAGCGATCCCGAGGTGCTCGCCGCGGCCGCAGCCGAGGTCGATCCCGAGACGCTCGATGTCCTGGTCGAGACGGTGGCGCATCCGCTGGTGCTCGAGGCGGCTCTCCAGCGGCGCGACATCGCGGTATCGACGCTGCGGCGGCTGGCGGCGTGGGTTCCGGCCCAGCTGCAGGAGATTCTGCTGGTGCGGCAGGAGGATCTGCGGCGCAATCCGGAGATCCTCGACGCGCTCGAGTCCAACCCGTACCTGACCGCCTACACCACGCGGGTGCTGCGCGAGTACCGCGAGTATCTGCTGCCGCAGCGGCCGGCGACGCGCCAGCTCGCTCCGGAGGAGCTCGCCGAGGTCACCGACGAGATCGTCCAGCGCGCGATCGCGACGGTCGCCGTCCACGTCCCGAGCCAGGGCGAGTACGACGAGCTCACCGGCCTCACCGAGAGCCAGGTCCGCGGCCTGCCGCTGGCGGTGCGGGTGAAGCTCGCGTTCGGCGCGTCGAAGACGCTGCGCAACATCCTGCTCAAGGACCAGAGCCCGCAGGTCGCGTTGACCGCGCTGAACCGCTGCTCGATCTCGGATCGCGAGATCGAGCAGCTCTGTCAGAGCCGGAACGTGTCCGAGGAGGTGCTGACCGAGATCAGCCGCCACCGGGAATGGATCAGCAAGTATCGCATCATGTTCATGCTGGTAAAGAACCCGCGCACGCCGGTGAACGTCTCGACGCAGTTCGTGCCGCGCCTCGCGGCCCGCGACCTCAAGGTGCTCGCCGTCGACCGCAACGTCCCGGACTCGGTGCGGTCGAGGGCCCGTACCCTCTACCGTCAGAAGACGGCGTGAGGTCGAGCGGTCGGAGCGGAACGGTGACTGCCGAGAAGCAGAACTACTACGCGATTCTCGGGGTGGTCCAGGAGGCGACCGAGGCGCAGATCCGGGCCCGCTTCAAGGAGCTCGTCCGCCGTCATCACCCGGACCGCTTCGTCGGCGGGGAGAAGTTGAAGGCGGAGGAGCGCTTCCAGGCGATCACCGAGGCGGTGAACGTCCTCACCAGCCCGACGCGGCGCCGCGACCACGACTTCGAGCTGGCTCAGCACAAGGGAGGCGAGCGGCGGGGCCAGGACGGCGATCGCGTCGCCCAGGCCTACCTGCAACGCGGCGCCAAGGCCTACCGCGATCGCAACTGGGTGCAGGCGGCCGACAACTTCCACCGCGCCACCGAGGCGCAGCCGCAGAACGCGCGCGCCTTCTACCTCTTGGCGCTGGCGTGCATCCAGAACCGGCGCTTCAAGCAGCAGGCGGTGAACGCGATCAGCCGCGCCTGCGAGCTCGAGCCGATCAACGTCGAGTACCTCACGCTCGGGGGCCGGATCCTCGCGGAGGCGGGTTTAGCGGCCAAGGCGGAGAAGTTCTATACTGCGGCTTTGCGTTGGGGCGGGCCCGATCCGGCGATCGAGGAGGCCCTGCGGAAACTCAGGAATCCTCGCTCCTGAATGAGTCGCTCGCACCCGGTATGAGCTCCATCCTCGCCTGCGGTCAGACCGATCCCGGCCTGGCGCGCCTCCACAACGAGGACGCGTTTCGCGTCGACGGCGACAACGGGCTGTACCTGGTCGCCGACGGCATGGGCGGCCACAGCCATGGCGAGGTGGCGTCGAAGATCGCCGTCGAGACCATCGCCAAGGCGCTGCGCAGCCCGGTCGAGGTCAGCAAAACGGCACCGGCTGGGGGCGGCGACGGCGCGGGGCTGGCCCAGGGTGATGGGGAGCTCCGCCCCCATTCCATTCGCTTCAAGGAGGCGATTCGGCGTGCGCACGACGCCATGCTTCTCGCCATCCGGGACGACCTGCGCCTGCAGGGCATGGGCACCACCGTCGCCGGCCTCCTGGTGCGGGACGGAGTGGCCACGGTCGCCCACGTCGGCGACAGCCGCGTCTACCGGCTCCGCTCCGGTGAGCTGCGGCTTCTCACCCGCGATCACACCTGGGTCAACGAGCAGGTGATCGCCGGGTTCCTGACCGAGGACCAGGCGCGGACGCATCCACTGCGCAACGTCGTCACCCGGGCCCTGGGCGGCGAGGCCGACGTCTCGGTCGACGTGCAGGAGGTGGATCTGCGCCCGGGCGACCTCTACCTGGTCTGCTCCGACGGGTTGACCTCGATGCTCACCGACGCCGAGATCCGCGCCCGGGTGGCGAGCGGAAGCCCGCTCGACGAGATCTGCCGGCAGCTCATCGCCGACGCCAACGAGCGCGGGGGCGTCGACAACATCACCGTGATCCTCGCCCGCATCCTGGACGATTCAGCCGCGTGATGGACGAGGTCGGCGTCGTCGGCGGTGGTCCGGCGGGGGCCGCCGCCGCGCTGGCGCTGGCGCGCGCCGGAGCGGGTGTCACCTTGTATCGGCCCGCGCGGCCCGGTGAGAAGCCCTGCGGTGGTGCAATCCCCGACGCGTTCCTGCCCTCGATCGAGGGCTTCGCCGCGCCGGCGTCACCGGCGGTGCGTCCTTCACGGCTGGTGCTCGAGAACGCGTCGGGTTCGCGGCTCGAGCTCGAGGCGCCCGGACTGCGGGTCTTCCGTCGCGCCGATCTCGACCGCTCGCTCCAGGCCGCCGCCGTGGCGGCCGGCGCGAGGATGGTCGAGGCGAAAGTCGACGCGATCGCGCCCGGCACGCGGGGGGTCGAGGTCCGGGCCGGCTGTGAGCGGCGGCGGTTCTCGTGGCTGGTCGGCGCCGACGGCGCGCGTGGACTGGCGCGCCGCTCGCTCGGCCTTGCGCCGGGCGAGGAGAGCCTCGGCGTCGGCGCGTCGCTCGACGGGCCCGTTCCGGACCGGCTGGTGCTCGGATTCCCCGACGCCGCGGACGCCTACTGCTGGCTCTTTCCGCGTCCAGGTGGGATGTCGGTCGGCATCGCCTTCGACCCCCGACGGCTGTCGCGCGGCGCCGGCGCCGCCGCTCTCGTTCGCTTTCTCGACCGTCACCTGCCGGGCGCGAGCGCGGCGCTCGCTTCCGGTCGCCGCTACCGCTACCCGATCCCGGTATACGGCGCGGGCACCCGGGACGCGATCGAGCAGGGCACGCGCTCGCGGATGCTCTTGGTCGGGGACGCCGCCGGCGTCGCGGATCCACTGACGCGGGAGGGAATCCGCTGGGCCATTCTCACCGGCACCTGGGCCGCCGAGAGCCTGGTCTCGCAGCGGCCGGAGCGCTTCGCCGATCGCGTCGAGGCCGGGCTCGAACCCGAGCTCGGTCGCGCCCGGCGCGCGTCGCGGCTCTTCTACGAGGAGCCGATGGCACAGTGGATGGTGCCCGTGGCGCGGGTGCATCCGAGGATCCGCGGTGTGCTGCGCGACCTCCTGACCTGCAGCCAGACCTACGTCGGCCTGCGCCGTCGCCTGCTCGAAGCGACGTTCGGGCGGTATGCTGCCCCCCTATGACGAACGTCGCCGTCTCCACGCCGGCGCAGCCGCGCTCGGCTTCCCCGCGCCAAGCCGGCTTCGTCGACCGCCACATCGGCCCGACGCCGGAGGAGATCGGGCAGATGCTCGACGCCCTCGGCGTGGCGTCGCTCGACGCCCTGGTCGACCAGACCGTCCCCGCGTCCATCCGCTACCGCGGTGAGCTCCGCCTGGGCGACGGCGAGACGGAGGAGGACGCGCTCGAGCGGCTGCGTGCCCTGGTGAGCGAGAACCGCGTCCTCAGGTCGTGCATCGGCATGGGATATCACGGCTGCGTGGTTCCGGGCGTGATCCAGCGCAACGTGCTCGAGAACCCCGCCTGGTATACCGCGTACACGCCCTACCAGGCCGAGATCGCGCAGGGCCGCCTCGAGGCGCTCCTCAACTTCCAGACTCTCGTCACCGATCTGACGGGACTGCCGGTGGCGAACGCGTCGCTGCTCGACGAGGCGACCGCGGCCGCCGAGGCGATGGCGATCTGCCTCGCCTCGGCGCGTGGGGCACGCACGCGGTTCCTGGTCGCCGACGGCGTCCACCCCCAAACCTTGGAGGTGGTCGAGACTCGGGCCTGGGCGCTCGGGGTCGAGGTGGTGACGGGCGATCACCGGACGTTCGAGCCCGACGACACCTGCTGCGGCGTTCTGCTGCAATACCCCACGACGACGGGATCGATTTACGACTACGAGCCGCTGATCGAGCGCGTGCATCGCGCTGAAGCGCTCGCGGTGGTGGCTGCCGATCCGCTCGCCCTCGTGCTGCTGCGCCCGCCCGGGGAAATGGGCGCCGACATCGCGGTGGGCTCGACCCAGCGCTTCGGCGTGCCGATGGGGTTCGGGGGACCGCACGCCGCCTACATGGCAACTCAGGATGCGCTCAAGCGCCGGCTTCCGGGTCGCGTCGTGGGGGTGTCGCGCGACGCCCGCGGGCGCACCGCCTACCGCTTGGCGCTCCAGACCCGCGAGCAGCACATTCGCCGCGAGAAGGCCACGTCGAACATCTGCACCGCCCAGGTGCTGCCGGCGGTGATGGCGTCGATGTATGCCGTTTACCACGGAGCCGACGGCCTCGAGCGCATCGCTCGCCGCGTCCACGGCCGCGCGCTGCGTCTCGCCGAGAGCCTGGCGGAGCAGGGGCATTGCCTGCCCGAGGAGCCGTTCTTCGACACCCTGCGGGTCGAGCCGGCCGCGGGTCGGGGCGCCGAGGGGCTCGATGGCCCGGACGCCACCGAGATCGTGAGGCGCGCGCGTGAGCACGGCTACAACCTGCGCCCGCTCGGCGCGCGAGCGCTCGGGATCACGCTCGACGAGACGACGAGGGAAGAGGACGTCGATGCGCTGATCGAGATCTTCGCCGGCGCCGGCGCCTCGTCACCCGGCGATCCCGATTCGGAGCGGAACCTCCGCGGCGGCACGGCCGTGCGGCCTTCGCCGGTTCCCGAGGTCGGCGCTCCGCACGCGCGCACCTCGAGGTTCCTCGAGCACCCGGTGTTTTACCGCCATCGCTCCGAGACCGCCATGCTGCGGTATCTGCACGGCCTCGCGGCCAAGGACCTGTCCCTCACGACGTCGATGATCCCGCTCGGCTCGTGCACGATGAAGCTCAACGCGACCGCCGAGATGGTGCCCGTCACCTGGCCCGAGGTCTCGGCCCTGCACCCCTTCGCACCGGCCGATCAGACCGGCGGATACCGGCGCCTGATCGCGGAGCTCGAGCAGATGCTCGGCGAGCTGACCGGATTTCCGGCGGTCTCGCTCCAGCCCAACGCCGGGTCTCAGGGCGAGCTCACCGGTCTGCTCATGATCCGCCGCTACCTGGAGGCGCGCGGCGAGCCCGAGCGGCGGGCGTGCCTCATTCCCGAGTCGGCGCACGGCACCAACCCTGCGAGCGCGGTGATGGCGGGGTACGAGGTGGTGGTGGTGGGCTGTGACGAGCAGGGCAACATCGACCTCGCGGACCTCGAGGCCAAGCTCGACCAGCATGCCGAGCGCCTCGCCGCGCTCATGGTCACCTACCCTTCGACCCACGGCGTGTTCGAGGAGTCGATCGTCCGCATCTGCGAGCTGGTTCACTCGCGCCGCGGTCAGGTCTACATGGATGGCGCCAACTTCAACGCCATGGTCGGCCTCTGCCGGCCCGGCGACTTCGGCGTCGACGTCTGCCACCTCAACCTGCACAAGACCTTCTGCATCCCGCACGGCGGGGGTGGTCCCGGCATGGGTCCGGTGGCCGCGGCAGCGCACCTCGCGCCGCACCTGCCCGGGCACCGGGTGATCGGGCTCGGCGGGCCGCAGAGCATGGGCGCGGTGGCGGCGGCTCCCTGGGGCAGCCCGAGCATCCTGCCGATCTCGTGGATGTACATCAAGATGATGGGCGGACCGGGGCTGCGCCGCGCGTCGCAGGTCGCGATCCTCAACGCCAACTACGTGGCGGCGCGGTTGGAGAACACGTTCCCGGTGCTGTTTCGGGGCCGCGGCGGGCGCGTCGCGCACGAATGCATCCTCGATCTGCGGCCGCTCAAGCGACAGGCGGGCGTCGAGGTCGAGGACGTGGCGAAGCGGCTCATCGACTACGGCTTCCACGCCCCGACGGTGTCCTGGCCGGTTCCCGGCACGGTCATGGTCGAACCGACCGAGAGCGAGTCCAAAGAGGAGCTCGACCGCTTCTGCGCCGCGCTCGACGGAATTCGCGACGAGGCGCGCGCCATCGAGCGCGGCGAGCTGCCGGTCGACGCCAGCGCGCTGCGCAACGCGCCGCATCCCGCCGAGGATCTGCTGGCGTCGCCCTGGGAGCGGCCCTACACGCGCGAGGCGGCGGCGTATCCCGCGTCGTGGACGCGGGAGCGCAAGTACTGGCCCCCGGTCGCCCGCATCGACAACGCGTGGGGTGATCGCAACCTGGTGTGCACCTGCCCGCCCGTAGCCGACTACACCCCGGATTGACGGCCGGGCGGAGTGCCGATCCCTACTCTCCGGCGGCGAGTTGCCCGGTGAGGGGCTCCGGCCGGCTTGCCCACCCCTCGCGCTCGCGGGCGATGGCGTACTCCATGGCGTCGGCGAGCGCGGTCCAGCTCGCCTCGATGATGTTGGTCGACGCGCCGACAGTGGTCCACTGGCGCGCGCCCTTCTGGAAGTCGATCAGCACCCGGGTGGTGGCGGCGGTGCCCTCCTGGGAGTCGAGGATGCGCACCTTGTAGTCGGAGAGGTGGACGTCCTGGATCTCGGGATGGGTGTCGGCGAGCGCCTTGCGCAGCGCGAGCGACAGCGCGTTCACCGGCCCGTTGCCCTCGGCCGCGGTGTGCACCAGCCTGCCCTCGACCTCGACCTTCACCGTGGCCTCGGAGAAGAGGCCGCGGCCCTCCCGGTGCTCCACCACGACCATGAAGTCGACCAGTTGGAACGGCGCGCGGTACTCGGCGTGGGTGCGCCGCAGCATCATCTCGACCGAGGCCTCGGCGCCCTCGAAGGTGTAGCCCTTGCTCTCGAGGTCCTTGACCCGCTCCAGCACCTCGCGCGCCCGTGAGGCGTCGGTGGCGAGCGCTTGCCGCTCCGCGAGGTGGAGGATGTTACCGCGGCCCGAGAGCTCGGAGACTACGGTGCGCATCTCGTTGCCGACCAGCGCTGGCTCGACGTGCTGGTAGCTCTCCGGGCACTTGAGCATCGCCGCGACGTGGATGCCGCCCTTATGGGCGAACGCGCTGCGCCCCACGTACGGCGAGTAGTCGTCGTGCGGTATGTTTGCGACCTCGGCGACGTAGCGCGACAGCTCGGTGAGCTCGCGCAGCCGCTCGGGAGGCACGCAGCGCCGTCCCATCTTGAGCTGGAGATCGGGAACGATGGTGGTGAGGTTGGCGTTCGAGACGCGCTCGCCGTAGCCGTTGACCGTACCTTGGACCATGACGGCGCCGGCGCGCACCGCGACCAGCGAGTTGGCCACGCCGCAGCCGCCGTCGTCGTGGGTATGGATGCCGACGGGTGCCGCGGCCGAGCGGCAGACCGAGGCCGTGATCGCTTCGACCTCCCACGGCAGCGTGCCGCCGTTGGTGTCGCACAGCACCAGAAAGTCGGCGCCCCCGCGGGCCGCCGCCTCGAGGGTCGCTATCGCGTAGCCCGGATTGGCCTTCCACCCGTCGAAGAAGTGCTCGGCGTCGTACACCACCTCCCGGCCGGCGCGCTTCACGTAGCGGACGCTGTCCTCGACCATCGCCAGGTTCTCGGCGAGTGTGGTCTCGATCACCTGCTCGACGTGCAGGTCCCAGCTCTTGCCGACCAGCGTGACGACCGGAGTGCGCGCCTCGAGCAGCGCCTGAATATTGGCGTCCCGGTCGCAGTGGGTCTGCTTGTAGCGTGTGCTGCCGAAGGCGCAGATCCTCGCCTGCCGGAGTGGAATCTCGCGGACGCGGGCGAAGAACTCGGCATCCTTGGGGTTCGAGCCCGGCCAGCCGCCCTCGATGTAGGGGATGCCGAAGGAGTCGAGCCGCTGCGCGATCTTGATCTTGTCGCCGAGCGAGAGCGAGAGGTTCTCGCGCTGGGTGCCGTCGCGCAGCGTGGTGTCGTAGAGGAAGACCTGGCTCATGATCGAAATGCTCCCTACTCGATCTGCTGCAGCAGCTCGAGCAGCTCCTCGGGCGAGAAGATCTTGCCGAGGCGCGGATGGTCGGCCTGCACCACGTCCCCGAGCAGCTGGCGCTTGCGCTCGATCATCGCCGCGATCCGCTCCTCGAGCGTGTTCTCGGCCAGGAGCTTGAACACCTGCACCGCACGGCGCTGCCCGATGCGGTAGACGCGATCGGTCGCCTGATCCTCCTTGGCGGCGTTCCACCAGCGGTCGTAGTGGATGACGACCGAGCCGCCGACCAGGTCGATGCCGGTGCCGCCGGCGCGCAGGCTGCCGAGAAACACCCGGCAGGCGGGGTCCTCGTTGAAGCGGTCCACCACCTCCCCGCGCTTGCGGGTGGAGCCGGTGAGTGTGGCGTACTCGACGCTGAGCCCGCGCAGGTACTCCTGCATGATGCGGATCATCCCGAGGTACTGAGTGAAGACCACCACCTTCTGGCCGCTGCCGAGGCTCTCGTCGAGGAGCTCCTTGAACAGGTCCCACTTGCGCGAGTCGTGCCGCTCCCACTCGCCGAGCGTCCCCAGCGCGAGCGCCGGGTGGTCGCAGATCTGCTTCAGGAGGTTCAGCACCGCGAAAATATGGATGTACGGCAGCGGCTCGACCTTGGCGCGGATGCGGTCGGCCAGCGCGGCACCGCGCGTCGCGATGGTCTGCCGATAGAGCTCGCGCTGCTCGTCCGACAGCGTGCAGGTGCGGGTATCCTCGATCTTCTCCGGCAGCTCGTCGAGCACGCTCTCCTTGAGGCGCCGCAGCACGAACGGGGCGACCAGCCGGCGCAGCGAGCGCAGGCCCTCCTCGTCGGCGCCGTCGCGGGTGCCGGCGCCGAAGCGATCGAAGTATGTCTCGTCGTCGCCGAGATAGCCGGGGAGGATGAGATCGAACAGGTTCTTGAGCTCGTCGAGCGAGTTCTCGATCGGCGTCCCGGTCAGGCCGATCTTCATCTTGGCGTCGAGGGCGATCGCCGCCTGGTGCGCCTGGGTCTCGCGGTTCTTGATCCACTGCACCTCGTCGAAGACGACCAGCTCCCACGGCACCTTGCGGAGCTTCTTGGCGTCGTTGCGCAGCACGCCGTACGAGGCGATCAGGAGGCTGCCCGCCTCGAGCGCCCGGTCGAGGTCGCGCTGGGCGCCGTGGTAGATCACCGCCCGCAGATCGGGCGCATGGTCGCGCAGCTTGTTGCGCCAGTGGCTGATCACGGTGCGCGGGCAGATGACGAGGAACGGCTTCTTCACCTGGCAGTGCTCGCGCAGCAAAAGCATGAGCGCCATCGCCTGGTGAGTCTTGCCCAGCCCCATGTCGTCGCAGAGCAGCCCGGCGAGCTGGTTCTCCCAGAGGAAGTGCAGCCACTCGACGCCGATCCTCTGGTACGGGCGTAGCTCGCTCTTCATCCCCGCCAGCGGCGCCAACGGCAGCGATGGGCGCAGCTCGAGCAGCCGCTCGACGATCGCCGCCCGGGCGCCGGTTCCAGAGATCCGTACCGGCTTCGAGGTCGACGACTTGAGTCGGAGGATCTGCGCCGAGGAGAGCTGCACCTTGCCACCCACCCGTCTGGGCTTGGCGCTGCGGCGGCTCCCAGTGAGCGGCGCGATGCCGGCGAGAGCGGGCGCGGTGAGATCGATCCAGCCCCGCTCACTCTCGAGATAGGGCAGACCCTGCCCCTTTGCCTCCAGCAGCTTCTCGAGCGGGATGGTCTCGTCACCGAAGCCGTAGCGCACCGCCATGGTGTCGGACTCGCCGGCGGCGATCTCGAGGAAGTCGAACTCCCGGAAGATCCGGAGCTCCCTCATCGCGTCCTCGAGCACGAGCTTCGGCTTGGCGCCGGCGGCGTCGCCGCGCTCCAGGAATCCGGCGATGCGGTTGGCCTTGAGCCGGCGCTTTCCGATCGCGCCCCGGTCCTCGGCCCCTTCGATCTCGGCCAGCACCTCGACCTCGGGCAGGTAGAGGAGCCCGCCGTAGCGGAATTTCGCGAGCTCCGCCTCCGCGGCCCTCGTCGACTCGTCGGGGTCGACGAGCACCTGGAGCTTCGCCACCAGCGTTCGCTTCTCGCGGTCGCCGGCGAGGAGCCTCAGGAGCGGCAGCAGGGGCAGCGGCTCGGGTGCGGTGCGGCCGCTCGCCTGCGACTCCTCGAGCAGGAACGCGAGCAGGCTCCGCACCCTGGTCCGCGGCACCGAGACCCGGGCCACCGGCTGCGCGGGGCCGCGCAGGAAGGTGGCTGTGAACTCGCCGGTTTGGAGGTCGATCGCCGGTTCGAAATGACCACGGTCCTCGTACTCGCGCGAGCCGTGATAGGCGAGCCGATACCACAGGCTCTCCTCGAAGGACTGGCGATTGGTGCGCAGGCCGGCGCGGTTGAGGTGCTGCTCCTCGGCGGTGCGCAGGAACATGGAGAGCTTCTCGATCAGCCCGCTGCGGTCCTGGAAGCCGTTGTCGGGCGGCAGCTTGCCGATGCGCTCGAGGAACCGCAGCGTCGCCGGCGAGTGCTCGAGGAGCTCGACCAATGTGCGCCCCTCGGGCGAGGTGAGCCGGACGGCAAGGCGATCGCCGCGGCGCACCTGCAGGATGCGCGTGTCCTTGAAGGGCTGCGGGTCGCCCTCTTGGAGGAGCTGCGCCAAGCGGTGCCAGCGGGTGGCGGCGAACACCTCGCCCCACGACCGGTTGTGGTAGCGCTTGCGGAACTCGCCGATCTCGCGGCCCAGCTCCTCCAGGTGGCGGCACGTCCGCCTGCGGCCGACGCTGCACCCACAGAAGCGCAGCGGCCGCGTCGAACCGACGGCGTTCTCGAGGTACATCGCCGAGCCAGGGTCGGGATCGCGCGGCTCCTGCAGGAGCGCGATGCCCGAGCGATGGAACTCGAGGTTGGAGAACCGGCTCATCGTCAGCGCGAATCGGTTCGCCGCGCAGGGGAGGCGAACCACCGACTCTAGCAGGCTGCACCGGGCGCGGAGAAGACATGTCTCCGGAGGAAACGGCGCAGGATCGATCGCCGACTTGACACCGCTCGATCACTCCCGTAAAGTCACCCGCCACATGCGCCGTGCTGGGGTATCCTTCTCGATGTCCACCGTCCGGGGGACCGGGTCCATCACCCAGGGGACCGGGCACGCTCCGGCGGTGGGGGCTGCGCCCGCGTTGGACCACTCGCTCCTCGTCGGGGTCGGCTCGCTGGGGTTGCTCCTGGTCGTCCTCGCCCTTATCGTCCCCCTTCTGGGGGCGACGTAGCGCGACCTGCAACATAGACGCGATACGGAGCCCCCAGCAGTGCTGGGGGCTTCGTTTTATGGGGCGATCGAGAACCATCCACCACCGCATCGGAGACGCGTAGGAGGGCCGTATGCCAATCGACAAGTCGGAGTGGATCTGGATGAGCGGACGCTGGGTGAAGTGGGCGGAGGCCACCGTCCACGTCACCGCCCACGCTCTTCACTACGGATCCAGCGCGTTCGAGGGCATTCGCGCCTACGAAGGCGAGGACGGTCCGGGCATCTTCCGGCTCGACCGCCATCTCGAGCGCCTGCTCGACTCCTGCAAGCTGCTGCGCTTCGAGATGGCGGACTACGGGCTCGACACGCTGACGCGGGCCACCGTCGAGCTGGTCGCGCGCAACCGACACAAGTCCTGCTACATCCGTCCGATCGCGTTCCGCGGCTCGGAGTCGATGGGCGTCTATCCGCTCACCTGCCCGGTCGAGGTGGCGATCTTCAGCTTCCCGTGGGGCGCCTACCTCGGTCCCGAGGCGATCGAGCACGGGGTCGACGCGGCGGTCAGCTCGTGGCGCCGCTTCGCGCCGTCGACCACCGCCCCGCTCGGCAAGATCGGCGGCCAGTACGTCCCCAATCAGTTCGTCGCGGTCGAGGCGCGGCAGAATGGCTTCGCCGAAGGCATCATGCTCGACTCGTTCGGTTACGTGAGCGAGGGCGGCGGCGAGAACCTGTTTCTGGTCAGACGCGGCGAGATCATCACCACACCGCTCTCGTCCTCGATCCTCGAGGGGGTGACCCGCGACAGCGTCGTGACGCTGGCGCGGGATCTCGGCTACACCGTGCTGTTCGAGAGTGTGACGCGCGAGATGCTCTACCTCTGCGACGAGCTGTTCATGACCGGCACCGCCGCCGAGATCACGCCGGTGCGCTCGGTCGATCGCATTCCGATCGGCAGCGGCAAGCGCGGGCCGATCACCGCGCGCCTGCAGCAGGAGTTCTTCGGGATCGTGTCGGGGCGAGTTCCCGACCGGCACGGCTGGCTGACCAGAGTGCCGCAGCTCGCGCCGGTGGGCGCCGAGCGCTGAATCGAGCGAACGACGATGGAGGGGCGGGGCATGAGACTCACCGGAGCCGAGATCATCTGGGAATCACTGATGCACGAAGGATGCGACCTCGTGTTCGGGTATCCGGGCGGCGCCATCCTCCCCACCTACGACGCGCTCTCCAAGTATCCGCAGGTCCATCACGTGCTCACCCGGCACGAGCAGGGGGCCACCCACATGGCCGACGGCTATGCGCGGGCCACCGGTCGAGTGGGCGTGGTGATGGCGACCAGCGGGCCGGGTGCCACCAACCTGGTGACCGGCATCGCCACCGCGATCATGGACTCCTCCCCGATCGTCGCGATCACCGGCCAGGTCCCAAGCTCGGCGATCGGCACCGACGCATTCCAGGAAACCGACGTCACCGGCATCACGCTCCCGATCACCAAGCACAACTACCTGGTGGCCGACGTTCGCGATTTGGCGGCCACGCTGCGCGAGGCGTTCCACGTCGCGCGAACCGGCAGGCCGGGTCCGGTTCTGGTCGACGTACCGAAGGACATCCAGATCGCCACCACCGAGTTCGAGTACCCCACCGAGCCGATCCGGCTGCGCGGCTATCGGCCGCTCGGCGCGGCGTCCCCCGAGCAGGTCGCTGCCGCCGCCAAGCTGCTGCGCACCGCCCGCCGTCCGCTCATCCTCGCCGGACACGGCGTCTTGATGTCGGGGGCCGTGCGCGAGCTGCGCGAGTTCGCCGAGTCGGCCCAGATCCCGATCGCGCTCACGCTCCTCGGCAAGGGCGCGATCTCCGAGCATCACCCGCTCTGCCTCGGCATGATGGGGATGCACGGCGAGGCCTACACCAACAACGCGATCCAGGAGGCCGACCTGCTACTCGCGTTCGGCATGCGCTTCGACGACCGCGTAACCGGCAACCTGGCGACCTACGCCAAGAAGTCGCGGAAGATCCACGTCGACATCGACCCCTCCGAGATCAACAAGAACGTCAAGGTCGACGTCGGGATCGCCGGCGACCTGCGCGCGGTGCTCCAGCAGCTCCTTCCCGTGGCGCGGCGCGAAGCCGACCCGGCATGGATGGCGCGCATCCAGGAGTGGAAGAAGGAGACCACGGCACGCGACGTCATCCACGAGCAGGCCGGGGACAAGCTCCTCGCCGCCCACGTCATCCGCGACCTGTGGCGCTTCACCGGCGGTGACGCCATCACCGTCACCGATGTCGGACAGCACCAGATGTGGGAGGCGCAGTACTACCCGCACGAGCGGCCGCATACCCTGATCACCTCGGGCGGGCTCGGCACCATGGGCTTCGGGCTGCCGGCAGCGATCGGCGCCAAGATGGGCAGGCCCGGCGAGGAGGTGTGGGCGATCGTCGGCGATGGCGGCTTCCAGATGACCATGGCGGAGCTCGCGACCTGCGTGCAGGAACGAGTCGAGCTCAAGGTCGCGATCATCAACAACGGCTACCTGGGCATGGTCCGTCAGTGGCAGGAGTTCTTCTACGAGGAGCGCTACAACGCATCACCGATGGTGAATCCGGACTTCTGCAAGATCGCCGACGCCTACGGCATCCCGGCGGTGCGCGTCACCCGACGCGAGGAGGTCGAGGACGCCGTCGCGCGCGCGCGCGCCCACGAGGGCGGCCCCATCGTGCTCGAGTTTGTGGTCGAGAAGCACGACGTCGTCTACCCGATGGTGCCCTCCGGGGCGACTCTCAACGCGATGATCCGCCGGCCAGCGGCGACGCCGGAGATGGTGTGATCGAGACGGCGATGGAGATCCCGACCGGGAGCGGACACCCAGTGCGTACCAGCAAGCATGTCCTGACGGCGCTGGTCGAGAACCGCCCCGGCGTCCTGTCGCGGGTGGCCAATCTCTTCCGCCGGCGCAACTTCAACATCGACAGCCTCACCGTGGGCAGGACCCACCGCGACGACCTGTCTCGCATGACGTTGGTGATGGACGGCTCTCAGGAAGAAGTCGAGCGGCTGGAGAAGAACCTCTACAAGCTGATCAACGTGATCCACGTCGAGCACATGACCGACCGGCCGTCGCTCTATCGCGACCTCGCTCTGATCAAGGTGGCGGTCTCGGGCGAGACCCGCCGCGAGGTGCACCAGCTCGCCGAGATCTTCCGCGCCCGCATCGTCGACGTCTCTCCGGAGTCGATGATCATCGAGCTGACCGGGGAGGAGTCGAAGATCGAGAACTTCACCGACCTGCTGCGGCCGTTCGGCATCGTCGAGATGGTGCGCACCGGCGTGGTCGCGATGGGTCGAGGAGAGCACACGCTGGAGCACGACTCCTACCAGCCTCGCGCCGGCGTCCTGGGCAGTCGGAAGTCGGTGCTCTGAAGGGTTCAGACCGGCGAGCCGCGCGATCCGGCCGGACCGCCACCACACAGGAGAAGGACGCGACGATGCCCAAGCTCTACTACGACGCCGACGCCGATCTCGACCTCCTCGACGGCCGCACCGTCGCGATCATCGGCTACGGCAGTCAGGGCCACGCTCACGCGCTCAACCTCCGGGACAGCGGGATCGATGTGGTGGTCGGCCTGCCCGAGACCAGCCGCAGCCGCGCCAAGGCGGAGGCCGCGGGCCTGCGCGTCCTGGACGTGGCCGACGCGGCGCGAGCGGCGCGGATCGTCATGATCCTCACGCCCGACACCGTGCAGCGCGAGATCTACGAGCAGTCGATCAAGGCGCATCTCGCCACCGGCGACACGTTGATGTTCGCCCACGGGTTCAACGTCCGCTTCGGGCAGATCCAGCCGCCGCCGGGGGTCGACGTCAGCCTGGTGGCGCCCAAGGCACCGGGCCATCGCGTACGCGAGGTGTTCACCGAGGGCGCCGGCACTCCGGGCCTGGTGGCGATCGCCCAGGACGCGAGCGGCCACGCGCTCGAGGACGCGCTCGCCTACGCCAAGGGCATCGGCTGCACCCGTGCCGGCGTCATCGCCACCACCTTCGCGGAGGAGACCGAGACCGACCTGTTCGGCGAGCAGGTCGTCCTGTGCGGCGGCGTGTCCGCGCTGGTGCGCGGCGCCTTCGAGACCCTGGTCGAGGCCGGCTACCAGCCGGAGGTGGCGTACTTCGAGTGCCTGCACGAGCTCAAGCTGATCGTCGACCTCATCTACGAGGGCGGCCTCTCCTACATGTGGTACTCGGTTTCGGACACCGCGGAGCACGGCGGCTACGACGCCGGCGACAAGGTGGTGACGCCGGAGACGCGCCAGGTCATGAAGCAGATTCTCGCCGACATCCAGAGCGGCGAGTACGCGCGGCGCTGGGTCGAGGAGAACCAGAAGGGCCGTCCCTGGTTCGCCGAGCGCCGCCGCCAGGAGCGCTCCCACCCGGTCGAAGGGGTGGGCAGGCAGCTCCGCGCCATGATGCCCTTCCTCGACGCCAAGGAGGTCGCCGAGGGCGGTTGAGGAACGTCGGCGCCGCGGACGGCGCGGTGCGTCCTGCGGACGCGCTCCCGGCTCCGTCGGCGGAGCTGGATTCGGAACGTAGGGCCGAACTTGTGTCGGCCGAGGTGCAGCGCAGGAGCCGAGAGCAGACAGGAGAACGAGCCATGACGCAGCCGCAACAGGACGAAGTCGTACGCATCTTCGACACCACACTGCGCGATGGCGAGCAGTCGCCGGGCGCGACGCTCACCAGCGTCGAGAAGCTCGAGATCGCACGGCAGCTCGCGAGCCTCGGCGTCGACGTGATGGAGGCCGGCTTTCCGGCGGCGAGCCCCGACGACCTCCACGCCGTCAGGCGGATCGCCGAAGAGGTGGGGACTCCCGACGGGCCGATCATCTGCGGGCTCGCGCGCGCCAACCGGGGCGACATCGAGAAGGCCTGGGAGGCGGTGCGAGAGGCGGCGAAGCCGCGCATCCACACCTTCATCGCCTGCTCCGACCTGCACATGGAGCGCAAGCTCGAGATGACGCGCGAGCAGGTGGTGGCCCAGGTGCGCGACATGGTCGAGCTCGCGCGCGGGCTCTGCGCCGACGTCGAGTTCTCGCCCGAGGACGGGAGCCGCTCCGACGTCGACTTCCTGCTCGAGGTGCTCGGGGTCGCGATCGAGGCCGGCGCCACCACCATCAACGTGCCGGACACCGTAGGCTACGCCACGCCCGAGGAGTACGCGGCGCTCTTTCGCCGGCTCATCGCCGAGACGCCGGGCGGCGATCGCGTGATCTGGTCGGTGCACTGCCACGACGACCTCGGCCTCGCCACCGCCAACACCATCGCCGGCCTCGCCGCCGGCGCGCGCCAGGCCGAGGTCACCATCAACGGCATCGGGGAGCGCGCCGGCAACACCAGCCTCGAGGAGGTGGTGATGGCGCTCCACACCCGGCGTCCGGTGTATGGCCTGCGCACCTCGATCGACACCACCCAGCTCGCCCGCACCAGCCGGATGGTGAGCAACTACACCGGGATCGCGGTGCCGCCGAACAAGGCGATCGTGGGGGCGAACGCCTTCGCGCACGAGGCCGGCATCCACCAGGACGGCATGCTCAAGGACCACCGCACCTACGAGATCATGACGCCGGAGACCGTCGGCCTCTCGCACTCGAAGCTGGTGCTCGGCAAGCACAGCGGTCGCCACGCGTTCCGCATCCGCCTGGAGGAGCTCGGGCATCACCTCTCCCCCGCCGAGCTCTACCCCGCGTTCCAGCGCTTCAAGTCGCTGGCGGAGAAGAAGAAGGTCGTGACCGACGCGGACCTCAACGCGCTGGTGACGTCCGAGGTGAAGCCGGAGGCGATCTACGCCCTGGTCGATCTCCAGGTCGCCTGCGGGCGTAGCGGTCTGTCGACCGCCACCGTGCGCCTGCGCGGCCCGGGCGGTGTGGAGAAGGTCCAGCCCGCGGTGGGCACCGGCCCGGTCGACGCCACTTTCCGCGCCATCGACGACATCGTCGAGGCGCCCAACACGCTGGTCGAGTACAGCGTGCACAGCGTCACCGAGGGCATCGACGCGCTGGGCGAGGTGACGGTGCGCGTCAAGTCGGGCTCCGGAGACGCCCGCACCTACGGCGGCTATGGAGCCGACACCGACGTCATCATGGCGAGCGCGCAGGCCTACGTGGCGGCGCTGAACCGCATGCTCGAAGCCCAGGGACGCGGCTCCCGCGGCAAGGAGATCGGCCCGGCTACCGTCCGCACGGCTGGCTCCGGACATGCTGGATAGCATGTCCTACGCCAGCCATGTCTTCGGTGCCGCGGACGGCGGTGGCTCCGGACATGCTGGATAGCATGTCCTCCGCCAGCCATGCCCTTGGCGCCGCGGACGGCGCGGGACATGCTGGATAGCATGTCCTCCGCTTGGGAGGCATCGACGATGGACGCAGCGCGGCCTAGAACTCTCTTCGACAAGGTCTGGGACAGCCACGTCGTCCCCGGGACCGGGGGCGAGGGTCTGGGTGATGGGGGTTCGGGGCGGGAGGGCCTGCCAGCCGTCCTCTACGTCGACCTCCATCTGGTGCACGAAGTCACCTCACCGCAGGCGTTCGCCGAGCTGCGCCGCCGGGGGCTGCGGGTGCGGCGCCCGTCCCAGACGCTCGCCACCATGGATCACTCGACGCCGACCGATCCCTCGATCGGTGCCGCGCGCTTGCGGATGATCGATCCGCAGGGGGCGGCGCAGCTCGAGCAGCTCGAGCGCAACTGCCGTGAGCACGGCATCACGCTGTTCGCGATGGACAGCCCGGAGCGCGGCATCGTGCACGTGATCGGTCCCGAGCAGGGCCTCACGCAGCCGGGGATGACGGTCGTCTGCGGTGACAGCCACACCTCGACCCACGGCGCCTTCGGCGCGCTCGCGTTCGGCATCGGCACCAGCGAGGTGGCCCACGTGCTCGCCACGCAGTGCCTGCTCCAGCACCGGCCCAAGACGTTCGAGATCCGTGTCGACGGGGCGCTCGGTCCGGCGGTCACCGCCAAGGACCTCATCCTTTACGTGATCTCCACGCTCGGCGTCGACGGTGGGACCGGGCACGTTTTCGAGTACCGCGGCTCGGCGATCCGCGGGCTCGACATGGACGGCCGCATGACGATCTGCAACATGTCGATCGAGGGCGGCGCGCGCGCGGGCATGATCGCGCCCGACGAGACCACGTTCGCGTATCTCCGAGGGCGACCGAGGGCACCGCGGGGCGAAGCGTGGGAGCGGGCTCTCGATGCCTGGCGGCGTCTGCCGACCGACGACGGCGCGCCGTTCGACCGCACGGTCACGATCGACGCTGCGCAGATCCAGCCGATGGTCACGTTCGGCACCAACCCAGGTATGGGAATCCCGGTGCGCGGAACGGTTCCGGGGGAGGAGGGGGTGCCCGAAGGCCAGCGCCGCACATTCGCCGAGGCGCTCGCCTACATGGATCTCGATCCGGGGCGGCCGCTCCTCGGCCACAAGATCGACGTCGTGTTCGTGGGGAGCTGCACCAACTCGCGGATCTCCGACCTGCGCGCGGCGGCTTCGGTGCTGCGCGGCCGGCGGGTGGCGAGCGGGGTGCGCATGCTGGTCGTCCCGGGCTCGCACCAGGTGAAGCGGCTGGCGGAGGAGGAGCACCTGGACGAGGTGTTCCGCGCCGCCGGAGCGGAGTGGCGCGAGGCCGGCTGCTCGATGTGCCTGGCGATGAACGGGGACCAGCTCGAGCCCGGCCAGTACGCGGTGTCGACCTCGAACCGCAACTTCGAGGGGCGCCAGGGCCCGGGTGGGCGCACGTTCCTGGCCAGCCCGTTGACCGCAGCGGCTTCGGCGGTGCGGGGCGAGATCACCGACGTGCGGGAGATGCTGTGATGGACAGCCCCCGCTTCACCACACTGGCGAGCCGCGTCGCGCCGCTCCCGATCGACAACGTCGACACCGACCGGATCATCCCGGCGCGCTACCTCAAGGTCACTGACAAGAACGGGCTGGGCGAGGGGCTCTTCGCGGACTGGCGGCGGGGCGCCGACGGCAGTCCCGACCCCGACTTCGCGCTCAACCGTCCCGAGCTCCGCGGCGCGCGCATCCTCCTGGCCGGAGACAACTTCGGCTGCGGCAGCTCGCGCGAGCACGCCGCCTGGGCGCTGCTCGGCGCCGGCTTCCAGGCGGTGCTGTCGACTCGGTTCGCCGACATCTTCCGCAACAATTCGCTGAAGAACGGCCTCCTGGTGGTCGAGATCCCGGTCGGGACCTGGCGTGAGATCCTCGCTCTAGTCGAGCGCGACCCCGCGATCGAGATCGAGATCGACCTGTCGGCGCAGCGCGTCTTACTGCCAGACGGAGTGGACGTGTCGTTCACGATCGACCCGTTCTCCAAGCACTGCCTGCTCAACGGCGTCGACCAGCTCGGGTTCCTGCTCGAGCAGCTCCCGGCGGTCGAGCGCTTCGAGGCGGTGCGTCCCGCGCGAATCGACTCGCGTGCGTAGGCGCATCGTCCTGCTGCCGGGAGACGGCGTCGGCCCCGAGGTGATCGCCGAGGGTCGGCGCGTGCTCGAGGCGGTCGCCTCGAGCCGCGGCTTCGGGCTCGACTTCGTGGAGGCAGCCGTAGGTGGGAACGCGATCGATCTCGAGGGCGTCGCGCTGCCGCCCTCGACGCTCGCCGAGTGCGAGCGCGCCAGCGCTCTCTTCCTGGGCGCCGTCGGCGGGCCAAAGTGGTCCGATCCGACGGCTCCGGTGCGCCCCGAGGACGGGCTCTTGGCGCTGCGCAAGCGGTTCGAGCTGTTCGCGAACCTGCGCCCCATCCCGGTCTATCGCAGCCTCGTTCACCTCGCGCCGATGCGGGCCGAGCTGCTCGCCGGCGTCGACCTCCTGTTCGTGCGCGAGCTCACCGGCGACGTCTACTTCGGCCCACGTCAGGAGCAGGGCAGCGGATCGAGCGCGTACGACACCATGGTCTATAGCGTGCCCGAGGTGGAGCGCATCGCGCGCGTCGCGTTCGAAGCTGCGCGCGGGCGGCGGCGCAAGCTGACCTCGGTCGACAAGGCGAACGTGCTCGCCTCGATGCGGCTGTGGCGGCGGACCGTGGAGCGGGTGGCGCGCGACTACCCCGACGTCGAGCTCGAGCACGCACTGGTCGACTCCTGCGCCATGCACCTGGTGCGCCGGCCCGCCTCGTTCGACGTCATCCTCGCCGGCAACATGTTCGGGGACATCCTCTCCGACGAGGCCTCGGTCCTGTCGGGATCGCTCGGCATGCTGCCCTCCGCCTCGCTCGGCTCCGGCCGCTTCGGCCTCTACGAGCCCGTGCACGGCTCGGCGCCCGACATCGCGGGACGCGGCATCGCCAACCCGATTGGCGCGGTGCTGTCGGCGGCCATGCTCCTCCGCTTCAGCCTGGGCCGCGCGGACGACGCGGCGGCGGTCGAACGCTCGGTCGAGCGCGCGCTGGACGGCGGCGCGGTGACCGCCGATCTGGTCGCCTCGGGCGCCAAGCACCTCTCCACGCGTGCCATGGGCGACGCGATCCTGGATCGCCTGAGCGAGGAGCTCGCAGCCAAGGCCGCCGTGTAGCGGCCGGGCTCGTTTCAGTCGCGACCGGGCTCGTTTCCGGCACTGGAAGCGACGCGCCGGACGCCGCACTCACCGCTCGCTCAGAACCTGAGCAGGATGTTGTCCGCTCCGTGCTCGGCGATGAGTGTGCGGAAGCGCAGGACGATCTGGTCCCACCGCGCGAACAGGGCGTCGAGCTCGATCGGTCTGAGGAACGGCTGCAGCATCGTCCTCACCCGCGCCCGCTCGACGCTGCGCAGCGCCGACCACAGCTCGGGCGTGATGCGCCGAAGCTCTTCGATGCGCTCGTCGCCGTATTCGGTCTGGAACCCGCGGGTGTGATCGATCAGCCAGATGGTCCAGTGACGATCGATCAGCTCATTGCCGGTGTTGCGGTCGTGGTTGTTGATGAGCGCGTCGAAGACCTGCCTCTCGACCTGCTGGCGCGCCCAGCTCAGCGCGTCGGGAGGGTGCAGTTTCTGCTCCAGGCGTCGGGCCTCCGTCATCGCCTGCTCGACCCAGGCCTGCAGCGAGCCCTGCTTGCCGCGATAGACGCGGGGCACTGCCGGCGGGATCCGGTCGAGGCCGAGGGTGCGCCCGAGCTCGTAGGCAGCGGGTTCGAACTGGTAGCTGTCACGGAAGTTGCGGTAGAACCGCCCCTCCGGCCCCTGTTTGGCGCGCTCGTCGACCGCCACCGTGCGGAAGACGGCGTGCGCGCGAACCCCGTCTCGCTCGAGCACGACCTTGAGCGGACGGTTGAGGCCCTGGTCGATGGTCTCGTGCGACACGATCTCCGCCGTGCGCAGGAAGTCCTCGAGCTCCTCGGGGCCGCGGAACGGCAGTGGCTCGCCCTCCGGTCCGGGCCACCTCCACGGCGGCATGCCCGGGGCGGGCAGCGCCGTTTCGGCGATCGTGACGCCTTCCACGGCGAGCTCGGCCGTCCGTGAGAACGTCCACAGCTCCTCGCGCCGATCGGCGTAGATGGCGGTGAAGACGCCGTCCACGATCTCGAGCGCGGAAGGCTTGCCGCCATAAACCTCGGAGAGCATCCCGGTGTCGATCAGGAACGCGCGGCCGCCGAAGCGGACCC
>DATKDQ010000223.1:0-8635 GCA_035544635.1 Thermoanaerobaculia bacterium
AGGCCCTTCCCAGCTCGCGGCGCAGCCAGGAGCGGGCGGCGGTCCAGGCCCGGCTCACGCTGCGCGGCGAGGTGCCCAGCGCCTTGGCGGTCTCCTCGACGCTCAGACCGGCGAAGTAGCGCAGCTTGACCACCTCGGCCATGGCCGGGTCGCGCTCCTCCAGGCGGTCGAGGGCCTGGTCGAGGGCGAGGAGGTCTTCCAGGCGCGCATCGGGCTCGGGCAGGTCGGTGAGCGAGGCTCGCCTGCGGCCGCCGCCCCGCTTGAGGCTCGCCTTGCGCCGGGCGTGGTCGATGAGGATGCGCCGCATGGCCTCGGCGGCGGCGCCGAAGAAGTGGGCGCGGTTCTCCCAGCGCGGCGACTCCCCGCCGACCAGGCGCAGGTAGGCCTCGTGGACCACCGCAGTGGGCTGCAGCGTGTGGTCCGGCCGCTCGCGGGCGCTGACGGCGCGGGCGATGCGGCGCAGCTCGCCGTAGACGACGGCGAACAGCTCGTCGCCGGCGCGGTCGTCGCCGGCGGTGAGCGCCTGGAGGATCTGCGTGACGTCGTGATGTCCTTCCATCGCCAGGAGCCGGTCCGCGCACGAGCTGAGTGCCGATCGCCTGCCGGCGATTCTAGCCTGCTGCCAGGTGCTCGATCATCGCCGCAGTCGAGTGGCATCATGATATCGTGATGCCATGAGGAAGCCGACGACCCTCCACGTCGAGGAAGAGCTTCTGGAGGCGCTCCGCATCCGCGCGGCGACGTGCGACGAGTCGATGTCCGACTACGTGAACCAGGCCCTGCGGGAACAGTTCGCCGACGACCTGCGGGCACATCGCCGCACCCAGCGACGGTTCGAGCAGGAACGCGGACGGGGCGTTCCCCTAGAGGAAGCGCTGAAGCAGCTCGAGGCGCGTGGGCTCCTTTGACATCGACGTCCTGCCGACGGCGCTCGCGGAGTGGTCCGGCCTGGCCACCAGAAGAGCGCGGTCCCAGGTCGCCGACGCGCTGGAAGGCCTGCGGGACGAGCCGCGGCCGCCTGGGTCCTTTCGTCTCATCGCAGAGAGCAAGCGCCGCCTCTACCTCGAGGACGCCGTGATCGCCTATCTCGTGGACGAGGCGTCTCGCACGATCTGGATTCTCGAGGTGACGCCGCGCAGGCGCGCCCGACCTTGATCGGGGGAACGCCCGGGGAGGCGTGAGCACGAGGCCGCTCTGGTTGCCGGGCGAGATGACAGCGCCTGCCGGCGAGCCGGGAGCTCAGAAGGGCGTCGGGTCGATCCCCGACAGGGTCTCGGCCTTCAGCGCCGGGGCCATTCCCATGGCGGCGCCGATCTCGACCTCCACCGGCGCGCCGCTCACGATCCAGAGCAAGGCGGGGAGCAGGGATTGGTGCATGACGAGCGCCTCGAGATCGACGCGCGCCGAGCCGTCGTCGTGCGGCACGATCCGCGCCTCGAGCTCTTGCAGGAGCCCCCGCATGGTGGCCCCGTCGAACAGGACCTCGACGCCGCAGCCGGCGAAGTCCTCCACCTGGTAGCCGCGGTCTCCCATCGAGACGAAACAGCCGCCCGGGATCAGCACCTGGAAGGGCGTGGGCTGGATGCCGCCGACGGCCCCCCAACCGACCACCAGCCTCTCCCGTATCGGTTCGGGAGGAACGATGGGCTCGGGAGGCACCAGCTCTGCCCGCAGGCTCAACTGGAGCAGGGTGGCCTCGCCAGCGCGGTCCGCGAAGACCTCGGCCTCGGTCTCGGCGCGGCGGATCTCGAGGGCCGCGGCCGGAGCCGCCAGGCACAGCGCCGCTATCAGGACCAGGGTGGTGGGGATGATGCGTTCGATCATGACCAGTCCTCCTGGGTCGGGTCCGTGTGGGGGCTCGATGGCCCTTCACTCAGCTTACACGCCGGCGGGAGGCAAGACCGAACGCCAGGGGTGGGCCCTCGAGCGGGACGGGGCCACCCGCGGCTTCGTTGACTCATCAGCATGAGTACGATAGACTCACCGTATGACTAAGAGGCTGCAAGTGCTGGTGGAGGAAGATGAGCTGCGCGAGATCCGCAAGGTGGCGCGCGCCCGCCGCATGACCGTCGCCGAGTGGGTGCGCACGGCGATGCGCGACGCCCGGCGTCGCGAACCGAGGGCGCCGGTCGAGCGCAAGCTGGCCGTGGTGCGGGCGGCGGCGAAGCACGAGCTGCCGACCGCGGACATCGACCAGATGCTCTCCGAAATCGAGCGCGGCTACGTCTTCGAGGCCGACTCCTGATCTTCGTCGACTCGAACGTGCCGATGTACCTCGTCGGCGCGCCCCACCCGCACAAGGCCGACGCGCAGCGCCTCCTCGAGCGCGCGATCGCCGACCGCGAGCGGCTGGTCACCGACGCCGAGGTGCTGCAGGAGATCCTCCATCGCTACGTGGCCATTGCGCGCCGGGATGCGATCCAGCCCGCCTTCGAGGCCCTGCTCGGCGTGGTCGACGAGGTCTTCCCCATCGAGCAGCCGACGGTGCAGCGCGCCAAGGACGTGGTGCTCGCCTACCCTCGATTGTCGGCGCGAGACGCCCTCCACGTCGCGGTGATGGAGGCCCATCGAGTGAAGCGAATCCTCACCTTCGATGCCGGTTTCGACGAGTACGTCGGCATCGAGCGCGTGAGGCTCTGAGCCACGGCAGCGGCCATCGCTCAGGCTGCCGGTGGCCGCACTGTCAATGTTCAAGCGGAGAGCCTGCACAGGAGGACCGAGCGCGACGCGCGCGTTCGCCTCAGCTCCCGCAGCCGGTCGCGATCGCCAGCGCGCGGCAGACCTGCTGCATCCGGTGCCTTGCCAGCGTTCCCACGAACTGCCGCAGGCGGGCCTTCTCGACCGTCTGCAGGTGATCGAGATTGACCGCCGACTCGTGCTTCAGACCCTCCTCCACACCGACCAGGACCTCGCTCGGGGCGCCACGGACGGTGGAGGTCACCGGCGCCACCATCACCGTCGACAGCAACGGGATCACCTCCTGACGAGTGAGCACCAGGACGGGCCGCCGCTTGTCGGGATGCGAGAACTGGTACCACCAGATCTCTCCGCGGTTTACCTCTCGGGCCACCGGCCCTGGTCCTCCCAACCAGCGAGCTCCTCGCCCAGACCCGGCGCCTCGCCGTAGGCCCTCGCATATCCCTCGGCGATCTCGCTGCGCCGGCGGCGCGCCAGGTACTCGGCCGCCGCCTTCCTGAGCACCGCCGAGCGCCCCTCTCGCCGCACTTCCTCGCTCGCGTCGAGCTCGGTCAGGAGCTCCTCGTCGATGGTGATCTGTATAGCTTTCATGTGGATTAGTTTACCACATAGTGAACGCGCTCATGACCCGGTCAGACGGCGAGAGTGAGGATGAGGCGGTCGATGGTCGTCTTCCAGTAGACTGGTTCCCGCAGCCGACGCCACCGGTGCGGGTCGTCAGCACGCAGCAAGGAGGGGGATGAGCCTCGCGCCCGGTGCCCGCCTCGGCCCCTACGAGATCACCGCCAAGCTCGGCGAAGGCGGGATGGGGGAGGTCTGGAGGGCCAGAGACTTCCAACTGGGGAGGGAGGTGGCGCTCAAGGTCCTCCCCGAAGCGTTCACCGCCGATCCGGAGCGCGCGGCGCGGTTCGAGCGCGAGGCCAGGCTCCTCGCCCAGCTCAACCATTCCCACATCGCCCAGATCCACGGGCTCGAGGTGCAGGGCGACACCCGCGCCCTGGTCATGGAGCTGGTCGAAGGGCCGACCCTGGCGGAGCGGCTGGAGTCGGGGGCTCTGCCCCTCGAGGAGAGCCTCTCCATCGCCCGCCAGGTCGCCGAGGCCCTCGAGGAAGCGCACGCGAAGGGGATCATCCATCGCGACCTCAAGCCGCAGAACATCAAGGCCCCCGTGGAGGGCAAGGTCAAGGTCCTCGACTTCGGGTTGGCCAAGGCGTTGGATCCGGCCGAAGGGGCTGCGGGCGCGGGACACGGCTCGGTGGCGCAGCTCGCGGCCTCACCGACGCTGACGCTCGGCGCCACGGTGCAGGGGATGATCCTCGGCACGGCGGCGTACATGGCGCCGGAGCAGGCGAAGGGGATGGCGATCGACAAACGGGCCGACATCTGGGCGTTCGGGGTCGTGCTCTACGAGATGATCTCGGGCCGCCATCCCTTCGCCGCCGACAGCGTGCCCGAGACGCTGGCGCACGTGCTGACGCGGAGGATCGATCTCGACGCTCTGCCGGCGACAACGCCGGCGGCGATCCGTCGCCTGTTGCGCCGCTGCCTCGAGCGCAGCCCGAGGGAGCGGCTGCACGACATCGCCGACGCGCGCCTCGTGCTCGTCGACGCCCTGGCCGGGCGCGACGAGCCTGCAGGGCAGCCGCTGCCCGCCGCACCGGCTTCGCGGTCGACCGGCATTGCGATCGCGATCGCCGGAGCCGTCGCCCTCGCCGTCGTCGGCTACGCCATCGGACGGCGTAGCGCCGCCGCGCCGGCAGCGCGTGCGCCGGCGGCCGGCGCGCCGTCGTTCCAGAAGCTCACCTCGCGGCCCGGTCGCGAGATCAACCCGGCGCTGTCGCCCGACGGCAGGACCCTCTACTTCGTCGTGGAAGACGACGAGGGGATCAACAGCGACATCTACTTCGTCCCCGTCGGCGGCAAGAACCCGATCAACCTGACCGCCGACTCGCCGGTGGACGACTGGGCGCCGGCGGTGTCGCCCGATGGTCGGCAGATCGCCTTCCGCTCCGAGCGCGGTGGCGGGGGCATCTTCCTGATGGGCGCGACCGGCGAGTCGGTCCGGCGCCTGGCCGACGGCTGCTTCGATCCGGCATGGTCACCGCAGGGCGACAGGATCGCCTGCACGACGTGCCCCGCTGCCGATCCGTTCAATCGCGGCTGCGTCGGCGTGCTGCGCATCGTCGAGGTGGCGACGGGCGCGAGCCGCGAGCTCGCGACGGGCGACGCGGCGGCGGCCGCCTGGTCTCCCGATGGCCGTCGCATCGCCTACTGGGGGCTGTCGAAGAGCGAAGCAGGCCAGCGCGACCTGTGGACCGTGCCCGCCGACGGCGGGCAGCCGGCCGAGCTGACGGGCGATCCGGCGGCGGACTGGAACCCGGTCTGGTCCGCGGACGGCACGGCGATCTTCTTCCTGAGCGCCCGCGGCGGCACGCCGAACCTCTGGCGCCTGGGGCTCGACGCGGCGAGCGGGCAGCCGCAGGGGGCGCCGGCGAGCGTCGTGCTGCCGACCGAGTTCGCCGGCGAGCTGCGCCGCAGCGGCACTCGCTGGGTCTACGTCTCGCGCTCGCTGCACGCGACGATCGAGCAGTTCGCCTTCGACCCGGAGGGGCGCGCCGGCGAGGCTGCGGCAAAGACCATCCTCGGCACCACGGGCCGGCTGCAGACCGTCGCCATCTCGCCCGACTCCCGCACCATCGCCTATTCGACCGTGCTCCCGCAGCAGGACCTCTACGTCGTCCCCGCGGAGGGCGGCTCGCCGGTGCAGCTCACCGACGACCCGGCGCTCGACCGATTCCCCGTCTGGGACCCCGACGGTCAGCGCATCCTCTTCATGTCCAATCGCAGCGGACGCTTCGAGATCTGGGGCATCCGGCCGGACGGCAGCGGCCTCGAGCAGCTGACGCGCACGACCGACGAGTCGCGTTGGGTGCCGCGTCTGTCGCCCGACCGCCGCCGGCTCGCGGTGTCCTCCGAGCTCGGCACGAGCCTGTTCGACGCCAGCGGAGCGCCGCCGTGGACGGAGTTCGAGCGCCTGCCCAATCCGGCCCACGCGCCTGGCTCGCCGAGGGAGACCTTCGAAGGGCACGCCTGGTCGGCCGACGGAACCCGCCTCGCCGGCTACGCGCGGGGCGCGTCGCGCAACCGCGTGGCGTACTGGAGCGTCGGCGAGCGGACGCTGCACGTGTTCGACGTCACGGGTGTCGGCAGAGCGTGGCTGGCAGACCAGCGCCGGATCCTCGTCTCGACCCCCGAAGGGGCCGCGATCCTCGACGTGTCGAACGGCGAGGCGAAACCGATCCCGGGCCTCGACCTCGCCGGCCACCGCGGCCTGGAGCTGGCCGCCGACCGGCGCACGCTGGTGGCGTATCGCAACCACGAGGAGGCCGACATCTGGCTCGCGGAGGGGATCGAATGACGCTCGCCGCTGCCGCGCCGCAGCACCGGTCCCCGGTATAGTCTCGCGCGATGAGCGAGCAGCCCGGGCCTTGCGCAGACCGGTCCCCGAGGGGCGAGCGGTGATCGGCGAGACCCTCTCCCACTATCGCATCGCGCGCAAGCTGGGCAGCGGCGGCATGGGAGTGGTGTTCGAAGCCGAGGACACGACCCTCGGGCGGCTTGTGGCGCTCAAGTTCCTTCCCGACGAGATGGCCCGCGACGCCGGCGCGCTCGAGCGCTTTCAGCGCGAGGCGCGCGCCGCCTCGGCGCTGAACCACCCCGGCATCTGCACCGTCTACACGATCGAGCAGCACGACGGCCGGCATTTCATCGCCATGGAGCTGCTCGAAGGCGAGACTCTCGCCTCCCGACTCGCCCGTGGGCCCCTGGAGGTCGACGAGCTGCTGGAGCTGACGATCCAGATCAGCGACGCCCTGGAGTCGGCGCACGCCAAGGGCATCATCCACCGCGACCTGAAGCCGGCCAACATCTTCGTCAACACCCGCGGGCAGGCCAAGATCCTGGACTTCGGCCTCGCCAAGATGGAGCGCATGGGGGCAGGTGACGCGGGCGACGCCGGTTCCCGGGAACAGACGGCGGTGGCGCCCCACCAGCTGACGCAGGTCGGCTCGACGCTCGGCACCGTCTCCTACATGTCGCCCGAGCAGGCGCGCGGCCAGCTCACCGACGCCCGCACCGACCTGTTCTCGCTGGGCACCGTCGTCTACCAGATGGCCACGGGTGCGCTGCCCTTCCCCGGTGAGACCTCCGCCGTGGTGTTCGAAGCACTCTTGAGCCGCGACCCGCCGCCGCTGACGCAGGCCAACCCGACCCTGCCGGGCGAGCTGGAGCGCATCCTCGACAAGGCGCTCGAGAAGGACCGCGACCTGCGCTATCAGACGGCGACGGAGCTCAAGACCGACTTCCGGCGCCTGAAGCGGGACGTCGCGCTGGCCGGGCGCCGCGCGGCCGAGGCGAGCGACTCGCGACCCGGCGCCGGCGCAGCGAAGCCCGCGGAGCGCTCCGTCGCGGTCCTCTACTTCGAGAACCTGAGCGGCGCCAAGGAAGACGAGTACCTGCGCGACGGGATCACCGAGGACATCATCACCGAGCTGTTCAAGATCAAGGGGCTGAAGATCTTCGCCCGACCGGCGGTGCTGGCGTTCCGCGACAAGCCGGTGACCCCGACGCAGGTGGGCCAGCAGCTGGGCGCCGCGTACGTGCTGACCGGCAGTCTGCGGCGCGCCGGCAGCCGGCTGCGGATCAGCGCGCAGCTGATGGAGACGCGGTCGGACTTCGCGCTCTGGTCCGAGCGCTACGACCGCGAGATGCAGGACGTGTTCGAGGTGCAGGACGAGATCGCGCGCCGGATCGCCGAGGCGCTGCGGGTACGGCTGTCGCCGCAGGAAGAAGAGGAGCTGGCTGCCCGGCCCACCCAGAACCTCCAGGCCTACGACCTGTTCCTGCGCGGCAAGAGCTACGCCCGGCGCCTGACGCGCCAGGACCTCGAGTTCGCCCTGCAGATGTTCGAAAACGCGGTCACGCTCGACCCGGGATTCGCCCTGGCGCACGCCACCAACGCGATCTTCTGCGCCCAGTACTACGCCAACTTCCAGCGCGACGCCGCCTGGTCCGGGCGGGCGCGGGCGGCGGCGGAGCGCGCCATCGCGCTGGCCCCCGAGCTGCCCGACGTGCAGGTGGCGCAGGCGTGGATCCGCTACATCGACGGCGACCTGGACGACGCCATCCAGCGCGTGCGCCAGGCGATCGCTCGCAAGCCCGACTGCGAGGGCGCGTACTACCTGCTGGGCCGCGCGCTCTTCGCCGCCGGCCGCTATCGGGAGGTAGAGGAGATGGCGGAGGCCGCCGTGGAGGCGGCCGGGGACGACTACAGCGTCTACGTGCCGATCATCAACGCGCTGGGGGCCCTCGGCAAGGACGAGGTGCGGCGCAGCTTCCGGCACCGCCGCATGCAGTCCCTGGAGAACCACATCCTCAAGGTCCCCGAGGACGCACGCGCCCGGGTCCTGCTGGCCAGCAGCTACGCCGAGATGGGGCGGGAAGACGACTCGCTGCGCGAGATGCAGTTCGCCACCGCGCTGCGCCCGAACGACTCGTCGGTGCTCTACAACTCCGCCTGCACCTACTGCAAGCTGAAGAGGAAGCCCGAGGCGCTCACGACGCTGCGCAAGGCCTGGGACGCGGGCTTCAAGGACGCCGAGTGGGCGCGCCGCGACCCCGACCTCTCGCTCTTGCACGACGAGCCGGAGTTTGACCGCCTGTTCCCGGCGACCGCGCCCTGAAGCCGGCCGAGGGCCCGTGGTCTTGTTGGGTGAGGCCAACATGGTTGATGTGGTAAGGTCCACTCATGCCAACGAAACCCGTCCAGATCTCGATCGACGAGGAGCTGCTCGAGCGCATGGACGCCGATCCGGAGGCCCGAGAGAAGGGGCGATCCGCCTTCGTGCGCGTCGCCGTGCGGTACTACCTCAGCGCCAAG
>DATKDQ010000224.1:0-9353 GCA_035544635.1 Thermoanaerobaculia bacterium
ACGTCCGCGTGGCGCGAGGCGTCGGAGATGCCTTCCCACGCGCCGCCAGCCGTCGGCCATCGAGGTCGAGGCGACGAGGATCCCACCCAGGCACAGTGCGATGACCACCGCATCCCGGAGCGGCCGGCGGTCGCGCAGGAACGGGAAGTCGAGGCTGTGGAGCCCGTGGTAGAGCCAGCGGTTGAGTCGCGTGAGCCTCTCTTCCTTGCGCACCAGGACACCGCGGCCCGGATCGAGGTAGAGCCAGGTCCGGGATGGATCGTCGAAGCGCGCGCGCAGGACGGGCAGCGGCGCGGCGACGCCGCGCGGGTAGTAGTAGCTGTCGTGGGCGTCGAGCCAGGTCGACTCGACCAGCCGTGCGTGCGGCATCGCGGCGCGCGCCGCCGCCATCACCTCGTCTTCGTCGAAGCGCGAGAAGGTGCCGCGCTCGGGATCGAGCGCCGAGACCAGCCGAGGCTCGAACGGCTGCACGATCGAGAGGAAGGCGGACGGGTCATAGCCGATGCCGCGACGCGGCGGCGTCGCGGCCGGCGGTCGGTAGGCGAGGAGGAAGGGCTCGGATCGGAGCTGCACCAGCTCGAGCTCCTTGACCGCCAGGTCGCCGTCGAGCGCGGCGTGGACGGCGCGCAGGCGATCGAGCGTGAGCGCGTCCAGGCGCAGCGGCCCGCCGGCGACCGCGTCGCGCTCGACCGCCGTGGGCTCCGTCCCCGGATGCCAGGCGAGCGGATCCATGGACAGGCATCCGCTCGCGACCCAGGTGAACGTGAAGAGCCCGAAGGCGAGGCCCGCGTAGTGATGCCAGCGCATCCATCCGGTGTAGGGCGAAGGGATGCGCGAGCCGAGCGGCGCCCCGGCCGCGCTTCGCCTCGCGCGGATCGCCTGCCAGACGCCCGAGACCAGACCCGAGACCGCGAGCACGCTGCCGGCGAGCGAGAGCCCGATCACCGCGCGGTTCCACAGCGAGCCGCGGCTGCGCAACGGCGTGAAGTAGAGCCAGTGCGGCACCGGGCCGGCGTAGGCCCACCTCCGCGCGCGTCGCGTCGTGCTCATCACCGGCTCGCCGGTGCGCTCGGAGATGTAGACGCGCGTGTCTTCGGGATCGCCCAGGGCGATGCGGTGGGCGGGGAGGAGGCTCCGGCTCTGGAGCGTCCACTGATCGGGCGCGACCAGACGACGGTCGTGGCGCGCCGTGGCCGCGTGCTCCGGGTAGAGCCTGCGCGCGAGCCGGGCGGCGGCGGCGGCGGTGAGACTCCCGAACGGCCGGCCGTCGTCGGCGAAGACCGCGACCCACGTCGTCCGCTCCGCGAACCGGTACACCGGGCGGTCGCCCAGCATCGCGATCCGCAGCCTCTCGGGGGCGAGCCCGAGGTCGCGCGCCGCCTCGCCGGGCGCCACCCGCGCCGCCGCGAGGTCGAGGTCGGGCAGCCGCCGCAGCCGCTCCGCCGGATCGAGCGCCGGCATGCGCGCGTAGACCATCACGATCCCCGAGGCGAACCACAGGAGGAAGAGGGCGCCGCCGGCGATGCCGAGCCAGCGGTGGAGGCAGGAGATCGCCCGTCGCCAGTCGAGGAGAGGAGTCGGAGACGGCCTCACGGGCCCGATGCTAGTACCTGACGCCGTCAGCTCGCGCGTTCGCCGACTCTCATCGACCGCCGCTGAACGAGAAGGCGGCAGTCAGGAGCACCATCCGCGGGCGTCCCGGGTCGGCCGATTCCCCGACCGAGATGTCGCCGTTCCAGAAGTACTCCTCGTCGAGGAGGTTCGACGCCTGGAGCGTCAACCGCACCGGCGTGCCCGCCCATCCCGCTCCCCGCGGTCGCTCCCGGCGCCAGCTCACGGCGGTGTCGACCAGGGTGTAGGCGTCGAGCTCGAAGGTGTTGCCGATATCGATCATGACGTCGCCGACGTGCTTGACGTCGACCGCGACGTCCCACGCCCGCGCCGGCCGGATCACGGCTCCCGCATTGAACACCTGGTCGGGGGAGATCGGCAGCCGGTTGCCGGTGAGCACCCGGTCGCCGCCCGCCGACTGGATCACGAAGTCGCCGAAACGGTTGTCGTAGAGGGCCGCGTTGACGTATCCCGAGAAGCGCGCCGCCGGCTTCCAGTGGAGCGAGGCCTCGAAGCCCTCGTACTCGTGCTCGCCGGCGTTGGAGGGACGAAACAGGGGACCCTCGCGCACCGTGGTGACGATCCCGTCGCGGCGCATGCGGAAGAGTGCGCCCGCCGCCGCGAGCCGGTGCTCGAGGAAGCTCCCCTTGAGGCCGAGCTCCCAGCTCGCGATGTCCTCGGGCTCGAGCTCGATTGCGGCGTCGGCCGGGCGGAGCTGGCCGGGGCGGCGCGGAGGCAGGAAGGCCTCGGAGTAGGAGGCGTAGAGACTCACGTCCGGGCGGCCGGCGCTCTCGACCAGCTTGTAGGTCACGCTCGCGCGTGGGCTCACCTCGTCGAAGGTGTCGTCGACGCGCGGCTGCCCGGTGGCGAAGGTGAGCGTGTTGTCGAGATCGAGGCGGTCGTAGCGCCCTCCGGCGACGATCACCCAGCGGTCCGCCGGCTCGACGACGTACTGCGCGAAGAGCCCGGTGGAGCCCAGGTCGTAATCGCTGCCGCCGATGCGGAAGAAGCTCCACGCGCTTCGCGGCGGATGGATCGGGTCGAGGTAGTCGAGCGGCCATCCCAGCGTGTCGTCGTCGGTGAAGAGGAGGTTGCCGGCGGTGAAGCCGCCGGTCGACTCGTAGGAGCCGCCGGCGAGAAGCGAGCTCTCGACGCGCTCGCCGGGCAGCTCGAGCTCGAAGCGCAGCTCGGAGTACGAGATGTCCTCGGTGGTTCGCTGCTCGAACGGGTACATGGTGAGCGTCCCCGCAGCGAGATCGAACGGGCCGCCGATGACGTCGCCGTCGTCGATGAACTGGTAGACGATCTCGCGGTAGCCGAGGAGCGCTACCAGGCTCGAGGCCGCTCCGAGCTGGCGGGTGTAGCTGCCGGTGTAGCGGTCCTCCTCCTGGTGGTAGTTGGGCCCCGGCAGGTTGAGGTTTCTGAGGCGGTCGAAGCGCGGGTCGATCTCGGAGAGGAGTCGCCCGTCGATGATCGGCACGTTGGTCGGCGTGCCCTGGTCGGAGTCGACGACGTTGGCGCTGAAGCTGCCGGACGACCTGGCGTCGGGCACGAACGCGAGCTTGCCGAACAGCGCCCAGCGATCGACCTCGACGTCGACGTCACCGGTGTACCAGCCGTCGCTCTCCTCGTGCGACCCCGAGACGTAGTAGCCGCCCCAGGCGGCTGCCGGTCCACTGGCTCGGGCCAGGCCCTTCAGGGTGGCGAAGTCGCCGCCGGTCAGGTCGAGCCCGAGCTGGTGATCGACGGTGGGGTCGGCGGTGAGCAGGTTGACGGAGCCGCCGATCGCGGTGCGGCCGTAGAGCGCCGAGCTCGGCCCGCGCAGCACCTCGATCGTGCCGGCGTCGTTCAAGGGCAGGTTGACCACGCGCGCGCTGTTGCGAGAGTCGGTCTGCGGCACGCCGTCGATCAGGAGCAGAGTGCTGGTGAACTCGTTGCCGTCGCGCGGCAGGCCGCGCAGCGTGACCGACTCGAAGGAGCCGGCCTGGGTCGAGACCACGAGGCCGGGGAGGTGCGCGATCGCAGAGGTGAGCTGCTGATCGCCGCGCAGGTCGATGGTCTCGCGGTCGACGATGTCGGCCTGGGCCGCCAGCTCGCCGATCGAGAGCGGCGCCTTGGTGGCGGTGACCTGGATGCGCTCCATGAAGCTCGGCGCCCGTACCAGCTCGAGGTCGAGCTCGACCGTCTTGCCCGCCCCTACCACCACGTCCGGTACGCGGAGCTCCCGGAACCCGGGCGCCTCGACCGCGAGCGCGACCTGCCCCGGCGCGAGCCCTTCGAGGCGGAAGCGACCCCGGGTGTCGCTGGTGACGCGCGGCGCTGGCACACCGACCGGCGAAAGTCCGGTGGCGGCGCCTTCGAGGATCACGGTGGCTCCGGCCACGGCCCGGCCGTCGGCCTCGCCGGTCACGGTACCGGCCACGACCCCGCTCGCCTCCTGCCGCGCGAGGACACCGCGCGGCGACAGGCAGAACGCGGCGACAGCGCAGGCGAGCACGATGAGCTTGGAGCCGCCGGCACACGCGGCGGGACGGTCTCGGCGGCGGTGTGGTCCGATCGTCATGGCGCGTAGTCTTTTCGATCGAGCCTCGTCGCGCAACCCGATGCCGCCGTGGTGGCGGCCGAGCCCATCCATCGAGCCGCCACGGTGACTGCGGTATGGCGTTCGCGGTATGTTTCGGGGCACCGTCCTCTCACGGCGAGCGGGAAGCGAGATGAAAGCCGCGAAACGAGGCAGCCGCCGAGCGCCGGTGCGTGCGCGTCCCAGCCGAGGGCCCGCAGCGGACCGGCCGTACATGCCGGGCTACGGGATTCCCAAGAGCAGGAAGGGGCTCCTGCCGTGGTCGCACGTGGACGCGCGCATGAGCGCGGCGATGCGCTACTGGGTGGCGACGGCGGATCCGGAGGGCCACCCGCACGCCACCCCGGTCGACGGCCTGTGGCTCGAGGGAAGGCTCTACTTCGGCGGCTTTCCGTCGACCCGGCGCAGTCGCAACCTGCTCGCGAACCCGGCGGCGTGCGTCCACCTCGAGGAGGCGATGGACGTCGTCATCCTCCACGGTTACGCTGCCGAGCTGCGCGACCCAGAGCGTGGGCTGATCGAGCGCCTCGCCGAGCTTTCGAAGCAGAAGTACGGCTGGTCGCCGCCGCCCGAGCAATTCGCGGCCGGCGGCGTATTCGTTTTCCAGCCGCGACTCGTCCTGGCGTGGAAGGACTTCCCGAAGGACGCCACCCGCTGGCGGGTCGACGAGGACGACTGAAGCCGGAGCAAGCGCCTTGGTGCCTGAGCAGATCATAGCGATGGGCGGCGGCGGGTTCTCGATGGAGCCCGAGAACCTGGCGCTCGATCGCTACGTGCTGTCGCAGGCGCGCGCCGCCGACCCCATCGTCTGCTTCGTGCCGACGGCGAGCGGCGACAGCGACTACTACGTGCGTCGCTTCTACGACTCGTACTCGCGGCTCGGGTGCCGGCCGCGCTGCCTGTCGCTCTACAACCTCCCGACCCGCGATCTGAGGTCGTACCTCGGCGAGTGCGACGTGGTCTACGTCGGCGGCGGCAACACGCGGCTCCTGCTCCTGATCTGGAACGAGCTGGGGCTGCCTGACCTGCTGCGCCAAGCCCTGCGCGAGGGCACCATCCTCGCCGGCATCAGCGCCGGCGCCAACTGCTGGTTCCAGGGCTCGGTCACCGATTCGATGGGTGCGGTGGAGGACGCCTGGGACGGCCGGCTGGAGGCGCTCGCCGGGCTCGGTTTCCTCTCCGGCAGCTTCTGCCCGCACTACGACGGCGAACAGCACCGCCGTCCGGAGTTTCATCGGCTGGTGAAGGAGGGGGCCCTCCCCGGAGGCTGGGCGGCCGACGACGGCTGCGCTCTCCACTTCGTCGACCGCGCGCTCGACAAGGTGGTGACGTCGCGCCCGGAGGCGCGCGCCTACCGCGTCGAGTTGCGGGATGCGGCGGTGGAGGAGACGCCGCGCGAGGCGCGGCTCCTGGAGCGGGTGAGGGTCTAGGGCGGTGCCCACCGGGACGCGCTGCCGGGTGGTGATCGCATTCGTCGCCGTCCTGGCTGCGGTCACCGCGGCTCGAGCCCAGGACATCCCACCGACGCTGCTGCGGCGTCCCGTCCTGCTTACGCCCGGCGAGATGGCCGGCACCGGCCTCGAGCCCGAGGTGCGGGTTCGGATCGATGTGGACGAGCGCGGGCGGGTCGTGACAGCGACCGTGCTGGGCATTACGCCGGCCAGCCGGTTCGACGATCTCCTGTGCGAGGTGACGGAAAAGAGCGCGCTCGACTGGCGCTTCGCGCCGGCCCGTCAAGGGGGGGCGGAGCGAGCGGCGACGCTCGAGTGGACCTTGAAGTTCCGGGCGACGGCGAACGCTGCCGCCGCGCACGATCTCTTCAGCCCGCTTCTAGCGGGCGTCGCCGATCCCCGGCAGCCGGACGCCGACCTCTCGGCTCTGCCGCCCGCGGACCGGCGCAAGGTGCTCGACCGCTACACCGCGGCGGCCGAGAGCAACCTGCGGCGCGGCGATCGCAAACGCTTCGACTCGCCCCGCTTCGTCGTCGTCACCGATGCCGGCACCGCAGAGACGGCGAAGGCTCTGGCCGGGAACCTGGAGGCCGTCTTCAACGTGCTCCACGACATCTTCGACTCGCACGTCGCTCCGCAGCCGCAGGCATACAAGCTTGTTGGTTATCTGTTCGCCGACAAGGAGGCCTTCCTACGCATGCGCTCCGAGCTCGGTCTCAGCACGCCGATGGAAGGGTTCTACAAGCCTCCCGGCCTGTTCGCGTTCCACGCCGAGATGCCGACCCAGGAGGACCTGCTGTCGGTCATGCTGCACGAGACCGTTCACGCCTATTCAGACGTGTTCTTGCGCCGCCCCGGCGTGCTGTTTCCGCTCTGGATCGAGGAGGGACTCGCGGAGTACTTCGCGAACTCGCGCATCAAGGGCGGCCAGCTTCTTCCCGGCAAGACGCTTCGCGGTAGGTTCATGCCGCCGCACTTCGGGGTCCTCTACCGGCGCACCCAGGCCGGCGCCACCCTCGATCATCTGCGTCGTGCCGTGCGCTCGGGCGAAGCGCCGTCGGTGAACGCGGTGATGCGCGCTTCCTTCCCCGTCTTCTACGGAGACGACGCGCCGCTCTACTACGGGCTGTCGTGGCTCCTCGTGCACTTCCTGCGGCACGGAGACGAGAGCTGGGCCGGGGCGTTCCCCGAGATCGTGCTCTACCTGGCGGAGGGCTACGATCCCGGCGCCGCGCTGCGCACGGTCTACGGCCTCGACGAAGCGGCCATCGAGGAGCGTTTCCGGCGCTACGTGCGCGACTTCTGACGCCGAACGGGCTGCGCCGCGCTTGCGCTCAAGGGGTCTTCGTGAGTCGGTCGTACGCTTCGCGATGGCGCGCGGCCAACTCGTCTCGGCCGGTCTCGCGATAGCAGACGGAGAGGTCGTAGTGGGCGCGGGCTCGCGTCGGGTCGAGCTCGAGTGAGCGCAGAAGAGGCGCCATCGCTTCCGCCCACAGACCGCGCTCCACCAGCGCACGGCCGCGGAAGAAGAAGGAGTCCGCCCGCTCCGGATTGATCTCGGTGGCTCGTCCGAGCGCATTGGCCGCGTCGTCCCATCGCTCGAGCCGGAGCGCGGCCATGCCCAGGTTGTACCAGGCGGCCTCGAGGTCGTCGAGTCTCGGAGCCGCTCGCGCCAGGAGGTCGTAGGCACCGTGGGGGTCCCCCGCCGCCAGCCGGCGCGTGCCCTCCTCGAGGAGAAGGTGAGGGTCGCTCTCTCTCGACCAGCGATCGGCGAGCGCGTCGCCGTGCCGGCGTCGCTCCTCTTCGGTCCCGTAGAGGTGAACCAGCGCGCCGCGCGCTTCGGCCTGCTCCGGATCGTGGGCGAGCGCCAGCTCGAAGAGCTTCCTCGCCTCCTCGTCGGCGCCGTGGTCGCGGAGGTTCCAGGCGGCGGCGAGAACGAGATCGACCCGGAGATCGACCGCCGAGCCGGTGGCCCCTCGCATCGACGCCGAGAGCCTCTCGATCGCCGCCATGGTCTCCGCCACCAGCCCCGCTTTGCTCGAGACTTCGACCTGGAGGGGCAGTAGGAGCTCCGGCTGCGTCGAGCCCGCGGCCATGCCGGAAAGGAGGCGTGCCAGGTCGGACCAGCGCTCCAGCCGCGCGTAGACCCCCAGCAACGACCACGCGACGTCCTGCGACGAATCGATCGCCCGCAGCCGCTCGAGCGTCGTCGCGGCTCGGGCCAGATCGTCGCGCGCCAGCTCCACCGCCGCGAGGGAGCGCAGCCCCTGCGCGTCCACCCGCGGCTCGAGACCGCGGCGCAGGTAGTCGAGGAGGGTTTCGAGCAGCTCCGGTTCGAGCGCACGCTCGCGCACGATCCGGTCGATCGCGGCGACGGAGAAGGTCTCGACCGGTCGTGCTAGGTGGCCCGCGAGCGCGGTGCGTAGCGACTCACGCTCCGCCGCGGGCAGCGGATGCTGCGCGCCGTACGACAGCAGCGCGATGATGGCGCCGGGGTCGCCGGGACAGGCCACGATCGCCTGTCGCAGGGCGGCGAGCTGGGCGTCTGCGTCCTGACGCGCTGCCGCGAGCCGCGCCGAGCGCAGCTCGACCACGCACTGGCGCGGCGGCAGCACTGCGGCGGAGGCTGCGCCGGCGGCGAGCGCGAGGATCACGGCCGTCCCGTTCGGCCACGGCGGCATCCCGATCGGGTTACCTCCGGCGAGGATCATGTCGCAGCGCCCGGCGAGCGGCAACGGGCTACGGGCCTGCGCCGCGCCCTCCGGATCTACGCGCGCCCGTCGTAGACGAGAGCGAGTCGAAGGCCGCCGTCAGGCGGCGCCGGCCTGGAGGTCGCGCCAGAAGCGCAGCGCCGCCGGGCGCCAGCGATCGCGCAGCTCGTGGAAGCGGCCGATCGCGCGGCGGCCGATCCAGCCGCCGCCGTAGAGACCTTCGGGCAGCTCGGGATCGAGGAAGGGGAAGACGCGCCAGGTGTGCACCAGCTCGGCGAGGACGACGAAGCTGTCCTCGGGCGTGCCCGGACGGCGCCCCCGGAATCGGCCCAGGAATTCGTCGTAGCGCCGGGAGAGGTCGTCGAGGTCCCACGCGCGCGCGACCAGCGCGCGGGGATCTCCGATCGAGCCGGAGCGCGCGACGAAGGACAGCGCGCCGTGGTGGAGGGCGAGGTCCTCGAGCGTGGCCAGGGCGTCGGCTTCGCGCGAGGGATCGGGCGTGATCCAGACCCCCTGACCGAGAGGTCCGAAGCCGGCCCAGGCGAGGCGGGTGTGGAGGCGATGCCGCAGCTCGCGCCGCGTCTCCGGCACCGTGACCTGGAGCAGCAGCCATTCGCCGTTCCACGCCCGCTCGGCCAGCCCGAATCCGTAGATGCGCCGGCTGCCCTGCCTGAGCAGGAGCTTCATGTCGTCGGTGAGGTCGAGCCGGGTGTGCCGCCCGACCCGCTCCTGCCGCAGCCAGCCGGCCGCCGCCGAGCGCGACAGCGCCTGGCGGGCGGCGCCCTCGGCGTAGCCCAACGACTCGAGCGCCCGAATGAAGCTGCGCGTCCACACCGGGACGCCCTCGGGGAAGACGAACTCGCCGAGCAGGGTGAGCAGGAGCGAGCGGATCGCCGGCCGTCGCTCGGACGGATCGGACTGCCATCGCTGCTCGCGCAGGGTGTCGCGGTTCACCGGGTGATCCTCGGTTGGGATGATACACTTTCCTTGACGCAGACA
>DATKDQ010000225.1:0-5975 GCA_035544635.1 Thermoanaerobaculia bacterium
GAACCCGGAGGTCCTGCTCAAGGTCCTCGACGGGTGCGAGGTCAACGGTCACTACTGGGTGTTCTGGTCGGCGGGCACCAACGTGCGCCTGGTGGTCACGGTGACGGATCGCCGCACGGCGCGGCAGCGCGTCTACGCCAACCCCGACCTGATGCCCGCGCTGCCGGTGACCGACATCCGAGCGTTCACCTGCTGATAGCGCCGGTCCCGGCCGCCCCGCGACGCCGCAGCCATCCGGCAGGAGACGCGTGCTGACATTCGCCACCCACGCTGCTAGAAGGCCGCGCTGGCACGGCAAGTGCAGCGCCGTCTGGAGGAGGCGACTACTGCGCCATATGGACAACCTTCGACGCGCCCCGCTCGACGGCCTGGAACACCCGCCGGACCGGCCTGCCCTGGGCTGGGGAGAGCGCAAGCCGCGTCTCGTGCTCGAGTCGGCCGGGGTGAGTCACCCCGGGCGGCGCCGCTCGAACGAGGACCAGTATCTGATCGCGGATCTCGCCGCGGCTCGGCGCCGCGCCGGCAGGCAGCCGTCCGAAGCCGCAGCCGAGGAAGCGCTCCTCGTCGTCGCCGACGGAATGGGAGGACATCCCAGCGGCGAAGTGGCGAGTCTCCTCGCGGTGAGGGTGTTGCTGAAGGAGCTGGTCGACGCCCCATCGTCGAGTGAGTGCGACCCCCTCGGCTGGCTCGAGCTCGCGGTACGATCGAGCGACGAGGCGATTCATCGGACCAGCGCGCGGAGAAGGGATCTCGCGGCCATGGGGACGACCCTGACCGCTGCGTGGTGGATCCCGCCGATGCTCTTCTACGGGCACGTCGGCGACAGCCGCCTCTATCTGCTCCGCGACGGACGCCTCACCCGCCTGACGCGTGACCACACGGTCAGCGCCGATCTGGGACACGTGCTCACGCAGGCGATCGGAGGCAGCCACCGGGGCGCCGATCCCGATCTGGGCGTCCGCCGTCTCGAGCCCGGGGACTGGCTCCTGCTGTGCACCGACGGGGTCGTGGGCGGCGTGACGGAAGAGGAGATCGCGCGCGTCCTCACGCTGGCCGACAGCGCGCGCACGGCTGCCATGGCGCTGCTCGAGGGGGCGCTCGCAACCGGCGACGGCGACAACATCACCGCGCTGGCGGTGCGGGTCTGGCCGGCGGCGCGCCGCGGCCACCTGCGGCCGCGCGGCGCCGAATCCACGGAGGCTCCATGACGAACCAGACCCTCCCCAGTGGCATCCTCGAAGCGCCCGCACGCGGCGCGGCACGCCGCGTGAGTCCTTCCTCCGCGCACCGGGCGGCGGGAGCGGTGGCGCTCGCCGGGGTGCTTGCCCTGTCCTGCGCCACCAGCGGCGTCAATCGCGGCGATTTCAATCTCATCTCGCTCGAAGAGGAGTGGGAGCTCGGGGCGCAGCTCGCGCGCGACCTCGAGCAGAAGCTCGATCTGGTCAAGGACGGCAGGGCGGTGAGATACCTCAACGAGGTGGGGAACGCGATCGTCCGCCGCACCGAGCTGGCGCAGGCGCCCTGGGAGTTTCACCTGGTGAACGACCCGGCGATCAACGCGTTCAACATCCCGGGAGGCCACGTCTACGTCTACAAGGGACTGGTGGAGGCCGCTCCCGACGCGGCGGCCTTCGCCGGAGTCCTCGCTCACGAGATCGGCCACGGCGTCGCCCGCCACGGCACCGAGCAGCTCAGCAAGTCCTACGGTCTCAGCGTGCTCGGGGGCGTGCTCCTCGGCCGGAATCCCGCCGTCTACGAGCAGATCCTCGCGCAGATCCTGGCCGGCGGCGCCATCGCCAAGTTCTCGCGCGCGGACGAGCGCGAGGCCGACGAGCTCGGGGTCCGCTACAGCCACCAGGCCGGCTACGATCCGCTGGGTCTCGCCCGCATGCTCGAGGTCCTGCTCGATCAGCGCCGGCGCTCGCCCGGCCGCGTCGAGAGCTTCTTCGCGACGCATCCGGCGACCGAGGAGCGCATCGCGGACACGCGGCAGATGGCGGCGGCGCTCGAGGGCGGCCGGCGCAACGACCCCGCCTTCGACGACTTCCAGCGAGTCGCGGCCCGGGCCAACTGAGGCCCGGCGACCGGCGGACCTGCCCCTACTCCACGACGCTGCAGGCGGCCGCGGGCCTGCGCACCGGGTTGCACCGCGCGACACCGCCGCCCGGAAGATCGACCTGGTAGCCGGTGCCGAACGCCGGGCTCTCGGGGTGGCTCGCGAGATAGTAGTCGGTCGAGACGAAGTGGGCGCCGCTCGCGAAGGCCGCCTCGCGACGGGTGGTGTCGCCGCTGCGCGCCTCGCGCGTGTCGGCGTCGGCGCGGGTCCGCACCAGGAAGCCGCGCGCCACCAGCTCGGAGATCCGCGCGCCGTCGCGCACCGGGTCGTTCACGACGAGAAAGGCCGCCTCGTCGCGATCGGGGGCGGCGTTGGCGAACATGGCGCGGCCGCGAAGCGAGGGATGCCCGGCGACGTAGCGCTCGAGCTTCGCGCCGCTCTCGTCGAGCACGAACAGGAACCTCCCGCGCGCCTCCTCGATCGCCGGCCAGCCGTTCGCGAGCACCGCGTCGCGCAGTGTCGCGTGCTCGCCGCGGACGTCGTCGGGCACGATCAGGCGCTGGCGCGGAAGGACCGCGAGGATCTCGCGGTCGAGCGTGTCGAAGGCGGGCGCGTCGAACGGGAGCGGCACCACGGCGTCGATGCCCTCGAGCGCGCCGTCCTTGGCGTTCATGCTCACGACGATCGGGAGATGCCGCGGGTGCGCGTCGGACCAGGCGCGGAGCTCCTCGAGGCAGCGGTAGAGCGTCAGGCAGTTGCTGCGAAAGTCGAGGTCCTGAACGTGGAGGACCTTGAAGCCCGGCGCCTTCATCTCGCCTCGTGCGTCGTACGGGCGCAGTGCTCCGCCGTCGCCGCGCTCGGCGAGCCACGCCAGGCCGGCCGGCGCCGCGTAGCGGCCCCCCTCGGGGTCGTGGAACACGTCGAGCTCGAGCTTGCGCAGACCGCGATCGAGCTGCTCGGTGAGGCTCGGGTGGCCGTACTCGAGCGGCCGGATACGCTCGGGGGAGCGGCGCTCGAGGAGGAGCGCGAAGAGCGCGGGATCGATCGCCTGCTTGTAGCTGTTGTGCGAGCCCACGACCTGCAGGTCGTTGAGCCGGAGCGGCTGGTCGGCCGCCGGCGGCGGCTGTGCGCACGCACTGCCGGCAATGGCCGCAGCCACCAGCGCCGCCGCCGGGCCGGACCTCGCCCCGCTGCGAGCCCGGCGGTCGCGGGGGTTGCAGCCCACACTCGCGGTCGAGCGGGCGGAGGCCGATTTGAACGACGGTTCAAATCGGTCGCCGGCCCCAACCGTCACGACGCCAGCCCCGGCGGAGGACGGAACCCGCCCAGCAGGCGCTCGAGATGGCGCGCGATCGCGAGCGTGGTGCGATCCTCGAGGTAGGGGCCGGCGATCTGGATCCCCACCGGCAGACCTTCCGGCGTGAGCCCCACCGGCACCACCGTGGCCGGAAGGTAGGCGACGCCGGTCACGCCCATCCACTTGATGAGGTCGCCGTACGGCCGGGGCTCGCCGTCGACCTGGATGGTGCGCCGGCTCATCGGCTCGGAATGGTCGTGCGGGATGGCCGGCACCGGCGAGACCGGCAGCAGGACGGCGTCCCACTCCTTGAAGAAATGGAACCACTTCTTGCGCATCTGGAGCCGGCGCTCGTTGGCGGAGAGCCACGCGCGGTGACGCAGCACCGAGTGCTCCATACCCGGGTCGTGGCTCCCGGTGAGGACGCGCTGGGCCATCGACTCGATCTCGTCGTAGGTGAAGCCGCCGCACTCGGCGGCGCCCAGGAGCTGGTCGAAGACGCGGCTGGCGTAGGCGAGCGTGAAGTCGGGCCGAGCGTCGCGCGCGACGGTGGCGCCGGCCCGCTCGAGGGCATCCACCGCGCCGGCGAGAAGCGCCGACACCTGGCGCGAGAGCGGGCAGAGCTCGTCGTCGATCCAGGCGGCGATGCGGAAGTCCTCGAGGCGGTCGTGGCGCGCCGGCCGCAGCGCGAGGCTCCAGCCCACCGACTCCCACTCGTCGGGGCCGGCGAGCACGTCGAGCCCGAGCTCGAGGTCCTCGACGGTGCGCGCCATCGGCCCGGCGACCGCGATGTCGGCCTGGGTCAGCGTTCCCGGCGGCCCCGGGATCTGCCCCTGCGCCGGCACCAGGCGGTACGACGGCTTGTGGCCGACCACGCCGCACGAGTGCGACGGGTTGCGGATCGAGCCGCCGATGTCCGAGCCGAGCTCGAGCGGCGTGAGACCCGCGGCCAGCGCCCCGGCCGCGCCACCCGACGATCCGCCCGGTGTGCGGCTCGGGTCCCACGGGTTGTTCGACTGGCCGAAGACCGCGTTGTAGCTCTGCACGTCCCCGGCGTAGAGCGGCAGGTTGGTCTTGCCGAAGACGACGGCGCCCGCTGCGCGCAGCCGCGCCACCGGGACCGCGTCCTCGCCCGGGATGTGATGCGCCAGATCGGGCGCGCCCGAGGTGGTGCGCAGGCCCGCAGTCTGGAACGAGTCCTTGATCGTCATCGGCACGCCGTGGAGCGGACCCCGCCACTCACCGCGCGCGAGCTCGTCGTCGGCGGCCGCGGCGTCGCGGCGCGCGCGCTCGGGGTCGAGCGTGACCACCAGGTTGAGGTCGCGATCGTGCCGCTCGACCCGCTCGAGCAGCGCGTCGAGCGCCTCGCGGCTCGATACCTTCTTCGCCCGGATCGCGGCCGCGAGCTCGGTCGCCGAGAGGTAGCAGAGATCGGTGATCGCCGGGCTCATCTCGACTCCGCGCTCGGCACCGCCATGCCGGGGCCGGCCTCGAACTCCGCGCTCCAGCGGTGAGCGCCCCAGGCGATCGTGAGCTGTCCGCCGCCGTTACTCTCGAGGAGCGTGACCGCGAACACCGGTGCCGGCGCGGCCTGGTCGAGCCGATAGAGGACCGGCGCCTCGCCGACGTCGGTCTCCGGATCGCGCATCGTTCCCCAGATGTCGGGCTCCCGGTTGAGGACCAGGCTCCAGTCGTCGCCCCGCTTGCGCAGCCAGAGGCTGTAGACGCCGGGATAGCCGGGGGCGACGTTCTCGGGTCGCGCCACCATGCCGCCGTCGAAGCGCATCTCGACCTCGGTCTTGAGCTTCACCGCCATCGCGCCCGTGAGCTGGAGCACGTCGCCGTCTTCGAGCGCGGCGATCGCCTCCGCGTCGGGACCGTCCGCGGGCAGCAGCGGGTGGATCACCTGGATCGTGCCGGCCGGCAGCGCGAGCTTCGCCGTCGCGTTGACGCGCACGCGGTGCGCATCCCCACCGTCGTCGCCCTCGCCGTCGTTCCCGTCCGCGCCAGCGCCGGAACGCGCGCCGCCGGGCGGCACGGTCGCGGGCGCCGGCTGCGGCTCCTCCGCCTGGGCCGACGACGACGACGATGCGGAGGCCGGGCGCTGGCCGGCCTCCGCCCGAACGGGGGGCGGATCCTGCGCGGCTGCCCGAGCGTGCGGCGGATCCTGCGCCGCCGCGTCCCTGGCCGCCCAGGCCGTCATCCACAACGCGAGGGCAAAGGTGCCCGAGGAGACGATGTTCATGCCCACCTCGATTGCGACCGGAAGCGCCGGCTCTCGCTCCCCGGCGCCGCTGCATTCCGTTGGCACGGACCGTATCTCACTCCTCCGGCTGGTTGAAGCTCCGCACCATGTACTCGTAGTACGGCCCGCTCAGGAATCCGTGGAAGATCTCGTTCACCAGCGAGACGCCCTTGCGCGCGGCGTACGCCCAGTCCTCGCGCTCTCGCGCCCCGCCGCGGCGCTTGAGCGCGAGCGTCACCGACAGGTTGCCGTCGCGGTTCGCGCACACCAGATCCACCCGCCGGGGGTCGATCCGCCGGTGCTCGGGAAGCGCCGCGCTCGCGCGCTCGCGGACGAAGGCGCGGAACGCCCGATCCATCGCCGAGCGATACGGCACG
>DATKDQ010000226.1:0-13445 GCA_035544635.1 Thermoanaerobaculia bacterium
ATCGTGTACGTCTCGCCGTTGAGCTCGACCCGCCGTCGCGACCGGTGCGCGGAGGAGGTAGCGCGCCAACCGCTCGATGCCCACAACAGGCGCTCGGCCGCAGCCGGATCCACGAACGGCAGGGGCGTCCAGCGGCCGTCCCGGTCCCAACCCCCGCGCGAGGCGATGGCTTGCACGTGGGGGTGCCAGGCCAACGTGTCGCCGACGGGCGTGACCCGGTGCCGGTGCTCGCCTGGGGCCCCGGCATCGCGCCGGACGCCACCGCCGAGCCCTCCGAGCGCGCCGCCGCCGGCGGCGCTCGGCCGCTTCCCGCTGCAGCTCCTGCTGGCGCGGCTGTTCGAGCCGGAGGGGGGCTCTAGCTGAGGGGAAAGGTGGCCAGGTGCGTCGTGACGACGAGGCGAGCCCAATCGCGGACCTCGCTCATCGGCGGGCACGGCACCGAGCTGGCGTTCCTCAGGCACAGCTGCATGCGCAGGTTGTCGAGGTTTCTCGCGACGATGCCGATCGCCGCATGGCCTCGTGCGGCGAGCGTTTCGAAGGCGTACTCCGTCGGGATGTTCCAGGCGTTCCACTGTCCGAACAGGGCCGCTCCCTTGCGACGAACGAGCAGCCCGTCGTATCGGAATTGAGGCTGCCAGTAGGACCAATTCGGATCCGCCACCCACATCGGGGTGTTGGGCAGGGCCCGATGCTCGAAGAGAGCGGTGGCGCTTTGGACCTCGAGCGACCATCGCTGTTCTTGACCCGCTTGGTCTGCCGCGATCCGACTACCCTGGACGTGCAGCTGCAGCCGGCCTTCCGCCAGGCTCGCCGTGCATCCGTTCGCGCCGCCAGCGAGTCGCATGCTGGCAGGGATCGCCATGGTCGCGCCCGACTCGAGGTGCTGGTAGACATCGACGTCGAAGTGGAGATCGGGGAGGGCAAACGCCGCCGCGAGCTGCTGGAGTCCGACGACGTCGTCGCTCGACGCCGCGATCTCGGCCAGCGGTCGGGTCCTTAGTCGCTGAAGCTCGAGTTCTCCGCACTGGATCGCGATTCCCAGGGCGGAAGAGAGGTCGACGGCGAACAGCGATTCGACGCGTCCGTCGCGAGCGCCCGGCGGCATTGCCTCCACCGAGCTCGCTAGCTGTGCCAGGTAGCGGACCGGAATCCCCCAACTGGCACCCGCCAGGCCTGCCTCCAACCCGCCGTCGGCGATGGCCACCAGCTCGCCCGCCGCGTTCACGACCGGCGCCCCCGACATTCCGGGCAGCAGGTTTCCCTCGAGGTTGATGACGTCGAGCTCCACGTCGGGGTAGCCGAGCCCCTCGAGCTCCCGGCGCACAGCGGCGGGGATGATGTCGCGGAGACGCCGACCGGCGAAATTCAGCCTGAGCGTCTTCCTGTTCGCGGTCGGGATATCGAGGTAGTAGCCGTAGCTGTAGACCTCCTCCTGCTCGCCGGGCGATCGCGCCGCGACTGCCAACGGTGCCCCTGCGGGAGCGTCGTCGACCACCAGCAGGGCGAGGTCGGCGCGGAGCAGGACCTTGGCGATCCTCGCCGTTCGGGTCGCTCCGGCCGCCTCGAAACGCACCGACACCTGTCGGCATCCCGCGAGGACGTGGAGCGACGTGACCACCTGGGAGCTGTTTCCCCAGAGGAAGCCCGTCGCGCTCCGATTCGTCCCGCCGTGGCACTGCTGGGCGTTGACCTTGACCACGGATCTCGCCACGGCCGAAGCCTCCGCCGCTCGCGCCGGCAGGGCGGGCAGACTGGCCACCGCGAGGCCCAGCAGGAGGGCTCTCCGGAAGCGCTTCGCCCAGCCGCTCATGCCGCCTCGCACGCGAGGCGCCAGGCCGCCTCGAGGATCTCTCGCCTCTGCTCGGCCGGCACCTCGCCGGTCGCGCGGGCCAGCTCCGCCCAGCCGCCCTCGGCCAGAGCGAAGGCATTCGCCAACTCCTCGGTGTCCGGATGGTCGCGGGGATCGACTCTGGCGCAATCCTCCGCCGACGCGGAGAAAAGGGCCGTGCTCGCGCTCCGTGGGCCTGTCTCCTCGGGCGCTTGCGACCAGCCTTCGGGGACGAGCCCGGTTCGTTCGTAGGCGACGATTCCGCGCGCAATGCCTGTCGGGTACCCTGCCGCCTCCCATTCGGCGACATCGTCTTCGACGCTCACCGAGAGGCTGTCATGGGTCCGAAGATAGAGACCCGTCACCAGCCCGACGACGGCCGCGAACGCGAAGGCGGCGATGCGACCGAGTCGGGCGGAGTCTTGCTTCGAGTCTCCGGCCAGGCCGAAGAACGCGGCGATGACCGCGGTGAGCGCACCGAGGACGGTGGCGACAACCGGCGACACCGAGAGGCCGAGCAGGGCGCCGACCAATAGGCCGATCCCCCCTCCCGCGAGCCATTCGGCGGCGGACTGCCGCCGGGGAGGCGTTGGGGGCTGAGTCTCCGACATGCCGACTCCCTCGAGCACGGCTCCGACGGCCGAGCGTGCTCCGATCACGCGATGGAGGTCAGCCTATCAGGAGTCACTGTTTCACCGCATCGGTGGAAGGTCTGGCATTCGCGCCGGGCAGGTGGACCCGGAAGGTCGAGCCGTGGCCGGGGCGGCTGTCGACCTCGACGCGGCCGCCGTGGGCCTGGGCGACGTGCTTGACGATCGCCAGGCCGAGGCCGGTGCCGCCCTCGTCGCGGGAGCGGCTCGACGCGGTGGAAGCGCTCGAAGATGCGGTCGCGGGCGGCGGCCGGGATGCCGGTGTCGGCGACGGTGAGCGCGACCTCGCCGGCGCCCGCTCCCGCCGCGGCCGGCTCCAGGCGCACCGTCATCAGGCCGCCGGGGCGGTTGTACTTGATCGCGTTGTCGAGCAGGTTGGCGACCAGGCGCTCGAGGCTGTCAGGGTCGCCGACCAGGGGCGGCAGGCCGGGCGCCGCTTCGACGGCGACGTCCACCCGCCGCTCGGCGGCCCGCGGCGACACCGTCTCGACCGCGCGCTCGACCAGCCGCAGGGATAGGGAATTGCTTTCGCCGTGTTCGCTGAGGCGCGGCGTCCAAGTGCGTCGAGGAGACGCGCGCGAGCTCGATTCCGCGACCGCGCGCCTTCTCAGAGTCCCGTGAGCGTGCGCGGATACCTGGTTGTCCGCCTGAAGCCGCCCACACCGCAACTGAGAGCGGTTTCAGCGGTTTCACCGCGATACTCGGGCGCACATCGGCCGGGGCCGCGTCAATGGGTGAGCGGCGATCACGACGCGAGCGGGCAAGGCGCCGCCATTCCTTGATGGAGGCCCCCTGCCTGAGTGCCCGCGTCTGTTCTCGAGGTGCGCGAGGATCCTGCGGATGGCGGCGGGGTCGAGGATGAACGCGAGGATGCGCATCCCGCCGCCACACTCTCGGCATAGCAACGGGTCGACCTCGTAGACGCGGCGGATGAGCTGGGCCCACAGCTTGCGCAGGCGCCGGCGCTCACCGGCGGCCGGCTCGCGGTCGGCAGCAGTCGAAGGCGCAAGAGCCTGAGGCTCGCCCTCGGAGGCAGCGCGCTTGGCTCGAGCGACATTGGAGTAGTGGCCATACATAGTAGCGCACCTGGTGCAGCCGGGGCGCCCGCACGTGCTGCAGCAGACGGGCAAGGAAGTCACGCGCGTCGAACGTCTCGACCGCCGGCTCGCGTCGCCCCTTGCGCTGATAGAGAACCTCCTCTGTGCCCGGCTCGAACCCGAGACGTTCGACCGCGACCGGGGCGCGGAGGCGGTCGGGGGAGCAGACCCTCGGCGCTCAGCAGTCGCAGCACCCGATGACGACCCAGCCGCTCGGCGGCGGCTGTATCGACGAACGGCAGGGGCGTCCACACCGGAAGAGGCGTGACGGGCGGTGGATCGCGTCAGCTTCCGCCCGCCGGGCAAGTCGTGAACCCACGCATCGTGCCGGGCTGGCGACCGCACTCGTATATTATTGATGCCCAGTCTCTCAAGAGAGAGGATCGGGATGTCGAACTGGTCGGTCTTCATGTCATACAGCCGTCACGATGCTGCCCTTGTTGGCCCCCTGACGCAGCTCCTCCGGATCACGGGCGGTGCCGTGTTCCGCGACCTCGACAGCATTCAGCCGGGGACGAAATGGAGGGTCGCAATCTCCAGTGCTATCGACTCCTGCGAGACGTTTCTCCTCTTCTGGTGCGCTCACTCCCTGCGATCGCAGGAAATAAGGGCCGAGTACGAGCAGGCAATCGCGTTGAGCCGGCCCGTGATTCCGGTGCTGCTGGATCGGTCGGAGCTCCCGGAGGAACTGGCGGAATACCAGACCATCGACCTAAGCATTGCGCTGGGCGACCATCTCACTCCCATGCAGGGCATGAAGGGCCGCGAGGCGGGGTACGTGTTGCGCGAGCCGAGCACATGGGAGATCGAGCAGGCTCAGGAGGAGTTGGTGAAAGGGCTCGCATCCGTGGTCCGTCGCGAGCCGGACGCCTGACACGTGGCTCCGTTTCTTCCCGCCACGGCTCAGCGGGAAACAGCGCCCGGGCGGAGGCCGAGTCGCCAGCTCAGCTCCAGCCTGTCGCCGATCGCATGGAGAACAGGAGCGCTGTGCCCGCCCTCCGCGAGCACTTCAGCGTCGGCCTTTGGAACGTCATGCCGCCCGCGTTCTACAGGCCGTTGACGTAGATCCGCTCCGGGTCGTTCGGTAGGTGGCGGCGAGCTCGTCGATGAGGTCCGCGACGGACCACACTCCTCATCGACGTCTCCACCGAGGTCCGGAGGCGGCCAATCGGCGGGGCCGAGATCGTGCGGGTCCCCTGAGCATCGGCCTGCCCAGCGCATCGAGTCGAGGCGCCAGTGAGGCTCGCGGCTCGGCCAGCGAGGAGTACGGCCGACACGGATGGTACAGTGGCAATGCACCACCCATACACGCAACTCTGCTCCCTTGATCGGCGAAACCGTCTCCCACTATCGCATCACCGGCCATTTGGGCGGTGGTGGCATGGGCGTGGTGTGGGAGGCCGAAGACACCCGCCTCGGACGCAGCGTCGCGGTGAAGTTCCTTCCGACCGAGCTGACAGACGACCTACAAGCACTCGAGCGCTTCCAGCGGGAGGCCCGCGCGGCCTCGGCGCTGAACCACCCCTTCATCTGCACCGTCCACGATCTCGGGGAGCACCAGGGCAGGCCCTACCTGGTGATGGAGAAGCTCGAGGGTCGGACCCTGAAGGCGCTCCTCGCGGACGGGTCGCTGCCGGTGGACCGCGTCATCGAGCTCGGAGCGCAGATCGCCGACGCCCTCGCCACCGCCCACGCTGCGGGTATCGTGCACCGCGACCTCAAGCCCGCCAACGTCTTCGTCACCCGCCGCGGCGACGCCAAGGTGCTCGACTTCGGGCTCGCCAAGATGATCGGCGGCGAGCGCGATGCCGGCATGGGCACCGCGACCCCGACCGCGACCGACCGGCACCTGACCAGCCCGGGGTCTACGATCGGCACCGTCGCCTACATGTCCCCCGAGCAGGCCCGTGGCGGCGCGGTGGACGCTCGCACCGACCTGTTCTCGCTCGGCGTAGTGCTCTACGAGATGGCTACCGGGCGCCGCCCCTTCGACGGCGAGAGCAGCGCCGTGGTGTTCTCGCAGATCCTGACCGGCACGCCGCTCGCTCCGAGCCGCCTGCGTCCCGAGCTGCCCCCGGCGCTGAGCGACACGATCGAGCGGCTGCTGGAGAAGAACCCGGAGCTGCGCCTGCAGACCGCCCGCGACCTGCTGGCGACCCTCAGGCGGCTGCGGCGCGACAGCGGCGCCGACAGCAGGGCATGGTCTGCGAGCGACCAGCGGGTGCCGCCGGTAGCCGCGACGGAGAGTGTTTCCGGAGCGACTCCAGCGCCGGGCTCGAGCTCCGCGACGACTGTGGCGCCGACCGGCTCGTCGGGGACCACTCTTCCCGCGGCGGCGCCACCGCTCCGCCGCCCGCGCCCCTGGGCGGTCGCGGCGCTCGGCGCTGTCCTGCTCGGCGCCGTCGCGACCTGGTGGGCGGTGCGGGAACGGCCGGCTCCGTCGCCCGCCGCCGGCGACGAGACGGCCACCGCCGAGGGGGCGGCGGCCGACCAGCCGATCCTCATGGTGGTGCTGCCGTTCCGCAACCTCGGAACCCCCGAGCGAGCCTACTTCGCGGCCGGCATGAGCGACGAGATCAGCAGCCGTCTGGCCGACGTACCCGGCCTCGCCCTGATCTCCCGCCAGAGCGCCGAGGCGTACGCGGGGTCCGGGGCAACCGCCCGGCAGATCGCCGAGGAGCTGGGGGTGACGTACATCCTGGAAGGGGCGGTGCGTTGGGCCGAGGGGCCCGACGGTGTCGACCGGGTGCGGATCACGCCGCGGCTGGTGCGCGCCGCCGACGACACCCAGGTGTGGACCGATGTCTTCGACCGGGAGCTCTCCGACGTCTTCGCGCTGCAGGCGGAGGTGGCCGAGCGGACGGTGGCGGCGCTCGACGAATCGCTGCTGGCGGGGGCGGGACTGGGGGCTCAGCGGCCGACCGAGAACCTGGAGGCGTACGACTACTACCTCCGGGCGATCGAAGGAGGACGGTGGCTCGACACCAAGGAGCAGCTGCGCTTGCGGGTCGACCTGCTCGAGAAGGCGGTGGCGCTCGACCCGGAGTTCGCCCTGGCGCATGCCGATCTCTCCGACCAGTACTCGGACCTCTTCTTTCGGCGCATCGACCCCACGCAGGCGCGGCTGCTGATGGCCAGGCGGGCAGCGGAGCGGGCTCTGGAGCTCGACCCCGAGCTGCCCGAGGCGCACGTCTCGATGGCGCTCTACCACTACCGCGGCGCGTACGACTACGAGCGGGCGCAAGAGGAGCTCGAGACGGCGCTCGCCCTGCGAGCGAACGATGCGGTGACCCTGCAGTGGATGGGGACGCTGCAGAAGCGCCAGGGGCGCTACGAGGAGGCCCTCGTCCACCTCCGGCGCGCCGCTCGCCTGGATCCTCGTGATCCGGAAGTCGTCATCGAGCTGCACGTCTGCCTCGACAAGCTCGGTCGCCACCAGGAGGCGCTGACGCAGCTCGACCGCCTCGTGGAGCTCGAGCCGGACGACTGGAGGCACGAGCTGACAAGGTCCTTTTATCGCGCTGCGCTCACCGGAGATCCCTCGCAGCTGTTCGCAGCCGCCTCTCGACTTCCCGACACCGCCGAGACCGCGGGCTGGCGGGCCACGATCTCCTTCGTGCAGCGGCGCCATGACGAAGAGCTCGAATTGCTGGAGCGCGACGTGCCGAGCCGCCAGGCCGAGCCGGCGAGCTACGCGGCGAGGAAGCTCTCCATGGCCTGGTCCTTTCTGATGGCGGGTGACGCCGCAGGCAGGCGCGCAGCCGCCTCCGAGGCCCTCGAGGCCCTCGAGCCACTGGTCGAGGAGGACCCTCTCCTCTACGGCTCCCTCGCCGACGCCCACGCCCTCCTCGGTCGCCGAGACGAGGCGCTGGCGGCGCTGGAACGCTACCGGCAGGCGATCGTCCGCGATCGGACCCGGCTGATGGGCTACCCCTACTCGCGCGCCGAAATCCACCGCGCCCTCGGCGAGCCGGACCAGGCGGTGGCCGCTCTCGAGGAGTGGGTAGACCGCGACCCTGGCGCCAAGGTGGGCTACCTCACCCTGGGCCCGATCTGGGACCCCCTGCGCGACCGCGCCGACTTCCAGGCCCTGGTGCGGCGCCTCTCCGGCTGAGCGGAGGGTGGCGCTGGCATCAGGCCGTGCGACGCAGCCCGGCCTGCCGTAGCCCTACCAGCCAACCTCATCGGCGTCCAAAGAGCTTCCGCCTCCAGCGACCGAGCGCCGTCTCGAGCGGCTTTCGTCAGTGCGTGCTAGGCTGCGTCGCCAGACTCCCACCGACCCAGGCCAGCGAGGTGCCCGATGATCGGGACGCGGCTCGCGCAGTTCGAGATCACCGCCAGGCTCGGCGCAGGCGGCATGGGCGAGGTGTATCAGGCCGAGGACAGCCGGCTCGGGCGCTCGGTAGCGGTCAAGGTGCTGCCGGCGGCGTTCACCGCCGACGCCGAGCGGCTCGCCCGGTTCGAGCGCGAGTCCCACGTGCTCGCGCAGCTCCAGCATCCCAACATCGCCGCGATCTACGGCTTCGAGGAGCAGGACGGGGTGCGCGCGCTGGTGATGGAGCTCGTCGAGGGGCCGACCCTGGCCGAGCGCCTCGCCGAGGGTGCGCTGCCGCTCGGCGAGGCCCTCGACGTCGCCCGGCAGATCGCCGAGGCGCTCGAGGAGGCGCACGACAAGGGGATCGTGCACCGCGACCTCAAGCCCCAGAACGTCAAGGTCACCGCGGAGGGGCGGGTCAAGGTGCTCGACTTCGGCCTGGCCAAGGCGCTCGAGCCGCCAGGGACGCCGTCGGGCCAGGGCTCGCCCTCGCAGCTCGCCGCCTCGCCCACCCTCACCCTGGCGGCGACCCAGCGCGGGGTGATCCTGGGCACCGCCGCCTACATGGCGCCCGAGCAGGCCAGGGGTCTCGCGGTCGACCGGCGGGCAGACATCTGGGCCTTCGGCGTGGTGCTGTACGAGATGCTCACCGGGGGGCGGCTGTTCGCCGGCGACACAGTCACCGACACGCTCGCCGGCGTGCTCAAGGGGGAGATCGACCTCGACGCCCTGCCGCCCGGGACACCGTCGGCGATCCGCCGCCTGCTGCGCCGCTGCCTCGAGCGGCAGCCGCGGGAGCGGCTGCGCGACATCGGCGATGCACGGCTGGTGCTCGAGGACGTCCGCGCCGGGCGCGCCGACGAGGTGTTGCCATCCCCTGCCGCCGATGGCCGGCGGCCGCGCGGCCTCTGGCCGCTGGCTGCCAACCTCGCCGTCGGCATCCTCGGGACGCTCGCCGTGGTCGCGCTGGTCGGCCGGGGAGAGGCGCGCCCGACCGTCCCCCTCCGCGCCGCCATCACCCTGCCCGAGCCCTTGGAGCTCGCGTACGGCGATCGGGCGCTCGCCCTCTCCCCGGACGGCTCGCGTCTCGTACTCGCCCTCGCCGGCGGCGAGCAGCCCGAGCGGCTCTACCTGCGGGCGCTCGACGAGATCGAGCCGCGGCCGCTGCCGGGAACGGAGGGTGCGACCTACCCGTTCTGGTCGCCGGACGGCACCGCGATCGGTTTCTTCGCCGGCGGCAAGCTCAAGCGGGTCGACCTGCCGAGCGGCGCCGTGCGCACCCTGTGCGACGCGCCCCAGGGACGGGGCGGCACCTGGAGCCCGCGGGGAACGATCGTGTTCGCGCCGAGCGCCACGGGCGTGCTGTGGCAGGTAGGTGCCGAAGGTGGTAGGCCCAGCCCCTTCACGGCGCTCGCTTCGGAGACGGAGCAGCACCGCCTGCCGCAGGTTCTCCCGGACGGCCGATCGGTCATCTTTTTCGTCGTCAATCGGAGCGTGGCCGGGGAGCGGGCGGTATACGCATTCGACCCCGAGCGCGGGGCCACCATCAAGCTCCTCGACACCGCCTCGGAGGCGATCTACGTCGATCCCGGGTACATCGCCTTCCTCAGCGAAGGCAATCTGATGCTGCAGCCGTTCGACAGCGAGCGTCTGGCGCTCTCTGGGGCCCCACGCCCCGTCGCATCGGGACTGGCCCCGGTGGGCCGCGCGTACCTCGACGTCGCGTTCGACGCGGGCGGCCGACTGGTCTACCGGGAGGCCTGGAGCCCGCCGGGCTTTCGTCTGTCGTGGCTGGATGCCGCCGGCGAGGAGGCACCGGCCTGGCCCGAGGTGCTGCCCGGGTTCTGGGAGGACGGCACGGTGAGCCCGGATGGCCGGCGGATCGCCATCGCCTTCGGCGACGCGATGGGGCAGGGCCACCTGCGGGTCCTCGACCCGCAGCGGCGAACGCAGGCGCCGCTCGGAGAGGGCGCGGAGCACATCGCCCGTCCCGTCTGGGCGCCGGACGGTCAGGCGCTCGCCGTCGTGGCGGAGCTCGACGGGCAGTTCCAGCTCGGCTGGGTGCCGGCCCGGGCCGGCGAGACGCCTCGGCCGCTCACCTCGGACATCGGCATGGAGTCGTACCCCGGCAGCGTCACCCCCGACGGCCGCACCGTGCTCTTCTCTCGCTGGTCCAACGTGGACAAGATCGGCGACCTGTTGCTGGCCGACGTGGACGGGGAGGCGCCGCCCCGCCCCTTCCTCGCCGGCCCCGGGCAGGAGAGCTTCCCGCTGCTGTCGATGGATGCCCGCTGGGTCCTCTACGGTTCCGACGTGAGCGGGAGCTGGGAGCAGTGGGTGACCGACTTCCCCGCCGCGAGCGGCCGCTGGCAGGTGACCAGCGACTTCGGGGGCTCCCGCGGCTGGCTCGGCGAGGACGAGATCTGGTGGCAGGACCGCGAGGGACGGATCGTCGCGGCGCGCATCCAGCGGCGGGGGACCGAGCTCGACGTGACCGGCCGCCGGGTGCTTCTCGGCGGGCGCACCCTGGGCGACACCGAGCGGGTGCTCGACTATTCGCCGGCGCGGCAGCGCTTCCTGCTCGCCCGCAGCGCCGGGCCGCTGGAGCCGCCCGCGCTGGTGGTGGTCAGCGACTGGCGCGGCGTGCTCGGCGAGCGACCGCGGCGCCCCTGACCGGCCGAGCCAGCAGGAGCATCGAGGAGGACGCGGTGACCGAATCGCCTGGACAGATCGGGCCGTACGTCGTGGAGCGCGAGATCGGCCGCGGCGGAATGGGAGTCGTCTACCTCGGGCGCGACCCAGAGCTCGGGCGGTCGGTGGCGATCAAGGTGTTGCCGGAAGCGTTCGCCAGCGATCCCGAGCGCCTGGCGCGGCTCGACCGCGAGGCGAAGCTGCTGGCCTCGATCAGCCATCCGAACGTGGCGACGATCTACGGCGTCGGCGCGGACTCCGGCCGGCGCTATCTCGCCCTGGAGCACGTGCCGGGGGAGAGCCTCGCCGCCCGCCTCGCCCGGGGGCCGGTGTCCCTGGGGGAGGCCCTCGACATCGCCCGCCAGGTCGCCGCCGGCCTCGAGGCGGCGCACGACGCCGGCGTGGTGCACCGCGACCTCAAGCCGGGCAACGTGCTGCTGACCCCCGCCGGCGAGGTGAAGGTGCTCGACTTCGGGCTCGCCAAGGGAGGCCTCTCCGAGGGCTCCTCCCCCGACCTCGACGCGGCCCCGACCGCCACCTACCACCTCACCAGCCCCGGCGTCGTCCTCGGCACGGCCGCCTACATGAGCCCCGAGCAAGCGCGCGGCCGACCGGTCGACCGGCGCACCGACCTCTGGGCGCTCGGCTGCATCCTCTTCGAGTGCCTGGCGGGGCGGGCGCCCTTCGCGGCCGATACCGCCTCCGACACGCTGGCTCGGATCCTGGAGCGCGACCCGGAGTGGGACGCGCTGGCTGCGGAGGTCTCCGCCAAGGTCCGCGACCTCCTCCGGCGCTGCCTCGAGAAGGATCCGCGCAGCCGGATGCGGGACGCCGGCGACGCGCGGCTCGAGCTCGAGGAGGCGCAGGGCCTGCGCGCCGCCGCCTCGAGCCCCGCGGCCCCGCTGCTGGCGCGGCCGCGGCGGCGCTGGCGGCGGCTCGCCCTGCCGCTCGCGCTCCTGCTCGGCGGCATAGCCCTCGGCGGCGCGCTCGGCCCCTGGCTGCAGCGGAACGGCGCGGCTGCGGGCCGGCAGCTGCACCTGACCGTCTCCATCCCGCGGGACCTGAGGGTCAGCGGCTTTGCCCTGTCACCGCGCGGGGATCTGGCGGTGATCCGCGCCAGCCACCGGGCCGACCCCGAGGCGACGCCGCGCCTCTACCTGCGTCGTCTGGCGAGCGACGAGCTGGTGGAGCTACCCGGCAGCGAGCGGGCGAGCTCCTACCGGATGTCTCCCGACGGCCGATGGCTCTACTTCCACCTCCCCTCCCCCTCGGACGTCACGACGGTACGTCTGATGCGCGCTCCTGCCGACGGTTCGTCGCCGCCGTCGGAGATGGTCGACTGGCAGCCGGGCTGGGGTGACTGGACGGTGCTGCGCGGGGGCGGCGTCCTGGTGGTTCGCGGCGGCGACCTGCTGCGCCTCTCACCCGGCCGGGAGAGTCCGGGCGAGCCGCAGCTGATCGACGTCGGGGCTCCCGGACGGTTCTCCTTTACCTCCGCCCCTCCGCTGCCCGGCGATCGGGGTGTGCTGATGAACATGGAGCGGTGGAGCGGCCGCGGTTTCCAGTTGTCGACCGTGTTGATCGATCCCGACTCCGGCAAGGGGCGAATCCTCGTCGACGAGGGGGGCAACGCCTGGGCGACGGGGGAGCACTTGCTCTTCGCGCGCGGCGATCGGCTGCTCGGGGTGCCGTTCGACGCCGACGAGGGCACGATCCACGGCCAGCCGGCGGCCCTCGTCGGCGACCTGCGAGTGGCCGAGGGGTGGGAGCCCGGCTGGTTCGCTCTGTCCGGAGACGGGACGCTCGCGTACCTCGCGGGCGGGGTGGTCGGCAATCAGCGCCGCCTGATCGCGCTCACGCCCGGAGGCGAGGCGACGGCCTGGAACCCGGAGCGCCGGACCTTCACGGCCGGGCTCGCCGCCTCCCCGGACGGCCGCTCCGTCGCGGTGTACGTGCCGGATGCGAAGGGCAAGTACGACATCTGGCGGGTCGCCCCCACCGGCTCCCCACAGCCGCTGGTGGCGCTGCCGGATGCCGACGCCTGGCACCCGCTCTGGTCGCCGAGGGGCGACGCTCTGGTCTACTCCCGCAACGCGCGACAGGAGAGCGACGGCGTATATCTCGCGCGGCTCGCCGGCGGCGAGGCCCACCGGCTGCTGCTCCCTCGCCGCGACAGCCTGCAGCTCGTCCCGACCAGCTGGTCGCCCGATGGTTCCCGGCTCCTGCTCACCCAGCGGGAAGAGGGGCGCGCTTCGGTGATCGAGATCCCGATCGGCGACGAGGTGGCGGAGGGGTCGGTCGCGCCGCGCCTCCTGATTCCCGAGGGGTTCGAAGCGCGGCTCTCGCCGGACGGCCGGTGGCTGCTCTTCGTCGCCGAGGACTCCGGACGCCCGGAGGTCTACCTGGCGCACTACGAGGACGGCGCGGTGGGCCCACGGCAGGGGATCTCCCAGGGGCGGGCGTCCAGCCCCCAGTGGAGCCCGGACGGCAGGACTGTGTACTTCTTCGATCAGAGGCGACACGTTCTCGCCGTGCCCGTGAGGGAGGGAGAGCCCGTCGGCGAACCGAGGGCCGTAGCCGACATCGAGGCGATCCGCGCCCTCCCACTCTTCGACGTGCTCCCGGACGGGCGGCTCCTGTTCGTGCAGAAGGGCGAGCTCGAGGACGACGTCGACCACACCGAGCTCGTGCTCGGCTTCGGCCGGGAGCTCGCACGCCGTATCCCTAACCCGGATCATGCACGAAGGTGCATGTAATCCATAGACACGGAAGGCTCCGCGGGTCAGAATTCGCTTTAGCACGAACGACTTCTGACGAGTCCACGGAGCCTACCGATGCCGAATGCTGCCACACAGTGTGTTGTT
>DATKDQ010000227.1:0-2909 GCA_035544635.1 Thermoanaerobaculia bacterium
GATCGAGCACGACCTCGGCGCCTGCGCGGCGTAGGGCACTCTTACCGAGCCGGTCGTCGCGGAACTTGACGATGTAGCGGTCGGGGTCCGGACCGGGTTGGGCCTCGACCACGGAGCGCGATCCGAACAGGCCGGCGCACACCATCGAGGCCAGGATGACGGAGACACGTACCCGGGCGCTTCGCGAGCTCACCGACATGATAGACCCTCCAGTCCCGAGAGAGCGACCCTCCAGTCCCGAAAGGGCGGGCAGCGTGGGGACATGGATAGTACACCATCACAACGCGAAATGGAAATGTATCGATCTGTCGGGGGCCTCATGGAGCGCAACGTGCTGGTCGGGCGGGGGAGTGGAGCGGAGTGAGGACGGGCCGACGGCTACGGATCGAGGTGCGCCGCCTCGGCGTCGCCCATCTCGACGCCCGAGGGGAAGTACTCGCGCCAGCGCCGGGTCACGCGCTCGGCGATCTCGGGGGAGGCGTGGAGCTCGCCGGGGAAGCCCGGGCGCAGCCGCGCGTCGATTGTGATCGGCGGCTCGAACACCACGCGGTTGCGCGCCAGCGTTCGCCGCGCCGCACCGATGTCGGCCGCCGGCTCGAAGCGCGTGAAGGTCGTCCACAGGAAGTTGATCGCGCTCTTCGCCGCGCGCTTCGCCTCGTCGGAGAGGACGAGGAGCGGCCAGCCGGAAAACGCCGGGTGCGAGGCGATGCGCTCGCCGAGCTCGGGCTCCTCCGCCTTCGAGGCGCCCTCGATCACCAGACAGCCCGGGCAGAACACCTCGACCGCGCGCACGCCGCGCGGCAGCTCGGCCGCCGAGAGCTCGCGCGGCAGATCGCGCACCGGATCGCCCAGCCCGGCGAGCACGCCCTTGGACCCGCGGTTGACCCGCGCCCCCGAGTAGTCGAGCGTGTCCATCGAGGTGTCGGGCAGGACGTAGAGATCGGTCTCGGGGCGGGTGCGTGCCAGCACGTGCTCGAGCGTGGCGCGAAAGTCGCGCAGATCCACCGGTCGATCGGTGAGGAGCAGGAACTTGGTGAGCGCGAGCTGGCCCTCGCCGAGGATGCGGAACGCGGACACCAGCGACTCGCGCTCGTAGCGCTCACGCACGATCGCGGCGGCGAGCGAGTGGTAGCCGGTCTCGCCGTAGGACCACAGCGCCTCGACCCCCGGCATGACGAGCGGGAACAGCGGCGACAGCAGCTCCTGGAGCAGGTCGCCGATGAAGAAGTCCTCCTGGCGCGGCTTGCCGACGATCGTCGCCGGGTAGATGGCGTCGCGCCGGTGCGCGATGGCCTCGATCTCGAACACCGGATAGGGGTGGCGCAGAGAGTAGTAGCCGTAGTGATCGCCGAACGGCCCCTCGTCGCGCCGGACGCGCGGCGGCACGCGGCCACAGAGCGCGATCTCGGCGCGCGCGACCAGCGGATGCGGTCCACCGGCGGCCGAGCCGCGCCGCAGCTCGAGCCGCTCGCCCAAGAGCAGCGAGGCGAGCAGCAGCTCCGGCACGTTCTCCGGCAGCGGCGCGACGGCGGCCAGCAGCAGCGCGGGCGGTCCCCCGAGGAAGACCGTGACCGGCAGGCTCTCCCCGCGCGCCTCGGCCGCCGCGTGGTGGAAGCCGCCGCCCTTCGCGATCTGCCAGTGCATCCCCGTGGTGCGCCGGTCGTGGACCTGCATGCGATAGATCCCGAGGTTGTGGCCGCCGGTCTCGGGATGCTCGGTGTACACCAGCGGCAGCGTCACGAACGGGCCGCCGTCCTCGGGCCAGGTGGTGAGGATCGGCAGGCGCGAGAGGTCGACGTCGCGGGTGACGACCTCGGTGACCGGCGCCGAGCGCGCGCTCCGGGTGCCGATGCGCAGCAGGGCCGCGGCGCTGCGGCGCCCGCGCCAGAGCGTGCCGAGGGACGGCGGCGCGGCCGCCTGGGCGGTCGAGACCAGCTCGCGGAGGAGCCGGAACGGCCGCTCCCCGAAGGCGAGCCGAGCCCGCTCCGGCGTGCCGAACAGGTTGGTGGCGCAGGCGTGGGCGGCGCCCTCGACCGCGGTGAACAGGAGCGCCGGGCCGCCCGCGGCGATCACGCGACGATGGATCTCCGCGATCTCGAGCCGCGCCGAGACCGGAGCCCGCACCTCGACCAGCTCGCCGCGGCGCCGCAGTGCGTCGAGGAACGTGCGCAGGTCGGGGAAGGAGGGTTCGCGCATCTCGAGCTCGCCGCCGATCCTCCGCCGATTCGATCCGGCGCGCGCTCGACGATCAAACCGAGCGCCGGTTCGAGGCCCCGGACCATCGGAGTTGCGGCAGAATGATCCGGACCGGACGTGAATGATATGGCGACGGGGACGGCCCACGGAGTCGCGGCGAGCCTGCCCCGGGCACGGACCCGGCGGGAGCCGGCGATGGGGCCCGGCCAGGAACCATCGCCCGGCCCGGGCGTTTACGAGGGTGTGAGCGGGGTGAGCGCGGGCATCGAGATGGCCTGCCGGACGATGCCCCCGGCCGTCGAGGACGACGCGTCGCTGATGGCCCGCGTGCAACGCGGCGACCGCAGCGCCTTCGGCGATCTGGTGTCGCGGTACGAAGGTGCCGTGGTCAACTACGTGACCCGCCTGACCCGCGATCGCGGCCGGGCCGAGGAGCTGGCCCAGGAGGCGTTCCTGCGCCTCTACCAGCGGGCGTCGAGCTATCAGGAGCGAGGTCAGCTGCTGCCGTACGTGCTGCGCATCGCGACCAACCTGCTGCGTTCCGAGGAGCGCCGGTCCCGCCGCTGGCGAAGGCTGTCGCAGCTCGTCTCCGCCGCACCGGGAGCGCACGAGCCGAGCCCGCAGCGGCGGCTCCTCTCCGAGGAGGCGACGCAGGTGGTCGAGGCGGCGCTCGCCGGACTGCCGCTGCGCTACCGGGCGCCGCTCGTGCTGCG
>DATKDQ010000228.1:0-2655 GCA_035544635.1 Thermoanaerobaculia bacterium
CGTTCGATCACTCCGAGCTCGAGCCGGGCACCTACGAGCTCTTCGTCGCGCGCAAGCCTGGGGGCTGAGCGCCGCGCCCGGGGCTCGGGAGCCTCCGATAGGCTTGCGCCCGTTGCCCCACGACATACCCCTCATCACCACCCTCGCCGCCGCTCTCGGACTGGCGCTGCTCCTCGGCTTCCTCGCCGTCCGCCTGAAGCTGCCGGCCCTGTTCGGCTACCTGATCGCGGGCGTGGCCATCGGGCCGGCGACTCCGGGCTACGTCGCCGACATCGAGCTCTCGCGCCAACTCGCCGAGATCGGCGTCATGCTCCTGATGTTCGGCGTCGGGCTCCACTTCTCCCTCGACGACCTCCTGACCGTGAAGAAGATCGCCGTGCCGGGGGCGATCGTGCAGATCGGCGTGGCGACGCTCATGGGCATGAGCATCGCCCGCCTGTGGGGCTGGAGCGTGGGGGCGGGCCTCGCCTTCGGCCTCGCCCTGTCGGTGGCGAGCACGGTCGTTCTCCTCAAGGCGCTCGAGAGCCGCGGGCTGCTCGACACGATCAACGGACGCATCGCGGTGGGCTGGCTGGTGGTCGAGGACCTGGCGATGGTCCTGGTCCTGGTGCTGCTGCCCTCGTTCTCGGCCTTCATGGGAGGCGACGCGGCCCCGGCGGCCGCAGTAGTCGAGGCCCACGGTGCGGTCGACGCGGACGGCGCCGCCACCGCGGCGGACAGCCTCGGCCGGACCGTCGCCCTCACGCTCGGACGCGTCGCCGTCTTCATCGGGCTGATGCTCGTGGTCGGGCGCCGCGTCTTCCCCTGGATCCTGTGGCAGGTCGCGCGTACCGGCTCGCGCGAGCTCTTCACCCTGTGCGTGATCGCCGCCGCCCTCGGCATCGCCTACGGCTCCGCCGCGCTGTTCGGTGTGTCGTTCGCGCTGGGCGCGTTCTTCGCCGGTATGATGATGCGCGAGTCCGCGCTCAGCCACCGCGCCGCCGACGAGTCGCTGCCGCTGCGCGACGCCTTCTCGGTCCTCTTCTTCGTGTCGGTCGGCATGCTCTTCGACCCGCGCATGCTGATCGAGGAGCCGGTGCGGGTGGCGATGGTGGTCGCGATCATCCTGGTCGGCAAGTCGATCGCCGCCTTTCTCCTCGTCCTCGCCTTCCGCTATCCGCTCAACACCGCGCTCACCGTGTCGGCCAGCCTGGCGCAGATCGGCGAGTTCTCGTTCATCCTCGCCGGGCTCGGCGTGTCGCTCGGCCTCCTGCCCGCCGAGGGCCGGGACCTGATCCTGGCGGGAGCGCTGATCTCGATCGCGTTCAACCCGTTCCTGTTCAACGCCATCGAGCCGCTGCAGGCCTGGATCCGGCGGCGGTCGAAGCTCGCGCGCACGTTCGAGCGGCCGATCGACCCGCTGGCCGAGCTGCCGATGTCGATCGACCAGAGACTCTTGACCGGGCACGTGGTGCTGGTCGGCTACGGCCGCGTCGGCGAGCGCATCGGCGAGGCGTTGACGCAGCGCGGCGTGCCGATCGTCGTGGCCGAGCAGAACCGCGAGATCGTGGAGCGCCTGCGCCAGCGGGGCATCCCCGCGGTCTCGGGCGACGCCTCGGACCCCGCGGTCATCATCCAGGCGCACATCGCGCGAGCACGCGTCCTCGTCATCGCGACCCCGGACGCGTTCACCGCGCGCGTCGTCCTCGAGCTCGCGCGCACCATCAACCCGCAGGTCGAGACCGTGGTGCGTACGCACAGCGACGAGGAGGCCGAGCTGCTGCGGCGCGAGCGCGCGGACAAGGTGTTCATGGGTGAGCACGAGCTCGCGCTGGGCATGACACGTCACGTGCTCGAGCGGCTCGGAGGCGCCGCCGGCGCGACTCGATCCTGAAGCCACCGCGCCGAGGCCGCGGCCACCCGACTCGCCGCGGCTCGGAGCGCCGCTGCCGCGCACCGGCGGTATTAGGATAGGCGGGCGCCCGAAGCCACCATCTGCCGGCGACGACGACGGAGGACCGCCATGGCCTACGACTACCAGCGCATCCGCACGCGGACGGACCGGGGCGTGCTCTACGCCACCCTCGACAACCCGCCGATCAACGTGATGACCATGGAGCTCTACCGGGAGCTGGCCGCCTTCACCGTCGAGGTCGAGCAGGATCCCGACGTCCGGGTGCTGGTGCTGCAGAGCGCCCACCCGGATTTCTTCATCGCGCACTTCGACGTCGAGGCGCTGCTCCAGATGCCGATCGATCAGCCGCCCGAGCGGGAAGCGGAGCTCAACGAGTTTCACCGGATGTGCGAGCGGCTGCGCACCATGCCCAAGGCCACCATCGCCAAGATCTTGGGGCGCGTCGGCGGCGGCGGCAGCGAGCTCGCGTCGTCCTGCGACATGCGGTTCGGCGCGCTCGGGCTCGCCAAGGTCAACCAGATGGAGGTCGGCCTCGGGATCCTGCCCGGCGGCACCGGCACACAGCGCCTGCCCCGGCTCCTGGGTCGCGGTCGCGCGCTCGAGGTGATCCTCGCCAGCGACGACCTCGACGCCGCGACCGCGGAGCGCTGGGGTTACTTCAACCGTGCGCTCCAGCCGGACGATCTGGACGACTTCGTCGATCGCCTCGCCCGCCGCATCGCGAGCTTCCCGCCCGAGGCGGTGGCGCTCGCCAAGCAATC
>DATKDQ010000229.1:0-20307 GCA_035544635.1 Thermoanaerobaculia bacterium
GCTCAACGCCGGCCTCGCCGAGCACACCTTCGCGGCGACCCGCTACTGCTTCTCGGCGGCGGCGCCGCTGCCGCAGGAGATCGCGCGAACCTGGGAGGAGCGCTTCGGCCACAAGATCTGGGAAGGCTACGGTCTCACCGAGACCTCTCCCTTCGCGAGCTACAACCACGAGCGCCGCCACAAGCTCGGCTCGATCGGCGAGCCGATCGAGGGCGTCGAGATGAAGATCGTCGCCGAGGACGGGAGCGATGCCGCGGACGGGGTGTGGGGCGAGATCGTGATCCGCGGTCCCAACGTCATGCTCGGGTACTGGAACCGGTCCGACGACACCGCCAAAGCCCTCGCCGGCGGGTGGTTCCACTCGGGCGACATCGGTGTGCGCGACGACGAGGGCTACTTCGCTATCTGCGACCGCCTCAAGGACATGATCATCACTTCCGGTTTCAACGTCTACCCGGCCGAGGTGGAGAACGTGCTGTACGGCCATCCCGCGGTGGGCGAGGCCGCGGTGTACGGGGCGCCCGACCCGGTGCGCGGCGAGCAGGTGAAGGCGAGCGTGGTGGTGCGCGAAGGTAGGAGCGTGTCGGGCGACGAGCTGGTCGAGTTCTGCCGCTCGCGGCTCGCCGGTTACAAAGCTCCGCGCTCGATCGACCTGGTCGCGCAGATCCCCAAGAGCCCGACCGGCAAAGTCCTCAAGCGCGTGCTGCGCGGCGATCCAGGGTAGCGGAGCCAGTGCGCCGTCTGCGAAGGGTCCTCACGCGAGCACGCTGAGCTCGGACGCGAACGCCCGGCGCAGCTTGCTCATGCCGAGCAGGGCTCGGGTCTTTACGGGACGTCCTGCAGGGGAGGGAGAGGGAAGTGCCCGACGCGCTGTGGTGGATCGTGGGATCGGGGATGGCGATGATCGCGCTGTCCGCGGTCGGAGCGGTCGCTCTCCTGCTCGACGACGCCGCGCTGCGCCGTCTCGTCCTGCCGCTGGTCGCCCTGGCCGCGGGGTCCCTTCTCGGCGGTGCCCTGTTCCACATGCTCCCCGCGGCCGTCGAGGCCATGGGCAACGGCACCGCTCTGTGGGTGTGGGTGACGGCGGGGTTCGTGGCGTTCTTCTGCTTCGAGCAGTTTCTCCACTACCACCACTGCCATGGTCCGAGCCACGATCATCGTCGCCCGTTCGGACACCTGATCCTGTTCGCCGGCGCCCTGCATGACTTCGTCGAAGGCCTCGCCGTCGGGGGAGCCTTCCTCATCGACATCCGGCTCGGAGTGACCGCCTGGCTAGCGGCAGCGGCCCACGAGATCCCGCAGGAGCTCGGCGACTTCGGAGCCCTGGTCCATGCCGGCTGGAGCCGCGGCAGCGCTCTCCTCTTCAACGCCCTCTCGGCAGGTGGCTTCCTGGCCGGCGGCCTGGTCGCCTACGCCATCTCGACCCGGGTCGGAGTGGCGTTTCTGGTCCCGTTCGCCGCCGGCAACTTCCTCTACATCGCAGCGGCAGACCTGGTGCCCGAGATCAACCGTCACGAGGACTGGACGGTCAATGTCGTTCATTTTCTGTCTCTGAGCGTGGGTCTCCTCGCCCTGTTGAGTGTCAAATTGGCACTGGATCCTTCCTGAGCCGAGTACGAGAATTCGGCTCCAGAATTCCGTTCTGGTCAATCCGGCCCTTGACGCGGACCCCCTCCGGGACCTATAATGCAGTCGTAAGTTGATGCTTTCCAATAGCTTACTTTCTTCTACTCTCACTCGGGAAAGGACAGCAGTGGCATTCAAGATCGGCCAGAAGATCGTGTATCCGAATCATGGCGTCGGAGTCGTGGAGAAGATCGAAGATGGGGCAATCGCCGGGATCAGGCAAACCTTCTATCACCTGCGTCTCCTAACCAACGATTCGAAGGTCATGGTCCCGGTCGAGAACTTGGATCTCGTCGGACTGCGCAGTCTGTGCGCGAAATCCGAGATCCGAGAGCTCTTCAAGGTGCTTGAGAACGGCGACATCGACACCTACAAGGACTGGAAGGGCCGCTACAAGCAGAACCTCGACAAGATGAAGACCGGTCGCCTGAGCGACGTCGCCGAGGTGTTGAAGAACCTGCGCCTGGTGAGTCAAAAGAAGAGCCTCTCGTTCCGCGAGAAAAAGATGTACGAGCGGGCCAAGCAGTTCATCCTCAGCGAGGTGGCCCACGTCCAGGAGATCAGCTCGAAGGAAGCCGAGAAGAGAGTGGAGAAGGCGCTCGAGTCGAGTCTCGCGAAACGAGTGCGCGCCGCCGAGGCCACCGCCTCGGTGGGTTAGTGCGCAACGACCGCACACCCGATAGGCCGAGGATCTGCCGACGAGCACGTCGGCGACGACGACCCAGGGGAATCGCTGCGACGCGGAGCGGCACCGTAGAGGGTCCGGCGGCGGACCGCTAACCGCGATCTGGCGCCCCGCGTTCCATGACCAGGCTCGTCGTCCTCGTCTTACTCGCCTGGCTGCTCTGGCTCGCGCTGCGACGCGCGCGTTCGCTCTTCCTGTCATCGCCGCGGGGACGGGAGGCGCGCACGCTGTGGCGCCTGCTGCGGCAGCTCCTCGGCGCGGGGCCCGGCAGGGCCGCGACGCGCCCGGACTCCTCCTGGTCGACGCCAGCGGGCGCCGCGCCACCCGGCTCGCAGCGTCGCCCCACTCACCTCGTCCGCTGCAGTGGCTGCGGCACTCACGTGCCCGAGAACACGGCGCGCCGCGGCGCCGGGGCGCTCGTCTTCTGCTCCGAGGAGTGCGAGCGCAGAGCGGCCGGTCCGTGAAGTCTCAGCCGCCGACTCCCCTGGGCCAGCCCCTCACGACCTCGATGGGCGAGGTCGAGCCCGCCGTGGCTGCGGACGCCGGTGACGTCGCCGAGGTCGCCGTCCCGCTTCCGCTCCACCACACCCTCCACTACCGCGTTCCCGCGGCCCTGCGAGCCGTGGCACTGCCGGGCTCGAGAGTGCGCGTTCGCGTGGGCCGCCGGCGGCTGGTCGGAATCGTGGTGGCCGTCCATGACCGGCCGCCGGAAGGCATCGAGCTGCGCGACGTCGACGAGATGCTCGATCTGCACCCGGTCCTCCCCGCCGAGCTGCTTCGGCTGGGGAGCTTCGTCGCCGAGTACTACATGGCCCCGATCGGGGAGACCCTGCGCGGGTTGGTTCCGTCGCGCCTGCCCTCGTGGGGCGCAACGCGCGTGCGTCTCACCCGGCGCGGAGCCTTCCTCGAGAGTGCGACCGAGCTCGAACGAGAGGTCGTCGACGCACTTCTCACCACCGGCGAGACGACGCTCGCCGACCTGCGCGCTCGGGTGCGCGGCGACGGCTTCGCCGCCGCGCTCGACGCTCTCGAGCGCGGCGGCTTCGTCGCACTGTCCGGCGGCGAGCGGAGGCCCAGCGGTGAGCGCGGATCCGGCGGCTCCGGGGCCCGCTATCGAGCCGCCGTGGAGCTCCCCGCGGGTGAGCTCGAGACTCAGCTCGCGGCCGCCGGCCGATCGGTCCAGGGGCGAGCCGTCGTCGAGTACCTCGCGGCGCTCGGCCGGCCCGCCACGGTGACGGAGCTCACGTCGGCGCTCGGGTCCGGAGCAGGCGTCATACGCCGCCTGGTGCAGCGTGGGGTGCTGCGCACCTTCACACAGATCGAACGGCTGTCTCTCGACCGCCACCTGCTGAGCACGCAGCCGTCTCCGGTCCGCGAGTTGGTCGCCGAGCAGTCGGCCGCTCTCGAGTCGATCGAAGCGGCGATCGCGAGCGGCGGCTATCGCGCCTTCCTCCTTCACGGCGTCACCGGCTCCGGCAAGACGGAGGTCTACCTGCGCGCGGTGGAGCGCGCGCTCGCCGCAGGGCGCTCCGCGATCCTCCTGGTGCCGGAGATCTCCATGGTGCCGGCGCTCGCGGCCGAGGCCCGCCGCCGCTTCGGCGAGCGCCTCGCGATCCTCCACTCGGCGCTCGGCGAGGGCGAGCGCGCGCAGGAGTGGGAGCGAGCCCGATCGGGACGCGCCCAGGTCGTGCTCGGCCCGCGATCGGCGGTGCTCGCTCCGGTCGAGCGCCTTGGAATCGTGGTCGTCGACGAGGAGCACGACGCTGCGTTCAAGCAGGAGAAGGCCCCACGCTACCATGCGCGCGACGTCGCTCTCCTGCGCGCACGCGATGCCGGAGCGGTCGCGGTGCTGGTCTCCGCGACCCCGAGCTTCGAGAGCCGTCGCAACGCGGCCACCGGCAAGCTGGTCGCGTGCCGCCTCGGGCAGCGGGTGGGCGGGGGCCGCCTGCCCGACGGCATCCTGGTCGATCTGCGCGACGAGAAGGGCGCCGCCCGCAAGCCGGGCGAGGTTCACCTCTCCGCGCGCCTGCTCGAGGAGATGCGGAGCGCGCTCGATGGCGGCGAGCAGGTCATCCTGCTGCGCAACCGGCGCGGCTACGCCCCGGTCCTCCTGTGCCGTGCCTGCGGCGACAAGCTGGCGTGCGACGACTGTGGCCTGCCGCGCACGCTGCACCGCCGGGATCGCCGCCTGGTCTGTCACTACTGCGGCTCGGCGCGCCCGATCCCGGCCACCTGCCCGCGCTGCGGCGCCGCCGCGCACGAGCCGATCGGAGCGGGCACCGAACGGGTGGAGGAGCGGGTCGTGGAGATCTTCCCCGGCGTCGGCGTCGACGTGCTCGACCGCGACGCCGCGCGGCGCATCGGCGGCGCCGCCGCCGTGCTCGAGCGCTTCGCCGCCGGTAGCACGCGCATCCTGGTCGGCACCCAGATGGTCGCGAAGGGGCATCACTTCCCGAACGTCGGTCTCACCGCGGTCCTCGCCGCCGACAGCTATCTGGGCTTCCCCGACTTCCGCGCGGTCGAGCGGACCTACTCGATGCTCACGCAGCTCGCCGGGCGCGCCGGCCGCGGCGGGCGGCCGGGGCGCGAGAGCCCGGGCCGGGTCGTGATCCAGACCTACTTCCCGGACCACTATGCGATCCGCGCCGCCCTGGCTCACGACGACGAGGCGTTCGCCGCCGAGGAGATGCGCTTCCGCCGCGTCTTCCACTATCCGCCGTTCACGCGCCTGGTCCAGCTCGTCGTGCGCGGGCGCGACCGCGCCCTGACCGAGCGCCGCTCGGTCGAGCTCTCGACGCGCCTGCTCGCCCATCCTCTGGCGGCCGGCACTCGGCTCTCGGGCCCGGCGCCAGCACCGCTCGAGCGATTACAGGGGCAGTGGCGATACCAGCTTCTGCTGCGCCACGTCTCGGGGTCCCGGCTGCGCCGCCTGGTCGCCGAGACCGTGCCCCAAGGCGACCGCGACGACGTCGTGGTCGACGTCGATCCGCAGGATCTCTTCTGACGGTCGACCGCCCCCTCATTTGACGGGTCTCGACCCCGGCTGTTAACTTGCCGCGGTGCCGGCACCGGGACAGGAAGAGCTCTTCGAGGAGCCGATCGAGACGCTCCGCCGACGGATCGAGGAGCTCGAGAGCTTTCCGGAAGGGAGCCCCTCACGCCGCGAGCTCGAATCGCTGCGCCGGGAGCTGAAACGCACCTCCTCGGACGTGTTTCGCCGCCTCGACGCCTGGCAGCGCACTCAGGTGGCTCGTCATCTCGGCCGTCCCTACACGCTCGACTTCGTTCGCGGCATGATGTCCGACTGGGTCGAGCTCCACGGCGACCGTGCATTCGGCGACGACCCGGCGATGGTGGCCGGCTTCGCCACCTTTCGCGGCCGCACCGTCGCGGTGGTCGGCCACGAGAAGGGGCGCGGCACCACCGAGCGCATCCGCCGCAACTTCGGCCAGGCGCACCCGGAAGGCCATCGCAAGGCGCTGCGCGTGATGAAGCTCGCCGCGCGCTTCGGCAGACCGGTGGTCTCGCTCATCGACACCCCGGGCGCCTACCCGGGAACCGGCGCCGAAGAGCGCGGTCAGGCGGAGTCGATCGCGTCGAACCTGATCGAGATGGCGGCGCTGCCGGTGCCCATCGTCGCGGTGATCACCGGCGAGGGGTGGAGCGGGGGAGCGCTCGCGATCGGCGTTGCCGACCGCGTGCTGATGCTCGAGCACGCGGTCCATTCGGTGATCACCCCGGAGGGCTGCGCCGCCATCCTCTGGCGGGATCAGGAGCGCAAGGCCGAGGCCGCGGAGGCGCTCAAGATCACCGCGCCCGACCTGCTGCGGCTGGGCGTCGTCGACGAGATCATCCCGGAGCCTCCCGGCGGCGCCCAGGCCGACCACGAGGAGACGTTCCGAGCGGTGGGCGATCGCCTCGACGGGCAGTTGCGCAAGCTCGAGCGGCGCTCGGCCGAGGATCTGGTGCGCGCCCGCTACGATCGTTTCCGCGTCTTCGGCGCGTTCGAGGAGAGGTAGTCAGATCGCCGCGCCCGAGAGCTGGAGCCTCGCCCCCGAGCCGCCGGAGACGGCGCGGCTGATCGCGCAGGGCACGCCGCCGCTGCTCGCGCCGCTCCTGGCTCGCCGGGGCGCTGTCGACGCCGACGCCGCACGCCGCTTCCTCGAGCCGTCGGCGCGTGACCTCCACGATCCCTTTCTGCTCCACGGCATGGAGGCCGCCGTCGCACGCCTGCTCGAGGCGCGACTGCGCGGCGAGCGGGTCGCGATCGTGGGCGACTACGACGTCGACGGCATCACCGGCACGGCGCTCCTCACCGTCGTGCTCGGACGCTGCGGCATCGCAACCCAGGCCATCCTGCCGAACCGCCTGGTCGACGGCTACGGCTTCCAGATCAGCCACGTCGATCGCGCCCGGACCGCCGGCTGCTCACTGGTCGTCACCGTCGACTGCGGGACCACCTCGGTCGAGGCGGTGACGCGAGCACGCGCCTCGGGCCTCGACGTCATCGTCACCGACCACCACCTGCCGTCACCGGCCCTGCCCGCGGGGACGCTCCAGATCAACCCCCGCCAGGACGCCTGCACCTACCCGTTCCGGGAGCTGACCGGCGCCGGGCTCGCCTTGAAGCTGGCGCAGGCCGTTGCCACGCGCTGCGACCGCGCGACCGCGCTCGAGCCACTGCTGCGGATCGCCTGCCTGGGCACGATCGCCGATCTGGCGCCGCTGGTCGGCGAGAATCGCACCATCGCCGCACTCGGTCTGCGCGCGCTGCGCCACACCCGCTCCGAGGGGCTGCGGGCGTTGATCCGGGTCGCCGGGCTGACACCGCCCTTCCGCGCTTCCGACGTGGGCTTTCGGCTGGGGCCGCGCCTCAACGCCGCCGGCCGCCTGCGCCGCCCCGACGAGGCGCTCGAGCTGCTCCTCACCCGCGACCCCCAGCGCGCCCAGGCACTCGCGGTGGAGCTCGACGAGCGCAATCGCGAGCGGCAAGCGGAAGAGCAGAGGGTGGTCCAGGAGGCGAGGCAGCGCGTGCTCGAGCGCGGCGGCCCACTGCCGGCGATCCTGGTCGAATGGAGTGAAGGGTGGCACCGCGGCGTGGTGGGCATCGCCGCCGCTCGTATCGCGCGCGAGTTTCACCGCCCGACGGTCCTGATCTCGATCGAGGGCGCGACCGGCGTCGGATCGGGCCGCAGCCTGCGCGGCATTCACCTGCACCAGTTCCTGTCCCGCTTCGAGCACGAGCTCGAGCGCTTCGGTGGTCACGCTCAGGCGATCGGGCTCGAGGTCGCGGCCGGCAGGCTGCCGGACCTGCGCGCGACGCTCGAGGCGGCTGCGACACAGGCATGGCCCGCCGAGCTGCTCGAGCGCCGCCACGAGTACGAGCTCGAGGTCGCGCCGCGGGCCGTGAACGAAGGTCTGCTCGAGCACCTCCTCGCGCTGCAGCCGCACGGGATGGGCAACCCTCCGCCCCTCCTGCGCGTCGGTCCGCTCACCGTCGAGGGCGCGCCGCGCGTCTTCGGCCGCGGCCACCTGAGCGTGCGGACGCGCGGCGACGATGGCGGCGTGGCGCGGCTGGTGGTGTGGCGCCGCGACGAGAGCACCGCCCCTTCCGAGCTGCCGGCCCGCCTCGAGGTGCTGGCGCAGCTCGACTGGGACGGCTGGCTACAGGCGCCGACGCTCGAGGTGGTGGCCACCCGCGCCGCGCCGGATTGATCGTCCGCCTCCAAGGCACCCATCCTCGCAGCGGCGACTGGCCCGGCGCCGAGCCGGGCTCGGGATCGTCAGATCCTGCCCGCATACAATCGTGCTGTGGCGAGCCGGCACGCGACGGTCATCCGAGTCCTCCGAGCCGCTCTCGCGGGGGCGCTCGTAGTCTTCCTCGCGCTGGTGGGTCTCTACCTGTTCGGCCGTCAGGGTCAGCCGCGGCCCGTCGACACGGCTCGGACAGAGACCGGGGGCGACTACCCGGTGCGGGGCGAGGGCTTCGAGTTCTCCCTCACCCGGGGCGACCAGGTGGTGTTCGAGATCCGCGGGCGCGAGCAGCGCTCCGACCGCGAAGGCAAGGTGTATCTCGAGGACGTCGCGATCGCGATGCAGCGCGGCGACGGCCTCTACCGGGTCGAGGGCGAGCGCGCGCTCTACGACCAGGGCACGCAGCAGGCGCGTCTCGAGGGGAGCGTCGCCGTCCGGGGCCCGCGCGGCATGGTCGTCGAGACCGACTGGCTCGAGCTCGGGGAGGACGGCAGCCGGATCCGCGCCCGCGACGGCGTGCGCTTCGCGAGCGGCAGCGACCTGCGTGGCCGAGCCGACATCCTCGAGGCGGACCTCGACTCGAAGACCTTCTCGCTCCAGGGAGCGATCGACGTCGCGAGCCCCAGCGGCGCCCGAGCTCCGTTCCACATCGAGACCGAGGAGATGGTGTTCCGCGACAAGGCTGCCTCGGCGGTAGCGCGAGGCGGAGTGACGCTCGAGAGCGGCGGGAGCCGTCTCCGCGCGCAGCGCCTGCATCTCTTCTTCGATCCCGACAGTCGCGAGCTGGTGCTGGCGCGGCTGCTGTCGTCGGTCGAAGGGGAGCTCGCGACGGCTTCGACCTCGAGGGATGCCGGACCGCGGGCGAAGCGGGCCAGCTCACAGCGCGAGCTGGCCCGCGCCGGCGTCGGGACCGGCCGTGGCATGGCGGCGGAGGAGTCGAGCCACCCCCTCATGCTGCGCGCCACCTCCCTCGAGGTGCGCTTCGATCCCGCGACCGGGGAGCCGCTCGGGGTCGATCTGCGCGGACTCCAGCGCCGGCCGGCGCGTGTCGTCCAGACCCAGCCCGATCGGTCCATTGCCACTCTGACCCTGGTGGGGCTCACCGGCCACTTCCAGGACGGCGCGCTCCGGCGGGCCGACCTCCATGGTCCGGTGTGGCTGACCCAGGGCGGGCTGCGCTCCCGTCGCGGCGCCGAGCGCCAGGTCAAGGCGCTGGCCGGCGAGGCGCGCTTCGATCCTGTGGCGGGAGGGCTCGAGGGGCTGTCGCTGGTCGGGGAGGTCTGGCTGCGCGACGCCGAGGCGCAGGCCACCGGCGATCGCGCGTACCTCGACCTCCGCCGCGACACGTTCGAGATTTTCGGCGCGCCCGCGCACCTCGAGCATCCGCGCGGGGTGCTCGAGGCCCCTCACGCGGTGTACCGGCGCGACGCCGGCATCCTGCGAGCGGACGGAGGCGTCGTCGCGGTGCTCCGCGAGGGCGGCGCCGCCCTCTCCCCCGTCCTCGCCGCCGGCACTTCGCCCGACCAGCCGCTGCGCGTCGAGTCGCGCGAGGCGATCTGGGAGACGGAGCCGTCGACGGTTCGCTTTCTCGGTCAGGTGCGGGCGTGGCAGGGGACCAACACGCTGTTCGCCGAGCAACTCCGCGCCGAGCCCGAGCGCGGCTGGATGGCGGCCAGCGGAGGAGTGCGAACGCTGTGGCAGGGGGCGACGGCAGGCGCCGACCGGGCAGCGACTCCCGCCCCGGAGGCGTCCGACGAGATCGATCCGGCGGCGGCCACCGTAGAGGAGGGCGGCGGCCGGGCGGACAACCGCGGAGGCCCGGCGGGGCCGCTGGAGATCACCGCAACCGAGATGACCTACAACGAGTCCGAGGAGCTTCTGGTCTACACCGGCGGCGTGCGCGCGATCCAGGACTGGACCTCGCTCTGGTGCGAGCGTATGACCGTCGCCCTGGTCGAGGGTGGGGAGGCCGACGAGATCCACTGCGAGACCGAGGTGCGCATCGTCGATTCGCGTAACTCCCGGACGCTCGGAGGCGACCGCGCGATCTACTATCCCGACGTGCCCGAGGTCGAGGTCTTCGGGGATCCGCTCACCATGACGGACGGTGCCGGAAACAAGGTCGAGGGGGGCAGGCATTTCGTCTACGACCTCGAGACCGGCAGCTCGCGCCTGACCGCGATCAGCGCCGAGGATCGATGAGCGAGCCTTCGAGCGGCGCGCCGCGCCGCCTTCGGACGGAAGGGCTGCGGAAGGTGTACCGCGGGCGGGCGGCGGTCGATGGCGTCTCGGTCGAGATCGCCCTGGGCGAGGTGGTGGGGCTGCTCGGACCGAACGGAGCCGGCAAGACGACCACCTTCTACATGGTGGTCGGCCTCACGCCGCCGGACCAGGGACGCGTGCTGCTGGGCGACGAGGACATCACCTCGCTGCCGATGTACCTGCGCGCCCGGCGGGGTATCAGCTACCTGCCGCAGGAGCCGTCGGTCTTCCGCAAGATGACGGTCGAAGACAACCTCCGGGCGATCTTCCAGACGCTGGACCTGCCCCCTCCCGAGCGGCGCCGCAGGATCGAGGAGCTGATCCAGGACTTCGGCCTCGAGCGGGTGCGGCGGAACGTGGGCTACACGCTCTCCGGCGGCGAGCGCAGGCGGGTCGAGATCGCTCGCGCCCTGGCGATCAGCCCCAGCTATCTGCTGCTCGACGAGCCGTTCGCGGGCATCGATCCGATCGCCGTCGAGGACATTCAAGGTATCATTGAACACTTGAAGGCGATGGGGATCGGGGTCCTGATCACCGACCACAACGTACGCGAGACCCTCAAGATCACCGATCGTGCCTACATCATCAACAACGGCAGGATCCTGCGCAGCGGCGAACCGCGGCAGCTCTCCCTGGACCCCGAAGTGCGCAAGGTCTATCTCGGTGCGGAGTTTCGCCTGTAGAGCAGATGCCGAAATGCATTCGCGGAGCTAGCTGAGCCATGGCTCTCGAGCAGAAACTATCGCTGAAGCTCTCCCAGAAGCTGGTGATGACGCCGTCGCTGCAGCAGGCGATCAAGCTGCTGCAGATGACGCGCCTCGAGCTCGAGGGGGCGCTCACCCAGGAGCTGGTCGAGAACCCGGTGCTCGAGGAGCGCGAGGACACGGCGGAGGAAGCCGAGGTCGCGGCGACCGCCACCGATGCCGAGGTCGTTCCCGAGGCCGCGCCGGTCGAGACCGCCGAGCGCGAGCGCGACCCGATGGACGAGATCGACATCGAGGCCTACTTCCGCGACTACTGGGACAGCTCGTCGGCGCCGAACACCTACGAGGAACGTGAAGGCACCGGGCTCGAGAATCGTCTCACCCGCGAGCCCGACCTCTACGACCACCTGCTCTGGCAGCTCCACATGTCGGATGCCGACCCCCATCTGCGTGAGACCTGCGAGCTCTTGATCGGCAATCTCGATCCCGACGGCTTTCTGGTCGCGAGCTTCGACGACATCCGGCAGATGACCTCGGAGAACGGCTCGACGCCGTGCGCCGAGGGGCACGTCGAGCAGGCCCTCGCGTTCCTGCAGTCGTTCGATCCTCCCGGTGTCGCCTGCCGCACGCTCCAGGAGTGCCTGCTGCGCCAGCTCGAGGCGCGCGAGCTCGGGGACCCCGCGCTCCCGTACCGCGTCGTGCGCGATCACTGGGAGCTGTTCTTACGCCGGCAGTTCCAGGCCCTGGCCAAGGCGCTCGACGTGCCGCTGCGCGAGCTCGAGCCGGCAGTCGACACCATCCGCGCCCTCGACACCCATCCCGGCCGCCGCTTCTCGACCGAGCGGGCGCACTACGTCGAACCCGACGTCATGATCGTCAAGGTGGGCGACGATTACGTGATCCAGCTCAACGACGACGGGCTGCCGCGGCTCCAGGTCTCGAAGCGCTACCGCCAGCTCCTGCACAAATGGCGCGCCGAGAAGAGGCAGTCCGAGGCGCAGCAGTACATCAAGGAGAAGATGCGCTCCGCCATCTGGCTGATCAAGAGCCTGGATCAGCGCCAGCGCACCATCTACAAGGTCGCCGAATCGATCGTTCGCCAACAGCGGGACTTCCTCGACCGCGGCATCGATCACCTCAAGCCGATGGTCCTGCGCGACGTCGCGGAGGACATCAGCATGCACGAGTCGACGGTGAGCCGCGTGGTCTCGAACAAGTACATCCACACTCCGCGCGGTCTCTACCCGATGAAGTTCTTCTTCCACAGCGGAATCGATCGCGAGTACGGCGACAACATCTCTTCCCTGACGGTCAAGCGCAAGATCCAGCAGCTCATCCAGGGCGAGGACCCGCGGCGGCCGCTGTCGGACAGCGAGCTGATGCGCGTGCTCAATCGCGAAGGGATCAACATCGCGCGGCGCACGGTGGCGAAGTACCGCGACGAGCTGGCGATCCCTTCGTCGACCGACCGCAAGCAGATCTTCTAGCGAGCGATGTCCGAGACCGCCGAACGGATCCAGAGTCCGAGGCAGGTCTGCGTCTCACCGGGTAAGGGGCCCGCCTGACCAACGTATGCAACTGCGACAGCTGGTGGATCCGAGCCTCGTCTTCACCGACCTGCCCGCGGCTTCCCGCGACGCCCTGCTGCGGGAGCTCGCCGGCTACTTGGAGTCGCACGGCGCCGTCCCCGACGCCGAGGATCTCTACCGCAAGCTGGTCGAGCGCGAGGGCCTGGGCTCCACGGCGATCGGACGGGGAGTGGCGATCCCGCACTGCAAGCTGACCGACCTCGAGCGCGTGGTGGTCGCGATCGGCGTGACGCGCGACGGCATCGCGGTGGAAGCTCCCGACCACGAGCCGGTGAAGCTCTTCTTCCTGGTGGTGTCGCCCGAGCGGTCGCCCGCGGAGCACCTGCAGACCCTGGCGGTGATCTCGAAATGGCTCAAGGACGACAACAACCTCGAGCGCATCCGCCGAGCCCGCACCCGCGAGGAGGTCAACACCTGCCTGCGCGGCGCCGCGGCGGGAGGCGGCGTTGGCTGAGTACCAGGGTTTCGTCGAGGTCAACCAGCTCCTCGGTGAGGAGCTGCACGACCTCAAGCTCGAGATCCTGTCGGGCGAGAGCCACCTCCGCAACCGCATCACCCATCCCCGGGTGCAGAAGCCGGGGCTCGCGTTCGCGGGGCACTTGCCCTACATCAAGCCGGGCCGAGTGCAGATCGTCGGCGAGAGCGAGCTCAACTATCTCCGAACACTGGGGCCGCTCGAGCGCCGCGAGCGCTTCGGGAAGATCGCGGCGCTGCCGATCCCGGTGTTCATCGTGACCAAGGGGCTGGAGGCGCTGCCCGACTTCCTCGACGCCTGCCGCGAGCGCGAAGTGCCCGTGCTGCGCTCGCCCCGGCTGTCCTCGGCCGTGATCCAGCGCGTGGGCTACTACCTCGAGGAGCACCTCGTTCCGTCGACCACCATCCATGGCGTGCTGCTCGACGTCTACGGACTCGGCGTGCTGCTCATCGGCCGTAGCGGGGTGGGGAAGAGCGAGTCCGCGCTCGACCTCATCACCCGCGGGCACAGCCTGGTCGGCGACGATCGCGTCCGCATCCGTCGCTATCCCAACGACGAGCTCATCGGCGACTGCGCCGAGCCGCTGCGCCACCATATGGAGCTGCGCGGCATCGGCATCATCAACGTGAAGGATCTGTTCGGGCTGGCCGCTGTACGATCGCGCAAGCCGATCGATCTCGTGATCGAGCTCGAGCCGTGGGAGACCGGAAGGGCGTACGACCGGCTCGGGCTGGAGGAGACCTTGTACCGGATCCTCGACGTGCCGTGCCCGTACATCCGGATGCCGGTGGCGACCGGGCGCAACGTCGCAATCCTGGTGGAGATCGCCGCGCGCAACCACGTCCTCAAGCTGCAGGGGCACTTCTCGGCCCAGGAGTTCGCGCGCTCGCTGGAGGAGGAGCTCGAGCGGAAACGGGCTGGCGCCGCGGACGGCGCGGGACATGCTGTGTAGCAGGTCCGGACCCAGCACTCCTCTGGCGCCGCGGACGGCGCGCGCCGCGAGCTGATGCCGGTGCCACGCATCGTCGCAGCGGACACCGCCCCGACCGAGGCTGCGACCCGCCGGCCGATCCGGCTCGCTCTGATCACCGGTCTGTCAGGGTCCGGCAAGAGCTCGGTCGCGAAGTGCTTCGAGGATCTCGGCTACTACTGCATGGACAACCTGCCGCTGTCGCTGCTGCGCCCGCTGCTGCGCAAGCCGCAGGAGCATCTCGGCGGGCGCGACCGGGTGGCAGTGGTCACCGACGTGCGCGCGCCCGGCTTCGCGCAGGAGCTGCCCGCGCTGCTGCGAGAGGTCGACGAGACGTCGATCGAAGCCACGCTGCTCTTCCTCGAAGCTTCCGACGAGTCGCTGATGCGCCGCTTCTCCGAGACGCGCCGGCGCCACCCGCTGACGCTCGAGGTCGGCACCAGCCTGCACGAGGCGATCGTCGAGGAGCGCAGGCTGCTCGCCCACCTGCGCGGCGCCGCCGACATGATCTTCGACACCAGCGAATGGTCGATCCACGAGATCCGGCGCCAGGTGTGGGAGCGGTTCTCCGAGGACGCGCCGGAGCGCCCGCTCCTGGTGGTCTCGATCAACAGCTTCGGTTTCAAGCACGGCATCCCGTACGCCACCGATCTGCTCTTCGACGTGCGCTTCCTCGAGAATCCGTACTTCGTGCCCGACCTGCGCGCGCTCACCGGCAGGGACGCGCGCGTGGTGCAGTACCTCGAGTCGGGAACCGAGTTCAACGAGCTGGTCGGCCGGATCGAGGATCTGCTGCTGTTCCTCCTCCCGCGCTACCGCGACGAGAAGCGGAGCTACCTGACGGTGGCGGTAGGCTGCACCGGGGGCCGGCATCGATCGGTCGCGGTGTGCGAGCGGCTGGCTCACCGCCTCGGTGCAGAGGGGTGGGCGGTGCGGGTCGATCACCGCGACCTGGACAAAGAGGAGTAGGAGGCGCAGCGGACGGCGCGCCTGAGTTGGGGCGCCGGGAGGAGTCCGGGTTGATCAAGAAGCTCATCGTCAGTCACGGCCAGGTGGCCGCGCACCTGGTGCACGCTGCCCGCCGAATCAACGCCGAGCCTCTCGGCGACATCCGCGTGCTCTGCCTGGAATGGGACATCACGCTGGAGAAGGCCCGGCGCCAGGTCGAGGACGTGCTGCGCGAGCTGGGCAGCGACGGCGGCGTGCTCATCCTCACCGACGTGTTCGGCGCTACGCCTTCCAACGCGTGCGCTCCGTTCCTCGAGCCCGGCAGGATCGAGATGGTGACCGGCGTGAACCTTCCGATGGTGATGCGCCTCGGCACGCGCCAGGGCCAGCCGCAGACGGTGAGCGAGCTCGCGGAATGGATCCTGGGGAAGGCGGTCAAGAGCATCGTGCACCTGCGCGAGGCGCCGGGAGGCTGCCGGCCGAAGGAGCGGGGGGGCGGCGGGTGATCGAGGTGCGGGTGCCGATCGTGAACCGGCTCGGTCTGCACGCCCGCGCCGCCGCGAAGCTGGTGCACACAGCGTCGAGCTTCGAGTCGGACGTGCACCTTGTCTCCGACGGCGAGGAGGTCGACGCGAAGAGCATCCTCGGCGTGCTGCTCCTGGCGGCGGCGCAGGGCACGTCGCTGGTGGTGCGCTGCTCCGGTCGGGATGAGCAGGAGGCGCTGGCCGCCGTGACCGCGCTCATCGACTCGCGCTTCGGGGAGGAGTGCTGAGCGGCGCCGGCGAAATGCGCGTTCTCGAAGGCCTTCCGGTCTCGCCGGGGGTCGCGATCGGGCGCGCGGTGACGGTCGACGACCCCGGCGACCACGTTTTGCGCTTCCATCTCGACTCGCGCCAGGTCGACGCCGAGATCCAGCGGCTCGAGCTTGCCCGCCGGGCTGCGATCGCCGAGCTGGTGAAGGCGCAGCACAAGATGGGGGAAAGCCTGGGCGAGGACACCGCCGGCATTCTCCACGCCCAGGCGCTGCTGCTCGCCGATCCCGCCTTCGTCGCGCGCATCGAGCAGACCATCCGCGCGCGCCAGGTCAACGCCGAGTGGGCCGTGCTGCGCACCACCGAGGAGTACGAGGCGCGGTTCGCGGAGATCGAGACCGAGTACCTGCGGGAGCGCAGCGAGGACCTGCGCAACGTGGCGCACTACCTGCTGCGCAGCCTCCAGGGCATCGCGCACCACGAGATCTCCGAGATCGAGGGCGACGTCGTGATCATCGGACGGGATCTGACGCCGGCCGACGCGTTGCGCTTCGCGCGCGAGAAGGTGGTCGGGTTCGCGCTCGAAGCCGGCGGCGAGACCACCCACACCACGATCATCGTGCGCGGGCTCAATCTCCCGACCGTCATCAAGCTCGACGGAGTGCTCGATCTCATCACCGACCGCGACCCGGTGATCGTCGACGGCGAGAAGGGCAGGCTCATCCTGCATCCCACTCCCGAGGTGCTCGCGCACTACCAGCAGCGCCGCGGCGAGCTCGCGCGGCGAGAGGCGAAGCTGGTCAGAGCCGGACTGGAGCCGCCGCGGACCGCGGACGGCGTGGAGATCGAGCTCCTTGCCAACCTCGAGCTGCTCGAAGAGGTCGCGGACGCGCGTCGCTTCGGCTGCGGCGGCGTGGGCCTCTACCGCAGCGAGTTCTTCTTCATCGAGAAGAGCCCCGACGTCCCGACCGAGGAGGAGCACTACCAGCTCTTCTCGCTTCTGGTCCGGGGCATGGCGCCCCTTCCGGTGACGGTACGCACCTTCGATCTCGGCGGGCGCGAGCTCTCGCGCGCGCTCTTTCCCGAGGGGGACGAGGAGAACCCGGTGCTCGGCCTGCGCGGCATCCGGCTCACCCGCATTCGGCCCGAGATCATGAGGAGCCAGCTCCGCGCGCTGTTCCGCGCCGCGGTCCACGGCGACCTGCGGATCATGGTGCCGCTGGTCACCACGCTGGACGAGGTGCGCGACTTTCGTCTGCTGTGCGAGCTGCTGGTGGCGGAGCTCGAGCGCGAAGGGATCGAGCATCGCAAGAACGTGCCGCTCGGCGCGATGATCGAGGTTCCCGGGGCGGCCATGATCGCGGACCACATGGCACGCGAGCTCGACTTCCTGTCGATCGGCACCAACGACCTGATCCAGTACGCCCTCGCCGTCGATCGCAACAACGAGCACGTCTCCGACCTCTACCAGTCGACGCATCCCGCCGTGCTGCGGCTCCTCGATCGCATCGTCGAGGGAACGCGCGGCAAGCGGTGCGAGCTCTCGATCTGCGGCGAGATGGCCTCCGACCCGCTGATGACGCCGTTCCTGGTCGGCCTCGGCCTGCGCCGGCTCTCGATGAGCCCGCGAGCGATCCCGGTGGTCAAGGATCGGGTGCGCCACCTGCGCATCGACCACCTGCGCGAGACGGTCGCGACCTGCCTGGGTCTCGGCACCGCCGACGAGGTGCGCGCCTATCTCTCTCGCAGGCATCCGCTCGATGGCACGAAGTCTGAGCCGGGTAAGGCGTAAACGGGGCGTAATTGCGCCAGGGTCGAACTGCTCGCCCGAGCCGAGCCGTGGCGTGTAGTCGGCTAGCGGAGCTACAATCGCCGCCGAGGGACGCGGTCATGGGGAACCAACGCCGACGACTCCTGCTCGGCCTCGCGGCGGTCTGGACGGCGCTCGCGGTCGGCTGCGCCAGCGGCGGCCGGTCGCGCGAGGTGACCCTGCCGCCGCAGACGCTCACCGACGCGCCGACCTCCACTGCGGTGGAGGAGCAGGCGCTGGTCTCGCCGCGCCGGGAGAACCGCGCGCCAGCCCCGGAGGTATCGGGCGTGGGGGAGGGGAGGGGAGCGGCGGCGCCCGCCGACGAGGCCCCCGGACGGCGCCAGACGATCGTGATCCAGGCCGGGACGGTAGACGAGATCACGCCCCAGACGCTCTACGAGGCGTCGGCGACCGAGCGCCAGCGGCGCGCGGGAGCAGAGGCGCCGGTCGCGGTGATCACCAATCGGAACCTCGCCGAGCAGGCCCAGGGCGGGCAGCTCACCATCGTTGGGCCACCGGCAGATGCCGTGTCCGAGGGCGACGGCGGAGCCGCAGACCAGGGCGCGGCGGCAGATGCAGCAGGCGCGAGCGCAGCGGCATCGACTCTCAACGAAGAGTACTGGCGGGGTCAGGCGCTGAAGATCCGACTCGACTGGAAGGCCGCGATCGAGACCGTCGACGAGCTGGAACGGGAAGTCGAGGAGCTGCGGCGGCGCTTCTACGAAGAGGACGATCCCTTCTACCGGGACAACCAGATCAAGCCGGCGTGGGATCGCGCGCTCGACACGCTGGCCGCGACCAGGACCGCCGCCGAGGAGCACGAGCGCAAGCTGGCGCGATTCCTCGAGGAGGGCCGCCGCTCCGGCGCGCTTCCCGGCTGGCTGCGGGAAGGGGTGGAGTTCGAGCCGCCCGCCACGCCCGATCGCACGCCGGCCGAGCGGCGACGCTCCGAGGATCCGTGGGAGCCCCGAGTCCTGCACGAGGACCCGCGAGACCCGTGAGCGACCGCAGCCGGCGCCCCGGGTCGCCTCCCACCCCGGCCCTAGCGCCTCAGCGCTTCTACATCGAGACCTGGGGCTGTCAGATGAACGAGCTGGACAGCCAGCGACTCGCGGGACAGCTCTTGCGCGAAGGCCTGTTGCCCGCGGCGCGGCCCGCCGACGCCGACGTGGTGCTGCTCAACTCGTGCAGCGTGCGCGAGAAGGCCGAGCAGAAGGCGTACTCGCGGCTCGGCGAGTACCGCCTGCTCAAGCGCCAGCGGCCGGACCTGGTGCTCGGCTTCTGCGGATGCGTGGCCCAGCAGGAGGGCGAGGCGGCGCTCCGGCGCGTGCCCGAGCTCGACTTCGTCCTGGGCACCGGGCGCGTCGGCGAGCTGCGCCACTCGATCGCCGCGGCGCGCGACGGCAGCCGTACCACCGCGATCGGGTTCCCCGAGGACCGTCCCTACGACCTCGACGCCATCAGCCGCGACCGATCCCACAAGGGAATGGTCACCGTCATCGAGGGGTGCGATCAGCGCTGCACCTTCTGCATCGTGCCGCAGACACGCGGCCGCGAGCGCAACCGGCCGCTCGAGGCGATCGTCGCCGAGGTGGGCTCCCTGGTCGAGACCGGCTTCGTCGAGATCGAGCTGCTCGGACAGACCGTCAACCATTGGCGCGGGCTCGGTCCAGCGGGGGAGCCGTACGACTTCGCCGACCTGCTCGACGTCGTCGCCTCACTGCCGGGCGTTCGGCGTCTGCGCTTCGTCACGTCGTACCCGCAGCATTTCGACCAGCGCATGGTGTCGCGCGTCGGAGCGCACCCCAACATCTGTCCATACCTCCACCTGCCTGTGCAATCGGGCAGCGACTCCGTGCTGCGCCGCATGGGCCGCGGCTACACCGCCGCCGACTATCGCCGACTGGCGCACAGCCTTCGCGCGGCGCGGCCGGGCCTTGCGCTGTCGACCGACGTCATCGTGGGCTTCCCCGGCGAGAGCGACGACGACTTCGTCGCGACGCTCTCACTGATCGAGGAGCTCCGATTCGCCTGCGTGTTCGCCTTCAAATACTCGCCCCGACCCGGCACGGCGGCGCTGCGCCTCGACGGCGACGTCGACGATGCGACCGCGGATCGCCGCCTGCAGGCGCTGCTTCGACTGCAGGCGCGCATCCAGCTCGAGCTCAACCGCGAGCTCGAAGGGCGCCGGCTCGAGGTCCTGGTCACGGGACACGGGCGAGAGGGCGGCAGCCGCGTCGGCCGCACCGCGTGCCATCGGCTCGTGCACTTCGCGGTACCGGCGCCGCTCGCCGGGAAGATCGAGGCGGGGTGCCTGGTCGAGGTGCGCATCGACCGGGGTTTGCCGCACTGCCTGGTCGCGACGCTGCTCGAGGCACCGCCCCTCCACGCCGCGCGCGAGAGCGCCGACGCGGCCGCACGATCGCCGCGCGTGATCCGCAGCCTGCCGGTGGTGGGCCTGGAGGTGGCGCGCTATCATGATCTTGACCAGCCGCCGCAGCCGATAGCGGGACGGATTACGTGACACAGAACGAGGAGCCGATCAGGATGGAGGTCAAGGGTCTGATGATCGACCCCTCCTCCAACAACCCGATCGTGATCCTCCGTGATCCCGAATCCCAGGCGTTCCTCCCCATCTGGATCGGTCTCTTCGAAGCCAGCGCCATTCAGCTCGGCCTCGAGTCGGTGGCCTCGCCGCGGCCGCGGACGCACGACCTGCTCGCGTCGCTGGT
>DATKDQ010000230.1:0-3504 GCA_035544635.1 Thermoanaerobaculia bacterium
GGTGTCGCCGCCGCGGCGAAGGGACGGCATGAAGGTCTACGGCGACCACGAATCCGGCAACTGCTACAAGGTCCGGCTCCTGCTCGGCCACCTCGACCGCTCGTACCAGTGGGTCGACGTCGACGTCCTCGCGCGCGAGACGCGCACCCCCGAGTTCCTGAAGAAGAACCCCAACGGCCGGATCCCTCTGCTCGAGCTCGACGACGGCAGCTTCCTGGCGGAGTCCAACGCCATCCTCTGGTACCTCGCGCGCGGCACCGACTTCGTGCCGGTGCGGCCGTTCGATCAGGCGAAGGTGCTCGAGTGGCTCTTCTTCGAGCAGTACAGCCACGAGCCCTACATCGCGACCTCGCGCTACTGGATCCACTACCTCGAGGCACGCGAGCGGTACGCCGGGAAGCTGGCGGAGAAGCGGGAGCCCGGGTACGCCGCGCTCCGCGTGATGGAGCAGCATCTGGCCGAGCAGCCGTTCTTGGTCGGAGGGCGCCTGACCGTCGCCGACATCGCCCTCTACGCCTATACCCACGTCGCCCACGAGGGCGACTTCGACCTGTCCGGGCTCCCCGCGGTGCGCCGCTGGCTCGATCGCGTTGCCGCCGTGCCCGGCCACGTCCCGATGCGCCGGCGCCAGCGTCTCGCCGCGCCCGACGGCGGATGAAGCGCGTCGAGATCCCGCTCGCCCTCGACGGCTACACGCTGCGCCCGTTCCGGACCAGCGACGCGCCGGCGCTCCAGCGGCTCGCCGACGACACCGACGTGTCGCGCTTCCTGCGCAACCGCTTCCCACATCCCTACACCCTCGAGGACGCGCGCGAGTGGATCGAACGGACGCAGTCGGAGTCCGGGTCGCCGCCCCTGGTGTTCGCGATCGCAGGCGCCAACGCCAGCCTCCTGGGCTCGATCGGGCTCGAGCGCCAGGCCGACGTGTATCGCCATTCGGCGGAGCTGGGCTACTGGCTCGGCCGGCGGCACTGGGGGCGCGGCGTCGCCACCGCCGCGGTCGAGGCGATCTGCAGCTATGGCTTCGAGACGCTGGGGCTCCGGCGCATCTACGCCTGCGTCTTCGCTCCCAACGTGGCGTCGGCGCGGGTGCTCGAGAAGGCGGGGTTCGCGCTCGAAGGGCGCCGCCGCAACGCGGTCCGGAAGGACGGCGTGGCCCTCGACGAGCTCCTCTACGGCCTGCTGCCGGACGAGTTAGCGGAGGGAAATGCTGAGTAGCATTCCCTCCGCTAGATGATGTCGGCGCCGCGGACGGCGCGCGTCGCCCGTCTGTTTGCACAGACGGGCTCCCGGCTCCGGGAAACGATGAGTGGCATTCCCTCCGCTAGATGAGCTCAGCGCGCGGACGGCGCGCGCCTTCACGCAGCCGCAGCACGAGCTCGTGCACGCTGGCGCAGAGGACGGCCTCGCCGCCGATCTCGAGCTCGAAGCGCACCGGGCCGTGCACGTACCGGGTCCCGTCCTGTCGGCTCCCGTCGTGCGGGGTGGGTTCGTTCACGATGCGCACGCGTGCGAAGGGCGGCGGCGGTGAGCCCGCGCCCGCAGACGCGGCGGACGGCGCCGCAACCGGCACGAAGCCCTCGCGGCGCAGCGCTCTCTCCGCCCAGCGGCGCGCCACGCCGTCGCCCTCGAGCGCGACCGGCCGGCCGGCGCCGGCGCTGCCCGCCGGCCCGTCACGCAGCCGGAACGTCCCTTCGGCGGGGTCGAACTCGAGGCGCTCGGAGACGAACGTACGCTCGAGCGCGCCGGAGAGCGCGACGTCCTCGGGCGACCCGATCTCGAGCGGTCCGCCCCGGGGCAGGAGCCACACCCGGTCGGCATGGCTCAGCGCGAGATCGAGGTGGTGGGTCGAGAGGAGCACCGTAACCTGGGTCTCGCGCGCCAGCCGGCGCAGCAGCCCGAGCGTCTCGATCCGCCGCGGCAGGTCGAGGTAGGCGGTCGGCTCGTCGAGGATCATCAGCTCCGGCTCCTGCGCGAGCGCGCGCGCGATCAGGACGCGCTGCCGCTCGCCGTCGGAGAGGCTCCGCACCAGGCGCTCGGCCAGCTCGCCGGCGCCGACCGCCGCGATCGCGGCCGCGACGCGCTCGCGATCGGCGGCGGTGAGCCGGCCCAGCCAGTCGGTGTACGGATAGCGGCCGAGGCCGACCAGCTCGCGCGCGGTGAGCGCTCCGACGTCGACCGGCTCGGTGAGCACGACGCTGACGTGGCGCGCGAGCCACTCCGCCGTCGCCCCGCGCAGGTCGCGCCCGAGCAGCATCACGTGTCCCTCGAGCGGACGCTGCATGCCGCCGATGGTGCGCAGGAGCGTCGATTTTCCCGAGCCGTTCGGTCCCAAAAGACACACCAGCTCGCCGGGGGAGAGCTCGAAGTCGGCACCGTCGAGCAGGCGCAGCTCGCGACCCCGGCCGAGCCGGTAGCCCACGGCGAGGCGCCGCACCTGGAGCAGCGGGTTCATCGGCCGCGCCGGCCCTCGACGCAGGCGCCGCCCCGGCGCGAGCGGAACGCGCTCATCCGGCGGCGGGAGCGTCGCGCAGACTGCGCCGCGCGAGGATGACCCACACCACGACCGGCGCGCCGAGGAGCGCGGTGACCGCGTTGAGCGGCAGCGTCCGCGGCCCCCCCGGCACCTGGGTGAGAAGGTCGGCGAGGAGCGCGAGCGCGGCTCCCAGGAGGGCCGTGCCCGGGACCAGCAGCCGGTGGTCCGAGGTCTGCAGCAGACCGCGCGCGAGGTGTGGCACCGCGATGCCGAGAAACCCGATCGGGCCGCAGAACGCGGTCACGGCACCGGCGAGTACCGCGGTCGACGCGATCAGCCAGATACGGCTGCGCTCGACCGCGACCCCCATCGAGCGGGCGTAGGTCTCGCCCAGCAGGAGCGCGTTGAGCGGCTTCACCGCCACCGCCGCCATGACCAGGCCCACCCCCAGCGCCGGTGCGAGAATGACCGCCTCGCTCCAGCTCACGCCCGCGAACTCGCCGAGCGTCCAGATGACGTAGGTCTGGACGTTCGCCGGCGCCGCGAAGCGCAGCAGGATCGACACCAGCGCCGAGGCCGCGTAGCCGGCGAGCACACCGAGGAGGAGCAGCGTCAGGGTCGAGACCCGGCGCGCCACGAACACCACCAGGAGGAGCATCAGGACGGCACCGCCGATGGCGGCCGCGACGTGGCTCACCCCCGCCATGGCGCTGGCCACCCCGCCCCCGACGATCGCGCCGGCGCCCGCCGAGAGGCCGCCCCCGAGAACGACCAGGGCCACGCCGAGGCTCGCGCCGGAGCTGATGCCCAGGACGAATGGATCGGCCAGCGGATTGCGGAAGAGCGTCTGCATCACCAGCCCCGACACCGCGAGCGCGGCCCCGGCGAAGACGGCGGTGCCCGCCTGCGGCAGGCGCAGGTCGAGGATGATGCGCTCCCACACCGCCTCCTCGGCGCCGGCGCCGCGGAGGATGTCGACCGTCGCGCCGAAGGGGATGCTCACCGATCCCGTCGCGACGTCGGCCACG
>DATKDQ010000231.1:0-20492 GCA_035544635.1 Thermoanaerobaculia bacterium
CCGACGAGATCCCCACCGAGGAGCGTCCCGAGGACAACTTCTCGTTCGACGAGCACCTACTCGAGCGCATCTCGGTGCTCGAGGAGGTCCTGAAGCGCACCGCCGAAACCGTGCGCGACATCCTGACCACGCTCCAGAAGCAGGAGAAGAACCTGCTCATCAACCACACCGGTCTGGGCGCGCTGGCGGAAACGCTCCAAACCAAGGGCCTGATCGAGACCGAGGCGTGGAGCGACGTCTGGCAGATGCGCGCCCAGAGCCAGCTGCTCGCGCTCGAGAAGCGCGAGCGCTTCGCCGCCTGCCGCGACCGCATCGAGGCGCTCTACCGCGGCCGGCGGCGGGATGCGTTCCTGCGCCACCTGCGCCAGGCGGAGGTGCACTTTCTATCTTTCGACCTCGACGCCGCGCTCGCCGCGCTCGAGGACGCCTACGCGCTGGACCGCGCGAACTACCAGCTCGCGCACTTCCTGGGCGAGACCTGGTTCAACGAGGGCGATGCAGAAAAGGCGCTGCGCTACTTCACGCGCGTGCTCGACCTCAAGCCCGATCACTACGACTGCCTGGTCTACAGCGGTGTCATCCACTACGAGCTCGGCGACCTGGCGCGTGCCGAGGCCTTTCTCGATCGCGGCGTCGAGGTCTATCCCGACGCCTTCCTGCCGTTGTTCTGCCTGGGCGCAATCCACGCGCGAGAGGGACGCCTCGATCGCGCCGCCTCATTTCTCGAGCGCGCGGTCGAGGTGGATTCGGCACCGCAGGCGTTCTACCTGCTCGGCAGCGCCTACCACGACATGGGCAGGCTGCTGCCGGCGATCCGCGCGCTCCGGCAGGCGACCCGCCTCGATCCCACCTTCGAGGAGGCCCATCACCTGCTCGGCCTCGCCTACCTCGATCGCCACTGGCGGCGCAAGGCGCTCGAGGCGTTCCGGCAGGCCCAGCGCCTGAATCCGAAGAAGATGCGCTACCGTGATCTGGTCGGCTACCTCTCGGGCAGCTCCGAGGTTCCGCTGCCGCGCGTCGAGGGCGAGGCGGCGAAGTGGCTGGAGAAGGCGGAGAAGAGCCTGCAGAGCGATCAGGCCGCCGAGGCGCTGCGCTGCTACGGGCGGGCGCTGCGGCTGGAGCCCGACAACCCCACGGTCCTGATGTCGCACGCCCTCGCCTGCCTGCAGATGAACCGGCATCAGGAGAGCGAGGCGATCACCCGCAAGGTGCTCGATTTGAACCCGGGAGAAATGCTCAAGGCGACCGCCTACGCGGCGCTGATCGAGGCGCTGCGCGGCGAGGGCCGCTACCGCGAGGGGAACCGCGTCGGCGTCCGGCTGCTCGACGAGGGCAGGTCCAACTTCGCGAAGACCATCGCCTACTACGAGATGGCGTACAACCTGGCGGAGATGGAGGAGGACCTGGATCGCGCCCTCGACTACGCGCAGCGCTCGCTCGAGCTCGCGCCGGACGAGCTCAAGGAGTTCCCGCTCGCCGCGCTCGGTTGGGTGCACTACAAGCGGCGCGAGTTCGACCAGGCGGTGGAGTTCCTGTCGCGCTCGACCGAGCTCGAGCGCTCGCCCACCACACTGACGCATCTCGGCATGGCGCTGCTCGCTTCGGGCCGGGAGGAGCAGGCGCGTACGGTGCTGCGCGAGGCGCGCCGGCTGGGCGAGCGCACGGTGTCGCTCCAGGAGAAGATGATGGAGTTCCTGCGCGACTCGACGCGGCTGTTCGAGGCGCTCGACGCTCCGCGGAGCGAGTGATGCCCCCTCCTTCCTCGAGCCTCATGGGCCACCGCTGGTCCCGCTACTACCTGTACACCACCCGCGAGGTACCCGGGGACGCCGAGGTGGTGAGCCACCGGCTGATGGCGCGCGCCGGAATGATCAAGAAGCTCGCCGCCGGCATCTACACCTATGCGCCGCTGGCGCGGCGGACGATCGGCAAGCTCGAGGCGATCGTCCGCGCCGAGATGGAGAAGGCCGGAGGTGTCGAGCTCCTGATGCCGGCGATCCAGCCGGCGTCGCTGTGGCAGGAGTCTGGGCGCTGGGAGCAGTACGGCAAGGAGTTGCTCCGCATTCGGGACCGCCACCAGCGCGACTTCTGCTTCGGCCCCACTCACGAAGAGGTGGTCACCGATCTGGTGCGCGGCGACGTCAAGAGCTACCGCCAGCTTCCCATTCTGCTCTACCAGATTCAGACCAAGTTTCGCGACGAGGTCCGCCCGCGCTTCGGGCTCATGCGCGGGCGCGAGTTCCTGATGAAGGACGCCTACTCGTTCCACACCAGTGAGGAGAGCCTGCGCGAGACCTACGAGCTGGTGTGCCGGGCCTACCGCGGCATCTTCGACGCCTGCCGGCTCGACTACACCATGGTCGAGGCCGACACCGGGTCGATCGGCGGGTCTTCGTCGCACGAGTTCATGGTCCTCGCGTCGACCGGCGAGAGCGCGGTGGTGTCGTGCCGCGCCTGCGGCTACGCGGCGAATGTGGAGAAGGCGGAGGCGCCCAAGTCGGCGGCCCAGGCTGCGGCGGGCGGCGGCGCCGACGAGCTGCGCCAGGTGGCAACTCCCGGGCTGCGCACCATCGGCGAGGTGTCCAAAGCGCTCGGGCTCGAGCCGCGGGAGCTGGTCAAGACGCTGCTCTATGAAGCCGACGGCAAGCCGGTCGCGGTCGCCGTGCGCGGCGATCACGAGGTCAACGAGATCAAGCTCCAGAACGCGCTCGCTGCGACCGAGGTGCGGCTCGCGGACGACGCGGCGGTGGAGCGCGCGACCGGAGCGCCGACCGGCTTTCTGGGTCCGGTGGGCCTCGCGCCGGACGTCCCACTCTGGGCCGATCACGCGGCCCGCGGGCTGGCGAGCTTCGGCTGCGGCGCCAATCGCGCCGATGCGCACTACGTCGGCGCGCAGTGGGGGCGCGACGCCGAGCCCACGGCCTGGGCCGACCTGCGCCTGGTCCGCGGCGGCGATCCCTGCCCGCGCTGCGGCGCGACGCTCGAGGAATCGCGCGGCATCGAGGTGGGCCACACCTTCATGCTCGGTGTCAAGTACTCGGCGGCGATGGGCGCTGGCTTCACCGACGAGCGCGGCGCGACCCATCCCCTGATCATGGGCTGCTACGGGCTCGGGCTGGGACGCACGATGGCGGCCGCGATCGAGCAGAACCACGACGAGCACGGCATCATCTGGCCGCTCCCGCTGGCGCCGTTCCAGGTGCTGCTGGTGTCGCTCAACCCCAACGACGAGGCAGTCCGCCGCCAGAGCGACGAGCTCTACGACGCGCTGTGCGCGCGGGGCGTGGAGGTCCTCTACGACGACCGCGACGAGCGCCCGGGCGTCAAGTTCAACGACGCCGACCTCGTCGGCATCCCGATTCGGCTGGTGGTGGGCGGCAAGAGCCTGGCGCGCGGCGAGGTCGAGCTATCGCTGCGCCGCGACCGCGAGAAGCACGCGATCCCGGTCGCCGAGGCGGTGACGAAGACGCTCGAGTCTCTGAGCCCGCTCGAGGGGTGATAGCGCTCGAGGGGCGACAGGCTACTCGTTTCTCCCCAGCACGGGTGGACCCTGCGGGGAGATGAGTATCCTTGTCACCTACTCCGCCACCTACTTCGCGCCGCCGGCCGCCTCCGGCGCCACCTCGGCGGGCGATTCCACCGTCAGACGCAGGGTGCTGATGCGATTGCCGTCGATCTCCTGGACCCGGAGCGCGAGATGGGCGATGCGCACCACGTCGCCGACGCGGCCGCGCCGCCCGAGCTCCGACAGGACCACACCACCGATGGTGTCCTCGTCGCGCTCCGAGAGCTCGAGGTCGAGCTCGTCCTCCAGATCCGCGACCAGCATCTGGCCCGAGACCTGGTAGGTGTTCGGCCCCAGCGGCACGATCTCCGGCCGCTCGAAGTCGAACTCGTCCTGGATCTCACCCACGATCTCCTCGATCACGTTCTCGAGCGTGACGATGCCGCTCACGCCCCCGTACTCGTCGAGCACGGCCGCCATGTGGACGCGCTCTGCACGCATGCGGCGGAGCATGCGATCGGCCTGGAGCGTCTCCGGCACGAACGAGATCGCGCGCCGCACCTCGGTGAGCGTCGACGGCGGCTCGGGCGCACGGAAGAGGTCCTTGATGTGGACCAGGCCGACGACGTGGTCGAGATCGCCTTCGCAGAGTGGGAATCGCGTGTGGCCGGCGCGGCGCGCGATCTCCAGGTTCTCCTCCATCGAGCGCGTGGTCGACAGGTACACAACGTCGGCGCGCGGCACCATGATCTGGCGCGCGGTGCGGTGCGACAGCTCGAAGATGTTGGCCAAGAGCTCGCGCTTGTGCTCCGGGAGCTCGCTCTGCGTCTCCGAGGCGAGCAGGCGCCGGATCTCCTCCTCGCTGTGCGCGAGCTCGCTGCCGGTGACCGGCTCGATGCCGAAGATGCGGAGGATGCCGTTCGCGGCATGGTTCAGGACCCAGATCACGGGATAGGTGACCTTGTAGAAGGCATAGAGCGGCATCGCGACCCAGAGCGAGGTCGGCTCCGGCTTGCGGATGGCGAGCGACTTGGGGGCCAGCTCGCCGAGGACGATGTGCAGGACGGTGATGAGCCCGAACGCGACCGCGAGGCTCACGGTGTGAACCACCGCAGGCGATGCGCCGAAGATACCGACCAGGAGAGGCTCCAGGATGCGGGCGAACGCCGGCTCCCCGATCCAGCCCAGGGCCAGGCTCGCCAGCGTGATGCCGAGCTGGGTCGCCGAGAGGTACGCGTCGAGGTGGGTGATCATGTGCTGGGCCACGCGCGCGCGGCGTTGCCCGGCGGCCGCCTGGAGATCGATCTGCGTCGGACGCACCTTGACCAGCGCGAACTCCGCCGCCACGAAGAAACCGTTCATGAGCACGAACAGGATCGCCAGCGCGATCGCGAGCGGAGGGTCGATCTCGAGGCGGACGGGGGAGCTCGCCGCCAGCAGCAGAAGAGGGCTCATCCGGACGCGGCTACGCCGCGCAGGACCGAGGGCGCCTGGAGGCGACCGGAGACCGCGGGCAGGTCAAGGGAAGCGCGGGGAACGGGAGACGGAGGTTCGTCGGACACTCGAGAGCGCCAGTCTAGCACGAGTCGGCCGAGCGCCCGGCCCGCCGGCCCTTGCGGGCGACCGATCCGGCGCGCATCCGCATCTCGCGCGGCTCGAAGCCCTGCTCGCGCAGCGCGCCCTGGAGCTGGCGGACGTGCTCGGCGCCGCGGGTCTCCAGGGTGAGCTCGACCGCGACGCTGGCCAGGCCCAGGTCCGAGAACGTGCGCTCGTGGTGGACCTCGATCACGTTCGCCGACCGGCGGCCGACCTCCGCCAGGAGCGCGGCGAGCGCGCCCGGCTCATCGGGGAGCTGCACCTCGAGCCTCACCAGGCGCCCGTCCTTGGCGAGGCCGCGCTCGATGATGCGCGACAGGATGTTCACGTCGATGTTGCCGCCCGAGAGGATCATCACCGTCCGTTTGCCGTACGCCGCCTTGACCCGCTGGTTGTAGAGCGCGGCGAGCGCAACCGCCCCGGCGCCTTCGGTCACCGTCTTCTCCTGCTCGAGCAGGAGGAGGACGGCGTTCGCGATCTCCTCCTCGTCGACCGTCACCAGGTCGTCGACCCAGCGCTTGACGTACTCGAGGGTCAGCTCGCCCGGCCGCTTCACCGCGATGCCGTCGGCGATGGTGGTATCCGCTTCGATGGTGACGCGGTGGCCCGCCTCGACGCTCTTCTTCATGGCCGGACAGGCGTCGGCCTCGACCCCGATCACCTTTACGCGCGGGCGCAGCCCCTTGAGCGCGACCGCGATGCCCGAGATCAGCCCGCCGCCGCCGACCGGCACCAGCACCACCTCGAGGTCGGGCTCCTGCTCGAGCAGCTCGAGCGCGATCGTGCCCTGGCCGGCGATCACCGCGTCGTCGTCGAACGGATGCACCGCGACCAGGCCGCGCTCGCGCTGGAGCTCAAGCGCGTGCGCGTTCGCCTCGTCGAAGTCGTTGCCTTGAAGCACGACCTCGGCGCCGTGATCGCGCGTGTTCGAGACCTTGATCAGCGGCGTGCGCCGCGGCATCACGATGGTGGCCGGGATGCCGTCGCGCGACGCGTGATAGGCGACCGCCTGCGCGTGGTTGCCGGCGGAGGCCGCGATCACGCCGCGCCGGCGCTCCTCGGGCGAGAGCTGGAGCAGCTTGTTGAGCGCGCCACGCTCCTTGAAGGAGCCGGTCATCTGCAGGTTCTCGAGCTTGAAGAAGGTGATGGCGCCACAGCGGCGCGAGAACGTCTCCGAGCGCGCGCAGGGAGAGAGGTAGATGCGATCGCGGATGCGCTCGCGCGCCTCGATGACATGCCGCGGCTCGAGCATGGAGGGCGGATCGTAACAGGGGGCCGCCGGGATCGCCGCGAGGGCGCGTGCGGGTGGCTGGCTCGATTGACACCTTTCGTCGCCCTCTGCTACCGTTCTTCCCTTGCGGCTGGCGACCGCAACCCAGGCGATCGCGCCAAACGGTGGCTTGGAAGGCGGCTGTTTCGAAGGCAGCCGCTCCAGAGCAGTCGCTCGAAACAGAGGCCCGTAGCTCAGCTTGGTTAGAGCGCTACGTTGACATCGTAGAGGTCAGCGGTTCGAGTCCGCTCGGGCCTACCACCGAAGAATCGAGTCCGGAGAGGGGAGAAGGCTCCGTCAGATCGAGCGCAGGACGGTTCCAGACGCAGGCGCTTAGCTCAGCTGGTTAGAGCGCTACCTTCACACGGTAGAGGTCAGCGGTTCGAGTCCGCTAGCGCCTACCAGGCCCTTCACCGCCAGGCGCGTCGCCTGGTGCACTTTCGAGATCCCGATGTCCGAGCATCCTCAGCGGATCGACGCCGAGAGCCCAGAGCGGATCTCTCTCGTCCTGCCCGACGGGAAGAGTCTCACGCTCCCCCGCGGCTCGACGCCGCTCGATGCGGCGCGCTCGATCGGCGCCCGGTTGGCGGATGCGGCGGTCGGGGCCGAGCTCGAGGGCGGTGACGTCGACCTCCGCCAGCCGCTCCTCGGGGGTGGCAGGTTCCGGGTCTTCACCGCCAAGGACCCCGAAGCCGGGCGCTTCGTGCGGCACAGCGCCGAGCACGTCATGGCCGACGCCGTGAAGCGCCTGTGGCCGGAGGTGGAGATCGACGTCGGCCGGGTCGATCACAGCGAGAAGTTCCAGTACGACTTCCGTCGTGCTCAGCCGTTCACCCCCGAGGACCTGGCGCGAATCGAGAGCAAGATGCGCGAGATCCTCGCCGAGGGGAGCGTATTCGAGCGCATCGAGATCTCACGCCAGGAGGCTGCGAGCTTCTTCGCCGAGCGAGGCGAAGGGCTCAAGGTCAAGCGGCTCGAGGACATCCCCCTGGACGAGACCATCACGCTGTATCGCCACGGAGACTTCTACGACCTCTGCCGCGGGCCGCACGTCCGCGATCTGGGCCAGATCGGGACGGTGAAGCTGCTCGAGGCGTCGGCGGTGTACTGGAAGGGCGACGAGGCCAACGAGCGTCTGCAGCGGGTCTACGGCACCGCCTTCTCCACCGAGCGGGAGCTCGAGGAGTACGAACGGCGCGTCGAGGAGGCGGCCGCCCGCGATCACCGGCGCCTGGGCCCCCAGCTCGATCTGTGGAGCATGAGCCCGCACGCGCCGGCAAGCCCGTTCTTCCATCCGGCGGGGGCGCTGGTCTACAACCAGCTCGTCGACTTCATCCGCGAGCTGTATGCCCAGGACGGCTACGGCGAGGTGGTGACACCGCAGATCATGGACGTCGAGCTCTGGAAGCAGTCCGGGCACTACGACTACTACGGCGACGCCATGTTCTTCACCGAGGCCGAGGGCCGGCAGTTCGCGGTCAAGCCCATGAACTGCCCCGGCGCCTGTCTGGTCTACCAGACCCGGCTGCGCTCGTACCGCGACCTCCCGATCCGCTACAGCGACTTCGGGCGCCTGCACCGCGCCGAGCGCAGCGGTGTCATCACCGGTTTGACCCGGGTGCGCACGTTCTGCCAGGACGACGCCCACATCTTCTGCACCGAGGACCAGGTGGAGTCCGAGGTGATGAGCGTGGTGCGAAGGATCCGGGAGATTTACGAAGTGTTCGGCTTCGGCGAGGTGGCGGTCGAGGTCTCGACCCGTCCCCAGAAGGCGGTCGGCACCGCCGAGACCTGGGAGCGGGCGCAGGCGACGCTGCGGGCCGTTCTCGAGCGCAACGGCATCTCCTACACCCCGAATCCGGGCGAGGGGGCGTTCTACGCGCCGAAGATCGACTTCCAGGTGAAGGACGTGATGGGGCGCTCGTGGCAGCTCGGGACCGTCCAGCTCGACTACCAGCTCCCCGAGCGCTTCGAGCTGAAGTACACGGCCTCCAGCGGCGAGGAGCGCCAACCGGTTCTCATCCACCGGGCCATGCTCGGTTCGCTCGAGCGCTTCATCGGGATCCTGGTCGAGCACACCGGCGGGGCGCTCCCGCTCTGGCTGGCCCCGCGCCAGGCGGTGGTGCTCCCGGTCTCGGAGAGGTTCTCCGAGTACGGCGCTTCGGTGACCGAGCGGCTGCGCGGCGAGGGGCTGCGGGTCGAGCTCGACGACCGCGGCGAGAAGCTGGGCTATCGCATCCGCGAGGCGCAGCTCCAGAAGACGCCCTACATGCTGGTGGTCGGCGGCCGCGAGGCGGAGGCCGGCACGGTGGCGGTGCGCCTGCGCGGCGGCGAGGACCTCGGATCGATGGAGGTGGGGGCCCTGGCGGAGCGGATGCGCGAGCAGATAAGGTCGAGGAGCTCGGTGCTGTAGCCGGAGCCAGCGCCGTCCGCGGCGCCAGATCAATGCTGGCGTAGGGAATGGTAAGAACCATTCCCGGAGCCAGCGCCGTCCGCGGCGCCAGTATCAAGGCTGGCGTAGGACGTGAAAGGAGTCGAGGTTGCCCAAGCAGAAAAGCCACAGGGGTGCGGCCAAACGGTTCCGGCTGACGGCGACCGGCAAGGTGCGCCGCGGCCATTCGGGCAAGACCCACATCCTGACCAAGAAGAGCGCGAAGCGGAAGCGCAAGCTCCGCCAGCAAACGGCGGTGTCGGACGCGTTCGCGAAGCAGATTCGCGAGCTGCTCCCGCGCTGACCGACGAGTCACTCTCCCCCGGGCAGTGCCCGGCGTGGAGGCAGGGACGCAGGAGCGAGCCTGTCCTCGCGACCCTGGCTAACCGCCCTAGAGGGCGCTGAGAAATGCAGAGTGTCAGCGCCCTGCTGGGTATCACCTGGCGATCCCGGTCCGGCTGCGCCGGACCGGTCGCCTAGAGGGCGAAACGAGGTTCATCGATGCCACGTGTCAAGCGCGGTTCCAAGCGCGTCCAGAAGCGTAAGAAGATCCTGAAACAGGCCAAGGGCTACTTCGGCACCAAGTCGAAGGCCCATCGCATGGCCAAGCTGGCGGTCGAGAAGTCGCTCGGCTATGCCTATCGCGACCGGCGGCAGCGCAAGCGCGAGATGCGCCGGCTGTGGATCGTCCGCATCAACGCCGCCGCCCGGCTGCACGGCCTGTCCTACAGCCGGTTCATCTCCGGCCTGAAGCACGCCGGCTGCGATCTCGATCGCAAGATGCTCGCCGACCTCGCGGTGCGCGACGAGCAGGCCTTCTCCGAGCTTGCGCAGGTCGCCAAGGCGGCGCTCGGCCCGACCGAGGCTCGAGCCGCGGGGTCGTAGCGGTGAAGGTGGAGCACGGCGCCGCCGCCGGGGAGCTCACCGACCTGGTCGGCCGTTTCCGCCGCGACGCGGAGGCCGTGTCCGGCCGCGATGCCTGGGAGGCTCTGCGCGTCGAGTGGTTGGGCCGCAAGCGTGGCATCGTGCGCTCGCTCGAGGCGCGGCTGCGCGAGCTCGAGCCCGCGGAGCGCCGGGAGTTCGGCAAGGGCGTCCACGAGCTGCGCCGGGAGGTCGAGACGGCGCTCGAGGCGCTCGACCGTCGACTCGCCGAGCGCGAGCGGGAGCGCGCGCTCGCCGGCGCCGCGGTGGACGTCACTGTGCCGGGCCGGCGCCAGCCGACCGGGACGCTGCATCCGATCACGCTGGTGTACCAGGAGATCGAGAGCATCTTCCGCCAGATGGGCTACAGCGTCGCCGAGGGCCCCGAGATCGAGGACGATTACCACAACTTCGGCGCGCTCAACTTCCCCGACGATCACCCGGCGCGCGACGAGCAGGACACCCTCTTCCTGCGCGACGGGCGCCTGCTGCGCACCCACACCTCGCCGATCCAGGTCCGTACGCTGCTCGCGCGCAAGCCGCCGGTCCGGGTGCTCGGCATCGGCCGCGTCTACCGCAACGACAACACGCTGCGGCACTCGCCGATGTTCCATCAGGTCGAGGCTCTGGTGGTCGACAGGGGGATCACCTTCGGCCACTTGAAGGGCGCGATCGAGACCTTCTTCAAGCGGCTGCTCGATCCTGAGACCTCGGTTCGGCTGCGGCCCAGTTACTTCCCCTTCACCGAGCCCTCGGCGGAGGTCGACATCACCTGCCCGTTCTGCCGGCCGCCTGCGGACACGGCGAGCTGCGGCACCTGCTCCGGAACGGGCTGGATGGAGATCATGGGCTCCGGGATGGTCGATCCCCGCGTGCTCGAGAACCTCGGCGTCGATCCCGAGGTATGGAGCGGCTTCGCGTTCGGCGGCGGCATCGACCGCGTCGCCATGGCGCGCTACGGGCTGCCCAACATCCGCATGCTGTTCGAGAACGATCTGCGCCTGCTGCGCCAGATCCACCGCTGATGCAGTTCTCCCGCGACTGGCTCGCCCAGTACGTCGAGCTCGGACCGGTCGAGGCCCTCGCCGCGCGCCTCACCGCTTCGGGGTCGAGCGTCGAGCACGTGACGGCCTCGGGCGACGACCTGATCCTGGATGTCGACGTCACCGGCAACCGGCCCGACTGCATGAATCACCTCGGGCTGGCGCGCGAGATCGCGGTGCTGCGCGGCGTCGCGCTCGAGCCGCCACGGGCGGAGCCCCGCGAGGAGCCCCCGACCGCAGCCTCGTTGGCGCAGGTGGTGGTGGTCGAGCCCGCCCACTGCCCGCGCTACTCGGCGCGGGTGCTCGAAGGTGTCAAGGTGGGGCCCAGCCCGGGGTGGCTGCGCTCGCGGCTCGAGGCGGTCGGCGTCCGCGCCATCAATTCCGTAGTCGACGTCACGAACTTCGTGCTGTGGGAGCTGGGGCAGCCGCTCCATGCGTTCGACCTCGATCGCCTCGACTCGGCCACCATCGTGGTGCGGTTGGCGTCGGCTGGCGAGTCGCTGGTCACGCTCGACGGCCAGCGCCGCGAGCTCCTCCCCGCCGACCTGGTCATCGCCGACGCCTCGCGCGCCGTGGCGCTCGCCGGCATCATGGGCGGGCTCGAGACCGAGGTCGTCCCGGAGACCAGGCGCATCCTGCTCGAGAGCGCTCATTTCGACCGTGCCGCCGTGCGCCGCACGGCGAAGCGGCTCGGTCTGCACACCGACGCCAGCCATCGCTTCGAGCGCGGGGCCGATCCCGAGGCGACCGTGGCCGCGCTCGACCGCGCGGCGGCGCTTCTCGCCGAGATCGCGCAGGCCTCGGTGCGGCGGGGCGTGCTCGACGTGATCGATCCTGCCTGCCTCGATCGCCGCGAGATCGCGTTCGCGCCGCAGCGGCTCGACGCCTTTGCCGGCGCCGCGTTCGCGCGCGAGGACCTCGAGCGTTGGTTCGCCGGGCTCGGGCTCGAGGTGGTCGACGCTCACGGCTCGGCGTGGCGGGTGCGGGTGCCGAGCTGGCGTCGATTCGATCTCGAGCGCGCGGAGGACCTCTACGAGGAGGCGATGAGGATCCGCGGCTTCGACGCGATCCCCGCGGCGCTGCCTCCGATCCTCGGCTCCGACGGCCCGGAGACATCCGAGCAGCGGCGCCGCCGTCTGATGCGCCAGCAACTGGTCGGCCAGGGCCTCGCCGAGACCATCCAGTACGCGTTCATCTCGCGCGAGGAGGACGCCCGCTTCCCGGTGCTGCGCTCGGACCGAGCGTCCCGAAACGGTGGCCCGATCGAGCTCCAGAACCCGCTCTCCGAGCGTTACGCGGTGCTGCGCCGCTCGATGGTGCCCGGGCTGCTCGACACTGCCCGCTTCAACCAGCGCCGCGGCGCCGCTGCGGTGCGTCTGTTCGAGATCGGGAACGTCTTTCTCGACCAGGAGGTGGAGTCGCTCGGGATCCTCCTGGGCGGCACCGCGGGCACTCCCTGGGACGGCGCACGCGAGGCCGACCTGTTCGACCTCAAGGGCGTCCTCGACACCCTGCTCGAGGCCTTCGCCGCGAAGGTCGCGATCCGCCGCGCCGGCCTGCCCGGTGTGCTCGCCGGGACCGGTGCCGAGCTTTACTCTCCCGGCGGGGAGCGCGTCGGCTGGTTCGGCCGGCTCGACCAGGAGTCGCCGTTCCCGCTGTTCGCCGCCGAGCTCTTCTGCTGGGCGCTCGGCGAGGGCGGCGAGGTGCCGAGCGCGGAGATCCCGTCGCGGTTTCCGGGCATCGCCGCCGACCTCACGCTGACGCACGCGATCGAGGTTCCCTGGGCCTCGATCGCGGCGACCATCGCGGCCGCCGCTCCGCCCGAGCTCCAGGAGTTCGGCTTCAAAGATCGCTATCAAGGCGAGGGAGTTCCGGCGGGGGCGGTCAACACCACCGTCGCGTTCCGGTACAACGCACCGGATCGCTCGCTCCAACAAGACGAGGTCAACGCTCGCCAGGCCGAGCTCGCGCGTCTCCTCGGCGAACGCTTCGGCTGGCCGACCTCCAAGGAGACCTCATGAGCACGGACCTCGATTGGTCGCGGCTCGAAGGATCGGTCGCCCGCACCGCCGCTCGCCTGCAGTCGCTCGCTCGCGAGAATCAGTCGCTGCGCGCCGAGGTCGCCCGGCTCGAGGCCGAGCTCGAGAGCGTGCGCGTGGCTGGCTCCTCGCCTGAGGGCGCGCGCACGGCAGAGGTGCGGCGCCGGCTCGAGCGCCTCGAGGGCGAGCTCCAGGCTCTCCTCGGTTGAGGCGCGCTGCGCTTCCGGGGCCTCTCCCGCTCCCGAATCACGCGGGTGACCCGTGCTATAGTGCTTTCGCCTTAAAGCCCCTCGAGGTCGCCGCTCGATTCCAGAACCATCGGGCCGGCCGGGGGCGGGCGGTCCGGATGGCGGGAACGAGCACCACCACAGTGGAGGTGGACATCTTCGGAGCCACCTACCACGTTCGTGGTGACGACGACACCTCGCACCTGCAGAAGCTGGCGGCCGTGGTCGACCAGAAGATGCGGGAGGTGGCCGGGCACTCGAGCTCGGTCGACCGGGCGAAGGTCGCCATCCTCGCCGCGCTGAACATCGCCGACGAGCTGGCCCGGCTGCGGGTCGAGCACGCGGCCGAGACGCGGGCGGCGGGGGCGAAAGTGAAGGAACTGACGGGAACGTTGGAGCAGGCCCTCGAGGCCGGCTAGGCGGCGGGCCGGGACAACGGCGCAAGGGTGCGCCGGCGCGCCGGCAGATCGACGTTCGATGAAAGAGCTTGCATCCCCTGTGCGGTTGGTGATGGATCAAACCACTTTTAGAACCAATGCAGTTACATAGGGAGTTCTTACCCACGGGTCCGTGCCAGCCCCGCTCGTACGGGGACGCTAACGACTCGCGGAGCGGACACCCACCTTGGTCGCGTAGGTTCTAACGCGGCGGTCCACACGGCTCCACGGGGGATGCACATCTCCTAGTCCCACCGGTTCCCTGCCGTTCCGGTCTCGCTTCCGAGGCGGGCTCGGGCGGAGCACCGAGCGGCAAGAGGGGGGGGGACAGTCTTGAGCACACCGTATGTCCTGGGGGCGGCGATCGTGGTGGCCGCGATTGCAGCCCCCTTCGTCTGGCTGGTATTCGTCCGCCGCATCGCCCGGCACTCGCTCGCGCGCAGCGAGCGGGAAGCGGCGCGCATCATCGAGGACGCCGAGCGCCAGGTGGCGGCCAAGCTGCGGGAGAGCGATCTGGCGGCGAAGGAGAAGCTGCTCCAGGCTCGCAGCGAGTTCGAGAAGGTCGCGTCCAAGCAGCGCGCGGATCTCGACAAGCAGGAGCGGCGGATCGCCCAGCTCGACGACGAGCTCACGCGCCAGCGCTCGACGCTCGATCGGCGCGAGGTCGAGCTGCGCAAGCTCGAGGCCGACCTCGGCCAGGGCGAAGAGCGGTTGGGCCGCGAGCGCGCGGAGCTCTCCGAGCTCCTGCGCCTGGAGCGCGAGCGGCTCGAGCAGGTCGGCGGCCTCACGGCGCAACAGGCCAAGGACGAGCTGATCCGGGTCATGGAGCGCGACGCCCGGGTCGACGCGGCGCGCCTGCTGAAACGCATCGAGGACGAGGCGCGCGAGCACGCGCACCGCGAAGCGCAGCGGATCGTGGCGATGGCGATCGAGCGCTCCGCCTCGGACTACGTCTCCGAGACCACCGTATCGGTGGTGATGCTCCCGTCCGACGAGATGAAGGGCCGCATCATCGGGCGCGAGGGCCGCAACATCCGCGCGCTCGAGATGGCGACCGGCGTCGACCTCATCGTGGACGACACGCCCGAGGCGGTGATCCTGTCCGGTTTCGATCCTTTCCGCCGCGAGATCGCGCGGATCGCTCTCGATCGGCTCATTGCCGATGGACGCATCCACCCGGCGCGCATCGAGTCGGTAGTGGAGAAGGTGAAGGAGGAGCTCGACACCACCATCCAGCAGGAGGGCGAGGCTGCGCTCCTCGAGCTCAACCTCGCGAACCTGCACCCTGACCTGATCAAGCTACTCGGACGCCTGCGCTACCGCACCTCCTACGGCCAGAACGTCCTACACCACTCGAAGGAGGTGGCGTTTTTGGCCGGAGTGATGGCGGCCGAGCTCAAGGTCAACGTGCACGTGGCGAAGCGCGCTGGGCTACTCCACGACGTCGGAAAGGCCATCGATCGGGAGATGGACGGGACGCACCTGGAGATCGGCATCGACCTCCTGCGCAAGTATGGAGAGAGCGAGGAGGTGGTGCACGCCATGGCCTGCCACCACGGCGACTACGACCCGGAGACGGTCGAGGCGGTACTGGTCACCGCCGCCGACGCGCTGTCCGCGGCGCGGCCCGGCGCGCGCCGCGAGATCCTGGAGACCTACGTCAAGCGCCTGAAGCAGCTCGAGGAGATCGCGGCGAGCTTCAAGGGCGTCCAGAAGACCTTCGCCATCCAGGCGGGCAGGGAGATCCGCATCATCGTCGACGCGGAGAAGCTCTCCGACGAGGAGTCGATCTGGCTGTCGCGCGACATTGCGCGTCGGCTGGAGGCCGAGCTCACCTATCCCGGGCAGATCAAGGTCACCGTCATCCGCGAGACCCGCGCGGTCGAGTTCGCCCGGTGAGACTGCTCTTCGTCGGCGACGTGATCGGCAAGCCCGGCCGACAGGCGGTGGCTCGGCTCCTGCCCGAGCTGGTCGACCGCCGCCGCATCGACTACACCGTGGTGAACATCGAAAACGCGGCGGGCGGATTCGGCATCACGCCCGAGGTGCTGGAGGAGCTGTCGGACCTTCCGGTCGACTGCTTCACCAGCGGCAACCACATATGGGACAAGAAGGCGGGCCTGCCGCTGCTCGACGAGCGCGCCAACCTGCTGCGCCCGGCGAACTACCCGAGCGCCAACCCGGGCCGGGGGGTTCACGTCGGCGAGACGCCGGCCGGGATCCCGGTCGCGACGCTCAATCTCGAAGGGCAGGTCTTCATGTCGCCGCTCGACTCGCCATTCGACGCCGCCGACGTCCTGCTCCAGGAGCTCGACGGCCGGGTGAAGGTGATCCTGGTCGACTTCCATGCCGAGGCCACCAGCGAGAAGCAGGCGATGGGGTTCCATCTCGACGGCCGGGTGTCCGCCGTCGTGGGCACCCACACCCACGTTCCCACCGCCGATGCGCGCATTCTCGCCGGCGGCACCGCGTTCATCACCGATGTGGGCATGACCGGGCCGTACGACTCGATCATCGGGTTCCGCAGCGACAAGGTGCTGCGGCGCTTCCGGCTGCGGACGCCGTCGCCGTTCGAGGTGGCGAAGGACGACGTCCGCCTCGCCGCGGCGCTCTTGGAGATCGATCCCAAGAACGGCAAGGCGCAGTCGATCGAGCCTCTGCTCTTGCCGGTGGCGTGACGTGACGACTCTCGCCCTCTACGTCACCGCCTCGCTGCGATCGGCTCCGCCGCCACTCTGCACCGCTGCGTCACTGCCGTGATACTCTCGGTCTCCATCCAGAGGACCGTCTGATGGCCGTCGATCCCGAGCTGCTCGCCATCCTGGTCTGCCCCAAGACGAAAGGTTCGCTCGAGCTGGTCAAGCTCCCGCCGGAGTGGCGCGAGAAGCTGGTGCAGAAGTACCGCGAGCACTTCCACGACGAGGAGCCGGTGGTCGAAGAGGGCCTCTACTGCGCCGAGTCGCAGCTCGTCTACCCCATCGTCTCCGACATCCCGATCATGCTGGTCGAGGAAGCGCTGCCCGCGTCCTCGGTAGGCGTGGGCGGTGCTCCATGACGTACCAGCGCCGGGGCGGTCTCGGGGCGAGGCTCCGGTAGCTCCGCCTCCCGGGCGGCGGAGCCATGGCCTGGTCGCATAGAGCCCGCGGAGCGCCGGCTCCCCCCGCCCGCGACGTCGCGTTCTGGGGCTTCGCGCTCAACCTGTGGGCGATCTGGGCGCTCGCGCTCTCCAACGTGTTCATGGGCGTCTCGGCGCTCGCGGTGCTCGCCGCGCGCTGGCGCGGGGAGCGCACGCCGGCGCTCCTGGTCCCGGCGCGGCTGCTGCGACCGCTCACTGTCTTCGTGCTCGTCTTTCTAGCTTCCGTCGCGTTCTCGTACGAGCCGTTGACCAGCCTCGTCAGGTTGAAGGATCTGCTTTCCTTCCTGCCGCTCCTGCTCGCTCTCGCCGTCGTGCGCGACGAGCCCCGCGCCCGGCTGGTGGTGCGCGGTCTGCTGATCATGGGCGCGCTGGTCGCCGCGCTCGGCCTGGCGCAGGTCGCCATCGGCGCTGCCGGGGTCGAGGTGGCACGGCGGATCCCCGGCCCCTTCTCCCACTACCAGACCTTTGCCGGCGTGCTGCTCTTGTGCGCCGCGCTGGCCCTGGCGCGACTGGTGTGCGGACCGGCGTGGCGAATGCCGGGGACGCTCGCGGGGGCGGCGGTGGTCGCCGCCGCCCTGTCGCTCAATCTCACCCGTGGCTCCTGGGTCGCGCTCGGCGCGGCGGCTCTGTTTCTGCTCGCGGTCCGCCGCCCCCGCCACCTGCTCTGGGTGGCGCCGGCCGCGATCGTGCTCGCCGTGCTCCTACCGGCGGCGGTGCGCGATCGCGCGGTCTCGATTCTCGACCTGCGCGACGAGTCGAATTACGACCGGCTCTGCATGCTGGACGCCGGGCTGCGCATGGTCGCCGAGCGTCCCCTGCTCGGTCTCGGGCCCGGCGTGGTCAAGACCCGCTACCCGCTCTATCGCCATCCCACCGCTCCGCGCGATCGCCGTCCGCACCTGCACAACTCCTATCTGCAGCTCGCGGCCGAGCACGGCCTGTTGGCGCTGGCCGCGTTCGTCGGCATCCTGGGCGCGAGCTTCACTCACACGCTGCGCAACTATCGACGCGAAGGTGCCGCCGCGGGGCCGCGCGCCGACCTGCACCTGGGCGTCGCCGCCGCGCTGGTGGCGTATACTCTGGCCGCGTTCTTCGAAGACAACTGGGCCGACACCGAGGTCCAGAAAATAGCGCTCTTCGTCATCGCTCTTCCTTTCTGTCTCGACTCCTCTTCGGGTGACGCGTGACCGGCTTCCCCGCGTACCTCGCCGATCTGTGTCCTGCGGTGGAGCGCACGCTCGAACGCCTGCTGCCCGCGGCGAATCTCGAGCCGGTTCGTCTCCACAGCGCGATGCGCTACAGCATCTTCGCCGGCGGCAAGCGGGTGCGCCCGGCGCTGGTGGTGCTCGCCGGCGAGATCCACGGCGCGCCGCGCGAGAGCCTGCTGGGGCCGGCGGCCGCGATGGAGCTGATCCACACCTTCAGCCTGGTGCACGACGATCTGCCGGCTCTCGACGACGACGACCTTCGACGCGGGCGCCCCACCGTCCATCGCCAGTTCGACGAGGCGCTCGCCATCCTCGCCGGCGACGCGCTGCTCAACCATGCGCTGGCCTGCCTCGCCCGCGAGCCCCTGAGCGCGCCCGGCGAGGTGCGCGCTCGGGCGGTGGTGATCACCGGCGAAGCGGTCGGCAGTCTGGGCATGATCGGTGGCCAGGTCGCGGATCTCGAAGCGGAGCACCGTTGGCCCGACCATCCGGAGCAGGCCCTGGAGAGCATCCATCGCCGCAAGACGGGAAGCCTTCTGGTCGCGAGCCTGCTCCTGGGCGGGATCCACGCGGACGCCGGGGAAGGGGAGCTCGATCTGCTCCGCCGGCTCGGCGAGGCGCTCGGCCTGCTGTTTCAGATCGGCGACGATCTGCTCGACGTCGAGGGCTCCGCCGCGACGCTCGGCAAGGCCGCTGGCAAGGACGCCGCGGCGCGCAAGCTGACCTACCCCGGCCTCTACGGAGTCGAGGAGAGCCGCCGTCGGCTGGACCTCGTGGCCGAAGAAGCTCGCGAGCTGGCGGCGGCGCTGCCGCGCAGCCAGGACACCGTTCGCTCGCTCATCCGCTACCTCGGAGAGCGGGAGAGTTGACCGCCGGGGTGGCGATGGCGGCGCGCGCCAGAACGATGCGGCTGGATCTGCTCCTGGTCGAGCGCGGCCTCTACGAGAGCCGCGAGCAGGCGAGGCGCGCGGTGATGGCGGGATCGGTCGAGGTCGAGGGCCGGAGGATCGACAAGCCCGGCACGGCGGTTCCGATCGAGGCCGTCCTCCGCGTCGCCGGCCCCCGCGAGCCGTTCGTCTCCCGTGCGGGCCGCAAGCTCGCCGGTGCGCTCGACCGCTTCTCGATCGAGCCTCTAGGCCGCGTCTGCCTCGACGTCGGAGCGGGCACCGGCGGGTTCACCGACTGCCTGCTCCAGCGCGGGGCTCGGCGGGTCTACGCGCTCGACGTCGGGCGCGGTCAGCTCCACGAGTCGCTGCGCGGCGATCCGCGCGTCGTGGTGCTCGAGGGGCGCAACGCTCGCCACCTGGCGAAGGAAGAGGTGCCGGAGCCGGTCGACCTCATGACCGTGGACGTGTCGTTCATCTCGCTGCGGGTGGTGGTGCCCGCGGTTCTGCCGCTGCTCGCGCCCGGCGGTGACCTGGTGGCTCTGATCAAGCCGCAGTTCGAGGCTCCGCGCGGCTCGGTGGGGAAGGGTGGCATCCTGCGCGACGAGGCGCTGCGCCGCGAGGTGATCGCGGAGCGCGCCCGCGACCTCGAAGCGCTGGGGCTCGAGCTCCTGGCGGTGATCGACTCTCCGCTCGCGGGAGCCGGCGGCAACCTCGAGGCGTTCGCGCATCTGCGCAGGTGGGAGCGGCCGTGAGCGCGACCGCCGCGGGTCGCCGAAGGCAGCGGCTCGCCGGGCGCCACCGTGCCGGCTTCAGCAATTCGTTGGTAGCGGCGGGGCTGGTCCCCGCCCGCCGGGGAAGCAGGCAGGCTGCTGCTCTACACTCGGCCGTGCGAAGCCGGCCTGGACCTCGCGGGTGGAAGCGCTGGTGACGGTGAACGAAGCGACCTTCGGAACGGTGGCGATCGCCGCCAAGACGGGCAGCCGCGAGGCGATCGCCGCCTCGAGCGAGCTGTCGGAGTGGCTGCGCCGGCGCGGCATTGGCGTTGCGCTCGACGAGCGCTGCCAACGCGCGCTCGGCGGCGACTCCGAGGTCTACGACCCCGAGCTGGAGTACGGCCTGGTGGTCGTTCTCGGCGGCGACGGCACGCTGATGTCGGTGGCGCGGGCGCAGCTCCATGGCGTCCCGATCCTCGGCGTCAACCTCGGCGGCCTCGGGTTTCTGACCGAGATCAACCGCGGCGAGCTCTACCCGTCGATGGTTGAGATCCTGGCCGGTGGCTTCACCACCGAGGCACGCTCGTTGCTCGACGTCGAGCTCGAGCGCGCGCCGCCAGCGACGCTCTCGTACAAGGCGCTCAACGATGTCGTGATCACCAAGAGCGCGTTGTCGAGGATCATCGACCTGCGGGTGGAGGTCGACCGCCGTCTGGTCGCGCGCTACCGCTCGGACGGGCTCATCCTCTCGACCCCGACCGGCTCGACTGCGTACAACCTGTCGGCCGGCGGCCCGATCGTCTACCCCACGCTGCCGGTGATCGTGCTCACTCCGATCTGCCCGCACACCCTCACCCATCGCCCGCTGGTGGTGCCGGCGTCGAGCCTGATCGACGTGCGGCTCGAGACCTCCGACGAGGAGGTCTACCTCACCATCGACGGCCAGGAGGGGACGACGCTCGAGCCCGACGACCGCGTCCGGGTGCGCTCGAGCCAGGCCAGAGCCAACCTGGTGAGGATCAGCGGCCGCAGCTTCTACGACAGCCTGCGCTCCAAGCTGCGATGGGGGTCGTAGGGCC
>DATKDQ010000232.1:0-4891 GCA_035544635.1 Thermoanaerobaculia bacterium
AGGAAGAGGCACATCTCCCGGGGCAGCCCGGGCGCGGCGGCGGCGAGGTCGACCACGTGATCGCCCTCGAGCAGGCCGATGCGCGTTGACTCCGCGTGCGTGAACGTGACGAGTCGCATGAAGGGAGTCTCCTGGTCGAGAGGCTACCCCAGCTCGTCGAGCGTGAGCCGGAAGCTGGGAACGAAGGTCTCGATGAAGTAGCGGACCTCGGGCAGGTCGATTCCCTCCACGATTCCGCGCAGCGCCTCCTCGGCGCGGGCGAACTCGCGGTTCCCGGCGGCGGTCTCCTCGAGGCACTTCATCCAGGCGCACAGCTTGTCGGCAGCCTTGACGATGCCCCGCTCCTCGGGGTCGGCGGCGTCGGCGAGGAGCAGGGGGCGGTAGTCCTCGCGCAGCGGCTCGGGGACCATCGCGAGCAGAGTCCCGGCGGCCGACAGCTCGATTCCCTGGTAGGCCGAGCGGATCGCGGGATTCCTGTACTTGATGGGGGAGGGCAGGTCGCCGGTCAGGACCTCCCCGCTGTCGTGGTAGAGCGCGAGCACGGCGACCCGGGCGGGATCGACCGTGCCGCCGAACAGGCGGTTGCGGATGAGCGCCAGCGCGTGGGCGGCCATCGCGACGCGCAGGCTGTGCTCCTGGACGTTCTCGGGGTAGGTGCTGCGCATCAGGCCCCAGCGCCGGATGAGCTTCATGCGGGAGAAGTAGGCGAACAGGTGGCTCATCAGGACCTCGGGCGAAGTGTAGCTCGACGGGGCTCGATACAATGTCGCGTCGTATCGCGCCCGGTGCGCCTCGCGTGGCGCTGGCTCTCCTCGCGACGCCGACGCGCGGACGTTTCAGGTATGGGGAGATCGAGCATGCCGTCGAAACCCGCATCGCCGCTTCGCGTCCGTCTCGCGTTGGGTTGGGCCGTTGTCCTCGGCGCCGCCGTTTCCATCGCCGCGCTGGCGCAGGCCACTTTCCTCCCCGGCGGCGATCTCGACCTCGTGGTGTCGGGGACGGTCGATGCGGCGGCGCGCGTCTATGAGTCGCAGGCCGAGGCGGCCGTGCTCGTCGTGTCCGAGCGTCTGCCCTCGCCGATCCTGCTCCACGTGCGCAGCCGCGGGGTCCAGGCGGTTCCGGCGGCGCGCCTGCGGGAGGTCGGCGGCGGCCTCGCGATCGAGCGAGGCGACGCGCTCGAGCAGCTGGGCACCTTCGAGCTGGAGGGGGCCGAGGTTCGCTTCTCGCACGGCGCGGTCGGAGCCGTGCTTCGCCCCAAGCCTGCGCTGGTGGGTGAGCACGCGCTCGACGCGCTCTACCGGCACACGCCGAAGTACCGCGCCGACGCTGCCGTCTACTCCCCCGATCCGGCGGTGATCGCGAGGCTTCGCGAGGTCGGCGCGGAGTACCACGTCAAGATCGTGTTCGGTTCGTGGTGCTCGGTCTGCAAGCAGTACCTGCCGCGCGGGCTCGCGGTGGACGACGCGCTCGACGACGCCGGGATCCGCTTCGAATACGTCGGTCTCCCGCTCGAGGATCCCTGGCACACGCCCGAGGTCGAGCGTCTCGAGGTGAAGACGCTGCCCACCGCGATCGTCTATCGCGACGGGCGGGAGATCGGCCGTTTCGCCGGCGCGCAGGAGTGGGACCAGCCGGAGGCCCGGATCTGGGAGGCGATCTCCCGGGCCGGGCGGTGACCGGCGCGCCGGTGGGAGCCGCCGCCTCGACGGCGCGCCCGCGATCGCGCGCGCCGGCGCGCTACAGGATCACTTCGAAGCCTTCGAACTGCGGCGGCCCGAGGTAGGTGCCCTCGGGAGCTCGCGCCTGTCCGTGCGCCTTGCGGAAGCTCTCCGACTCGGTCCAGCGCACGAAGGATTCGTGCGAGTCCCAGATCGAGTGCGACGCGTACAGGGTCGAGCTCTGGTCGCTCGGGCCCCGGAGCAGGTGAAACTCCTCGAAGCCGGGGACCTCGGCGAGGTAGGACTCGCGCGACCGCCACATCTCCTCGAAGGCGGCCTCGCGTCCCGGCGCGATCCGGAACCGGTTCATCGCGATGTATTTCGGCATCTCAGTCCAGCATCTCGTAGGTTCTCAGCGTCAGAAACTCCTCGACCGTGTCCGAGAGTACCAGCTCGTCGAGGATGCCCACGGCGTCGCCGTAGCGCTCGGCGCCGGCCCCGCCGAGCTTCTCGAGCTCCTGGTCGCGGATGCGGCGGTAGAGGTCGGCGGTGACGGTGCCCCCGCCGTCGGCGAGCCGTGCTCCGCGCTTCACCCACTGCCAGAGCTGTGATCGCGAGATCTCGGCGGTCGCCGCGTCCTCCATCAGGTTGAAGATCGCGACGGCTCCCGAGCCCTGGAGCCACGCCGAGAGGTACTGGATCGCGACCGAGATGTTGTTGCGTACGCCCGCCTCGGTCACCGTGCCGCCGGGCACGGTGAAGTCGTGGAGCTGCGATGCGCGCACCGCGACGTCCTCGCGCAGGCGGTCCTTCTGGTGCTTCCTCGCTCCGAGCTTGGCGTCGAAGACCTCGGTCGCCACCGGCACCAGGTCGGGGTGGGCGACCCAGGTTCCGTCGAAGCCGTCGCCGGCCTCTCGCTCCTTGTCCTCGCGCACCTTCTGGATCGCGACCCGGTTGACCTCGGCGTCGCGGCGGCTGGGGATGAACGCGGCCATTCCTCCGATCGCGTGTGCCCCGCGCCGGTGGCAGGTGCGCACCAGGAGCTCGGTGTAGGCGCGCATGAAAGGTACAGTCATCGTGACCTGCACGCGGTCGGGGAGCACGAAGTCGCGCGCGCCGAAGCGACGGATGATGCTGAAGATGTAGTCCCAACGGCCCGCGTTCAGGCCCGCCATGTGGTCCTTGAGCTCGTAGAGGATCTCCTCCATCTCGAACACCGCCAGGATGGTCTCGATCAGCACCGTCGCGCGGATCGAGCCGCGGGCTATCCCGAGCCGGTCCTGCGCGTGGTTGAAGACGTTGTTCCACAGCCTCGCCTCGAGGTGGCTCTCGAGCTTCGGAAGATAGAAGTAGGGGCCGGTGCCGCGCGTGAGGAGCTCCTCGGCGTTGTGGAAGAAGTAGAGGCCGAAGTCGAAGAGGCTGCCGGAGGTCGGACTGCCGTCGACGTGGAGGTGCTTCTCGATCAGGTGCCAGCCGCGCGGCCGGACCAGCAGCGTCGCGGTCTTCTCCTGCAGCTCGTAGCGGCGGCCGTCGGGGTTCTCGAAGGTGATGGTGCGGCGGATCGCGTCGCTCAGGTTCTGCTGGCCGGCGAGAGCGTTGTCCCAGGTCGGCGACAGCGAGTCCTCGAAATCGGCCATGAAGACGCGGGCGCCGGAGTTGAGCGCGTTGATCATCATCTTGCGCTCGACCGGACCGGTGATCTCGCAGCGCCGGTCGTCGAGATCCGCGGGCGCCAGCGCGACCCGCCACTCGGCCTCCCTGACCTCCCTGGTCTCGGCCAGGAAGTCGGGGGCCTCACCGGCGTCGAGCCGCTGTTGCCGTTCGGAGCGGGCGGCGAGGAGCCGTCGCCGCTCCGGATCGAACCTGCGGTGCAGGTCGGCGACGAAGTCGAGCGCCTCCGGTGTGAGGACGTCTCGGTAGGAGGAGGGGACGCTTCCCTTGATCTCGACCGCCATCACGAGCTCTCCTTCTTCTTCCCGGTGGCAAAGTCGCGAGCGGCCGGCGAGCCGCCTGCCTGGTGAGGGTGGAGCTTGCCTTCGCCCGCCGGGGAGCAGGCAGGCTGCTCACCTACGTTCGAACGCCGAGTCATCGGATGCACGCTCGCGTGGTGACCCGCCGAGAGGCGCGAAGGATAACAGAGCGGCACTGCGTCGAGCCCGCGAGGCGGCGTGGAAGGTACGTGATAGCGTACTTCCACTCTCGCGCTCGATCCTCCTCCGAGAGCGCGCCGTGATCGGCACCACCATCTCCCATTATCGGGTCCTCGACGAGCTGGGTCACGGCGGAATGGGCGTCGTGTATCGCGCGGTCGACACCCGGCTCGGCCGCGAGGTCGCGCTCAAGTTCCTGCCCGACACCGTCGCGCGCGACGGGCCGGAGCTGGCGCGCTTTCGCCGTGAGGCGCGCGCGGCGTCGGCCCTGAACCACCCCAGCATCTGCACCATCTACGACGTCGGCGAGCACGAGGGCCGGCACTTCATCGCCATGGAGCTCGTCCGCGGCGTCTCGCTCGCCGAGCGTCTCGAGGCGGGGGCGCTGCCGATGGAGCAGGTGCGCCGGCTGGGTGCGCAGCTCGCGGGCGCGCTCGAGGCGGCGCACGCCCAGGGTGTCGTTCACCGCGACGTCAAGCCGCGCAACATCATCGTCACCGAGCGCGGGGACGCCAAGCTCCTCGACTTCGGCCTGGCCAAGGCCGCGCCGGGAGATTCCAGCGCCACGGCGATGACGCTCGAGGCGGAGCTGACGCAGGGCCACGGCGTCGTCGGCACGCCCAACTACATGTCGCCCGAGCAGGCCCTCGGCCGTACGGTGGACGGACGCACCGACATCTTCTCACTCGGCGTCGTGCTCTACGTCATGGCGACCGGACGCAAGCCGTTCGAGGGTTCGTCGGTGCCGGCGATCCTCGACGCCGTGCTGCACCGCGAGCCGCCGCCGGTGACCACGGTGAACGCCGGCGCTTCGCCGGCGCTCGAACCCATCATCGCGCGCTGCCTGGCGAAGGATCCCGACCGGAGATACCGCGACGCCAGAGAGCTTCGCGAGGATCTCGAGCGGCTGCCGGCGGTCGCCTCGCCATCGAGCCGCTCGGCGACTCCCGCGCGTTCGACGCGGCGCCGATGGGCAGCCGCTGTCACCGCCTCGCTGGCTGCCGTCGCGATCGCCGCCACCGGAGTGCTCCTACTGCGCGACGAGGAGACCGGGCCACGTCCTCCTGCGGCCAACTCCGTCAT
>DATKDQ010000233.1:0-2868 GCA_035544635.1 Thermoanaerobaculia bacterium
GAGCGCCGACCGCCTGCGCCGCTTCGAGCAGGAGGCGCGCGCCGCCTCGGCGCTCAACCACCAGAACATCCTCACCATCTTCGATGTCGGCACCCACGAGGGGAAGCCCTACCTCGTCACCGAGCTGCTCGCGGGTCACTCCCTCCGAGAGACGCTTTCGAAAGGCGAGAAGCTTTCATTGAAGAGGGTGCTGGACTTGGCCGCCCAGATCGCGCGGGGGCTCGCCGCAGCGCACGCGATGGGGATCGTGCACAGGGACTTGAAGCCCGAGAACCTCTTCCTCTGCGCGGACGGACGGATCAAGATTCTCGACTTCGGGCTCGCGAAGCTCACCGCGCCCGCCGGCGAGGGGCTCCACGATGCCACGACTCTGGCCGAGCGGACCGAGAGCGGGACGGTTCTCGGCACGGTCGGCTACATGAGCCCGGAGCAGGTGCGCGGCGAACCGGCCGACGCGCGCTCGGACCTCTTCTCGTTCGGCTGCGTCCTCTACGAGCTGCTCAGCGGCCGCCGCGCCTTCCGGCGCGAAACGCACGCCGAAACGATGACCGCGATCCTGCGCGAGGAGCCCGAGCCGCTCGCCGAGCTCGCACCCATACCGCTCCCCGCAGGCCTCTCGGAGCTGCTGGAACACTGCCTGGAAAAGGCCCCCGAACGCCGCTTCCAGTCCGCCCGCGATCTCGCCTTTCAGCTCGAGGTCCTCTCGCACTCCGCCGGCACCGCCTCGGTGGCCTCCGTCGTTTCGGCGTCAACACCCTCCTCGGCGATCCCCGGGCGCCCGAGCCGACGCGGCCTCCTCGCCTTCGTCGCCGCCGCGGTCTTGCTGGCGCTCGGTTCCGCGGTCTGGTGGATGTTCCGCCCAGCCGCCCCCACCTCGGAGGGCGAGCGAGCTGTGCCCGCCGCGCAGCGTACGATCGCCTCGCTCGCCGTGCTGCCGTTCCGGAACCTCGGCGCCTCCGCGGAGAAGGAATACCTGAGTGACGGCATCAGCGAAGAGCTGATCAATGTGCTGGGGCGTCTCCCCGGCTTGCGAGTGGCGGGACGCACGTCCTCGTTTACCTTTAAAGGAAAAGATGTCGATCTCTCGGAGGTGGGAGCCAGGCTCAAGGTCGAGAGCGTCCTCGAGGGGAGCGTGCAGGCCGAGGGCGATCGTCTGCGGGTGCGGGTCCAGCTCGTCAGCTGCGTCGACGGATTCCAGCTCTGGTCGGAGAGCTACGACCGCGAGACCAAGGACATCTTCGCCGTCCAGGAGGAGATCGCCCGCGCCATCGCCGCCCGCCTGCACGAGCGCTTGGCGCCGACCGCGGTCGCCACTGCGACGGAGGTGCCCAAGACTGATCCGGAGACCTACGAGCTCTACCTGAAGGGAGTCCGGCTCTATCCCGCTCTGCTGGAGAAGGAGCTTCGCGAGGCGCGGTCTCTCCTGGAAGAGGCAACCCGGCGCGATCCCCGCTTTGCCCCTGCCTGGGCCCGCCTCGCCGACACCATCCTCGACCTGCACGGCTACGATGCGCCGCGGAACGAGTCCTACTTCAGCCAAGCGGAAGCAGCCGCCCGTCGTGCGGTGGACCTCGCGCCGACGCTCCCCGACGGGCACGTGGCGATGGCCCACCTCGCCTACCATCGGGCAGATTTGGCGGAGATGGAGCGCAGCGCCCGTCGCGCTCTCGAAGTCAATCCCAATCACTCCCGCAGCCGCATCTGGTACGGCCGGGCCCTGATCGAGACGGGCAGGCTCCGGGAGGGGCTCCTCGAGCTCACCGCAGGCGTGCGCCTCGATCCGGTCGATGTCGTCGCCCGCGTGACTCTCGGGACATATCTCGTCCTCGCGCGTCGCTTCGGCGAGTCGATCGCCGAGCTCGAGGAGGCGAATCGCCTCACGGCCGTCGACAACCCCAGCTTCTTCGCCGACTGGTGGCTCGTCTTCGCCTACGGCTTCGTCGGCCGAACGGACGAGGCCGTGGATCTCGCCGAACGCTGGGTCGAGCGCACGCGGGAGAGTCCCGTGGATCAGCTCAGGTGGAAGATCGCGCTCGCGTGGGCCTACGGGCGCGCCGGCAGGACGGCGGAGGGGCGCCAGCTGCTCGATGAGCTCGAAACGGCCCGGCGAGAGGTCGTGAATTACGTTCAACTGGCCGGCGTCGCTGCGGGTATCGGCGAGAAGAACCGCGCGCTCGACTATCTCGCGCAGTATGAACGCGCCCCCGACGCCTTCGCCTCATCGCTCGACTGGCCGTGGCTCGACCCGGTGCGATCGGAGCCGCGGTTCCGCGACATTCACGAGCGGCTCACGCGGCGGGACGTCGGGAAGATGGCGGGCGTGGACCACTAGGACCGGCAGGATCGGCCGATGGGCCGAGCGCCGTCGCTGGTGCCTTTTCTGGACCAGCGTTCGAGGAACCGCCTCGGGGCCACGAATCGCATGCCGATCCGAGCTCTGCTGCGTTCCGCAGCTGAGAGGCCGGATCCGCCCGCGCCTGGCCGCAGGCGCCACGCGGGCTCAGGCGCGCGGGTGGAACTCGTCGTACACCCGGCGCAGCCGCTCACGGTGGACGTGAGTATAGATCTCCGTCGTCGAGATGTCTGCGTGGCCCAGCATCGCTTGCACCGCGCGCAGGTCGGCGCCGTGCTCGAGCAGGTGGGTGGCGAAGCTGTGCCGGAGCACGTGCGGCGAGAGATCGTGACGGATGCCGGCGGCGCGGCCGTAGCGCTTGAGCAGGCTCCAGAACGCCTGCCGCGTAGGGATAGCGGCTGGAGGCGCCTGGAGAGGTGGACGTGGGTCGCGAGGGGACCTGGAGCGAGCTCTCGCGAACGCATCTGCACCGCGCTACGAAGGTCGCGGGCGCAGGTCGACCGGGCGAGATAGCC
>DATKDQ010000234.1:0-13544 GCA_035544635.1 Thermoanaerobaculia bacterium
CGCACCCCTCGCCGCCCTCGCGCGCCACCACCCTCCCGATCTTCGCCAGCTCGTCCATCAGCGGCTTCTTGGTGTGCAGGCGCCCGGCGGTGTCGACGATCAGGTGGCTGATGCTGCGCGCGCGCGCCGCCTGGAGCGCGTCGTAGACCACCGCCGCGGAATCGGCGCCCTGCCCCTGGCGAATGACCGGGACGCCGAGCCGCTCGCCCCACACCACGAGCTGCTCGATGGCGGCGGCACGGAAGGTGTCGGCCGCGACCAGCGCCACGCTCTCGCCCAGGTCGAGCGAGCGCCGGGCCAGCTTCGCGATGGAGGTGGTCTTGCCGGAGCCGTTGACTCCGATCACCAGCGTCACCAGCCGCGTGGTCACCGGGATGCGCGCCATCGGCGGCGCGTCGAGCAGCATCACCGCGATCTCGTCGCGCAGGAGCTCGCGCAGGCGCAGCGGATCGGCCAGCTCGCCCGGGCGTAGTCCTGCGCGCAGCCGCTCGATCAGCTCGAGCGAGGCCTCGACGCCGACGTCGGAGGTGATCAGGGCCTCCTCGAGCGCGGCGAGCACCTCCTCCGGCGCCACGCCGCGTCCCTCGAACGCCGCCTCGATGCGCTCGGTGATCTGGGTGCGCGTCTTGCTGAGGCCCCGGCGCAGCCGGCGCCAGACGCCGCCACGCTCGCCGGCGGCACTCTCCTCCTGCTCCTCGATCGCGACGTCCGGTCGATCTTTCGCCATCTACCTCCCCTACGCGCCGGCGCACCGGCGTCTCTCCTTCCTACCGCGAAACCTGAAGCCCCGCAAGCGGAAGGCGGAACAATTCCTCTATCGCGTTGCGCTCAGGTGTAGACGCTCTCGCCGACCACCGCCGCGGCGGAGCGGGCCCGCTCCCGGGGCCGCAGCTCGGACTGCTCCGGGAGCTGAATCTCCTGGGCGAGGTACGCCTTCATGAACGCCTCGACGACCTTCGAGTCGAAGCTGACACCACTCTGCTGGCGGATCCAAGCCACTGCCTCGGGTGGCGACAGTGGCTCCTGGTAGACGCGCTGGGTGGTCATGGCGTCGAAAGAGTCCGCAACGCTGACGATGCGGGCGGGCAGTGGAATCGCCTCCCGCCGCAGCCCGTCGGGATAACCGCGGCCGTTCCACTTTTCGTGGTGCCAGCGAATGGCGGGCAGGCTGTAGCTGAGCTGCTCGATCGGCGCCATGATCTCCTCGCCGATGATCGGGTGGCGCTTGATCGCCTCGAACTCTTCCTCGGTGAGCGCGTTGCCCTTCTTGAGGATGCGATCGTCGATCCCGATCTTGCCGACGTCGTGCACCAGCCCCGCCACCCAGATCTGCTCCTGGAGCTCGGGCGACAGGTCGAGGCGCCGGGCGATGGCGCGGCTGTACGCCGCAACCCGCTCGGAGTGACCGCGGGTGTAGGGCTCCTTGGCCTCGACCGCCGCCAGCAGGGCGCGGATCGAGCCCACGAACAGCAGGTGGTTCTCCTCGGCGGCGCGCCGCAGCCGCGCCACCGACTCCTCGACGTGACTCGACATCACGTTGAAGTTCTTCGCCAGGTTGGCGAGCTCGCGGCTGATGCCGGTCTCGGAGACCCGCCCTCCGAAGTTTCCGGCGGCGATCTCGGCCGAGGTCGACGCCAGCCGCTGGATCGGCAGGCTGAAGAGCTGACTGGCCCCGACCGCGAACACCAGCGCGATCACCAGCATGAGCAGCGCCGAGACCAGCGTCAGGTTCACGACCTGGCGCGCCGCGCCGAACGCCTCCGACTTCGGTTGCTGCACCACCAGGCCCCAACCCACGTCACCGATCGGGCTCACCTGCGCGATCATGCGCTGCTTGCGCTCGCCGATCTCGAGCCAGTGCTCGGAGACGAAGACCGAGGGCCGGCGCACGAAATCGACCACCATGGTCGACTCACGCAGCGCCTGCTCGTACGCGGCGTCGGGCTTTTCGGCCCACAGGATCTCGCCCCTGCCGTCGAGCAGGAAGCTCATGGTCTGCCCTTCGGGACGGAACGGCAGGGTGACCAGCGCGGCGAGGATGATGGCGGGCGACCGCCGTTCGGAAGAGGAGGCCACCTCGGTCACGAGCGCGGCCGGTTGGCGGTCGGACGAGAGGGCGAGGAACAGGGTCGATCCGGTGCCGGTGTCGAGAGCCTGCTGCACCGCCCGCGAGAGCAGTCCCGCGACCGAGGAGGGCACGCCGGAAGGTCCGAACTCGCGCCCCTCGTCGAGCAGCAGGACGTGCGGGTACAAGAGATCGGCGTTGCGCGCGGCGAAGGCGCGCAGCGTGTCGTCGATCCAGCGGTCCCGCGCCGTGGCTGTCAGGTCGCGCCGGGGAATGGAGACCAGCACCGTCCCCAGCTCCGCGAGGCGCCGCCGTCCGGACTCGAGCTTGTTGGCGAGATCTCCCGACAGGGCCTCGACCCGGTGGGTGAGGCTGACCTGCTCCTGTCTCTCGACCAGCCGCCGGCTCTGCCCGACCGTCGCGAGCGCGGCGATGACGAGAGGCAGGCTCCCGTAGATCAGGAGAAAGACGAGGACCAGATTCCTCAGCCGGAGATGGCGGATGCTGGTGAGCCGTTCGGGCATATCCTGCCGCCCCCCGAGCCTTCGGACTGTGCCCTCAGCAGCCATCGCAGTATATGAATTTCTCGATGAGCTGACAAGCGGGCGCCCACCGCGATCATCCTGGGCGCGCCGACGACGGGGTGAGCGCCTGCCGACGCGACCGGCTCGCGAGGACCGGTCGCAGCCGCCCCGGCGACTCAGGCCGCGCGAGGTGCGGCGACCTGCGCGCTCAGCGTGCCCCGGCGGAGCCGAGGAAGGCGGCGAGCTCGGTTTCGACCTCCCGCCACGACACGTCTTCCATCATCTCGCCGCGCCCGAGCTCGCGCGGCAGCACCCACACCAGCGCACCCTCGCGCGCCTTCTTGTCGCGCCGCATCGCCGCGAGGACCGCCGCAGCGCCCACTGCCGGCAGTGGCGGCAGCTCGAGCCGATCGAGCAGCCGCTCCAGTCGTTCGCTCTCGGCCGCGCCCAGGCCGCGCCGCCGCGCCAGTCGCAGCGCGAAGCGAACGCCGTGGGCGACCGCCTCGCCGTGGCGCAGGCCGGAGTAGCCGACCGCAGCTTCGAGGGCGTGCCCGAGCGTATGGCCGAAATTGAGCAGACGTCTTCGATCGGCCTCCCGCGGATCCTCTTCGACGATCCGGATCTTGGCTCGCACCGCGGCCGCGACCACCGGCGCCAGCGCCCGCGGATCGCCCGCGAGGAGCGGATCGAGCTCCCGTTCGACCAGCGCGAGGAGCTCGAGGTCGAGCAGCGCCGCCACCTTCACCACCTCGACCAGGCCCGACGCGAGCTCCGCGCGATCGAGCGTCGTCAGCAGCTCGGTGTCGGCGATCACCAGCGCCGGTTGATGGAACGCGCCGATCGTGTTCTTGCCCTCGGGCAGATCGAGCCCGGTCTTCCCTCCCACCGAGGCGTCGACCTGCGCCAGCAGGGTGGTGGGTATCTGGGCGAGCTCGATCCCACGCAGGAAGCAGGCCGCGACGAAGCCGCCGAGATCGCATACGCTGCCACCGCCGAGCGCGAGCAGGCGGCTGTCGCGTTTTCCCCCGCGCCGGACCATCTCGCTCCACAGCGCGCCCGCCACCTCGAGCGTCTTGGCCGCCTCGCCGTCGGGGGCGGTGAGCTCCTCGACTGCAGTAGCTGCCTCCACCGCTGGCGCGAGAGCGGCGCCGTGGAGCGCCCGCACGCGTGGCGTCGAGAGGACGAAGACCGTGCGCCCGGCGCAAAAGGCGGCGAGCTCGGCGGCGGCCTCGCGCAGGGCGCCGGCGCCGACCAGCACCTCGTGCTCGACCGGTTGCGCGCCGGGCACGAGGACAGGCAGCCGGTGAAGCCCCCGGCCACCCCCCCGTCGATCGGCCGGAGCCGCCACGCCGCCCGCCCCTCGCTACTCCCGGTTCCGCGGCGGCACGCGAATGCCGAGCTCGGAGAGCTTCTCGGGGTCGACCGGGGACGGCGCCTGGGTCATCAGGCATACCGCCGATGCCGTCTTGGGAAAGGCGATCACCTCCCGGATGCTCGCCCCGCCGGCGAGGAGCATCACCAGACGGTCGAGCCCGACCGCGAACCCGCCGTGCGGCGGCGCCCCGTAGCGCAACGCGTCGAGCAGGAAGCCGAAGCGCTCCCGCGCCTCGCTCGCCGAGATCCCGAGGATGCGGAACACCCGCTCCTGGAGCTCGGGGTCGTGGATACGGATCGATCCACCGGCAAGCTCCACGCCGTTGAGCACGATGTCGTAGGCGAGCGAGCGCGCGGCGGCGGGGTCGCTGTCGAGCAGCGCCAGGTCGTCGGGATGGGGATGCGTGAAAGGGTGGTGGACGGCCGCGAAGCGTCCCTCGTCCGGGCTCCACTCGACCAGGGGGAAGTCCGTCACCCACAGCAGGCGATACCCTTCGCGGAAGTGCCCGTATTTCCTCGCCAGCGGCACGCGCAGCTCGCCCAGCGCGGCGGCGGCTCGCGCCCTCGGCGCCGCCACCAGGACGGCGAGGTCGCCTTCGGCCAGACCCAGCCGTGCCCCGGCGGTCTCGAGCTCGCCCGCGGTGAGCGCGTCCTTCACCTGGAACTGGAGCGCGCCGTCGCGACGTCGAAGCGTGAGCACTCCCGCGGCGCCGTGAGCCCGCGCCTGCTCCGCCCACTCGTCCACCTCGCGCCGGCTCGCGGCCGCCGCACCCGGCACGGCGAGGCCGAGGATCGCTCCGCCCTCCTCGGCGGACTGGCGGAAGGCGCGGAAGCCGCTCGAGCCGAGCTCGCTCGTGAGGTCCTCGAGCTCGAGCTCGGCGCGAAGGTCGGGCTTGTCGACGCCGTACCGCGCCATCACCTCGGAGTGGGTGCAGCGCGGAAACGGCGGCTCGACCTCCACCCCCGCGAGCGGGAACAGACGCTTGGTCAGGCCCTCCATCACCGCCATCACGTCGTCGCGGTCGACGAACGACATCTCGACGTCGATCTGGGAGAACTCGGGCTGGCGATCGGCGCGCAGGTCCTCGTCGCGGAAGCAGCGGCAGATCTGCACGTAGCGCTCGACCCCGGACACCATGAGGATCTGCTTGAAGAGCTGTGGCGACTGCGGCAGCGCGAAGAAGCTTCCGCGGTGCACGCGGCTGGGGACCAGGTAGTCGCGTGCGCCTTCCGGCGTCGATCGCGTGAGGATCGGCGTTTCGACGTGGAGAAAGCCCTCCTGGTCGAAGTAGCGCAGGGTCTCCATCACCACCTGGTGGCGCAGGCGGAGGTTGCGGGCGAGCTCCTCGCGGCGCAGATCGAGGTAGCGGAAACGCAGCCGGGTCTCCTCGCTCGCCTCCACCGGCCCCTCGAGGTTGAAGGGCAGCGGCTCGCAGCGCGCCAGGATGCGCCCGGCACTGGCCACCACCTCGAAGGCGCCGGTCGGCATCTTCCGGTTCACCGTCTCCGGTGAGCGCCGCGCCACCTCGCCCTCGATCTCCACCACCCACTCGAGACGGGCCCGGTCGAGCGCGGCGACGGCCCCTGGGCTCTGCTCCGGCCGCACCACCACCTGCACCGTGCCGCTCGAGTCGCGCAGATCGAGGAAGGTCACGCCGCCGTGGTCGCGCCGGCGGCGCACCCACGCCTGGAGCAGCACGCGCGCGCCCACGTCGGCCTCGCCGATCGTCCCGGCGCCGCGCCGCTTCCTGGCCACCGTCCCCTGCTCCTGCGAACGCTCCATCAGGCCGGCATCCTTGCTCACGTAGTTCCTCGCGCCGTCGGTCGCTGCTCCGGCGGCACCCCCGCGCCGGCGTCGCGCTCACGCCAGCGCCGGATCTCGGCCGCGAGCGTCGGGCCGCGCGCAATCGAGACCTGGTCGGCGGTACGGAAGTCCTTGATCGTCACATCGCCCCGCTCGAGCTCCCGGTCGCCGAGAAAGGCCACGTAGTCTACGCCCAACTTGTCGGCCCGCCGCAGCGCGGCGCGCATCGAGGCGCCCCCGAGCTCGGGCACGACGCGCAGCCCCTGGCCGCGCATCTCCTCGGCCAGGCGCAGCAGCTCGAGCGTCGGCGTCTCCCCCGCCGCGACCGCGTAGAAGAGCGGCTCCCTTCCCGCGCCCTCCTGCGTCTCGGCCGGTAGGATCTCGATCAGGCGGTCCAGCCCGATCGCGAACCCGATCGCCGGCGTGGGGGGCCCGCCGACCTCCTCGACGAGCTGGTCGTAGCGACCCCCGCCGACGATCGCGTTCTGCGCGCCCAGCTCCGGCGAGACGATCTCGAACACGGTGTGCGTGTAGTAGTCGAGCCCGCGCACCAGGCGCTGCGCCACTTCGACGTCGACGCCACAGCTCCGGAGCGCGCCGAGAAGGTCGCGGAAGTGCGCGGCGCTCGCTTCACTCAGGCTGTCCTCGAGTCGCGGCGCGCCCGCCAGGAGCTCGAGCTCGCTCGGCGACTTGGTGTCGAGGATGCGCAGCGGGTTGGAGTCGAGACGCCGGCGGCTGTCCTCCCCGAGCTCGGCCGCGCGCGGCAGCAGGTACGCGCGCAGCCGCTCCTGGTAGCGCTCGCGGCTCTCGGCGTCGCCGACGGTGTTGACCAGCGCCTTGAGGCCGCGGAAGCCAAGCTCCTCGAGGAAGCTCATCAAGAGGAGCACGACCTCGACGTCCGACCACGGTCCGGGATCACCGAGCAACTCCGCGCCGATCTGCCAGAACTGACGGTAACGCCCCCGCTGCGGGCGTTCGTACCGGAACTGCGGCCCAATGTAGAAGAGACGCACCGGCTGCGGCCACTCGCGCATCCCGTGCTCCGCGAAAGCGCGCGCGACCGGCGCCGTCGACTCGGGACGGAGACTCAGACTCTTGCCGCGCTTGTCGGCGAAGGTGTACATCTCCTTGCCCACGATGTCGGTCGCCTCGCCGATACCGCGCACGAAGAGCTCGGTCTCCTCCACCACGGGCGTGCGGATCTCGGCGAAGCCGTAGCGGGCGAAGATGGCCCGCGCGGTGGCCTCGACGCGCGCCCACACCTCGGTCTCGGGCGGGAGGAGGTCCCTCATGCCCTTCACCGAGCGCGCCCGGTAGCTTCCGGAAGCCAACGTAGAAGATCCTCGGATCGGAGAGAGCGCGGCGCCGCGCCCGGAGCAGCAAGCGGCACGACCGGCGCGCGGCAGCACCGCGACTGCCGCCGCGTCGCAGGGGACGAGAGCTTAGCATGGGCCGCGACCTCGATCGGGGAGGGTCCATACAATGAGCCGGTGGAAGCGCCGTCGCAGGTCGCCGCGATCGACGTCGTCATCCCTGCCTACAACGAGGAGTCGTCGCTCCCCTTGGTGCTCGCGGCGCTGCGCACGACGGGCGTCCGCCGCGTCGTCGTCGCCGACAACAACTCCAGCGACCGCACCGCCGAGGTGGCTTGTGCCGCCGGGGCCGAGGTGGTGCGTGCCGCGCGCCAGGGCTACGGCAGCGCCTGCCTCGCGGGGCTCGCGCACCTGCGGCGCAGCGGGGCGCCAGAGATCGTCGTCTTCGTCGACGCCGACTACTCGGACCACCCCGAGGAGCTGCCGTCGCTGGTGGCTCCGATCCTCGCCAGCGGCGCCGACCTGGCGATCGGCTCGCGCGTGCTGGGCCGGCGCGAGCGCGGCGCGATGCTGCCCCAGGCGCGCGCCGGTAACGCGGTCGCGGTACTGCTCATCCGCCTACTCTACGGCCATCGCTTCACCGACCTCGGGCCGTTTCGCGCAGTGCGATGGTCGAGCCTCGAGGGCCTCGAGATGCGCGATCCCGACTTCGGCTGGACTGCCGAGATGCAGGTGAAGGCCCTGCGCCGCGGCCTGCGCGTGGTCGAGGTGCCGGTAAGCTACCGCCGCCGGGTGGGGGTCTCGAAGATCACGGGGACGGTGGGCGGCACGCTGCGCGCCGGCTACAAGATCGTGACCACAATCCTCGTCCACGCCGGGAGACGAGTGTGAAGACCACTACCGACGTCGAGCTCGAAGTCCGCTATGCGGAGACCGATCAGATGGGTGTCGTGCACCACGCCGCATACCTGGTGTGGTTCGAGGTAGCTCGCACGCGGCTGTGCGCCGAGGCGGGCCGTCCGTACGCCGACATCGAGCGTGCCGGGTACTACCTCGTGGTCTCCGGCGTCGACGTGACGTACCGCGGCGGCGCACGCTACGGCGACGTCGTGCGCGTCACCTCGTGGGTGGACTGGGTGGCCTCGCGCGCGCTCCAGTTCGGCTATGAGGTCCGCCGCGGCGAGACGCTCCTCGCCGATGCCCGCACCAAGCACGTCTGGGTCGACAAGTCGACCGGCCGCCATTGCCGGATGCCGTCCGAGCTCACAGTCCCCTTCCTGGCGCTGGCGGGTCAGCACGACCTGGCGCGGCGTCCACCGGCGCCGTAGGAGAGCTCGGCGAGCCGGGAGGAATGCGGCCGCCAGAGGCCGCGATACGAGTGAGCTGCCGAGAGAGGAGGATCCGTCATGCAACTCCCGATCGCATCGAGCCGAGCCCCGAGCGAAGGAGGCCGCCGAGGGGCGTCGCGGCGCGCCTCGAGCGCGATCCTCACGGCCGATCGTCGCCCCGGGGTGTCCGTCCTGGCGCTCCCCGGCTTCCTGCTGCTCTTGGTCCTGGCGACGGCATCGCCCCCGCCGGTCGCGGCGCAGCCCGCGGCCGAGCCGCCCGGCGAGGCGGCGGAGCCCACGGCGCCGACGTCCGCTGCGCCCGTCCAGATCGACGTGCAGGCACGCGCCCGCGAGCTCGGCGACACGGTTCCGGCCGGCGCCATGCTCGGCTTCATCGAAGCCGGTCGCGCCGGCGACTGGGAGACGGCAGCCCGCCACCTCGATCTCGACGCCATTCCGCCCGCCGAGCGCGCGGGGGCCGGGCCGCGCCTGGCGCGACGCCTCAAGAGCGTGCTCGACCGCACCCTCTGGATCGAGTTCGACCGCCTCAGCCTGGATCCGGAGGGCGATGGCACCGACGGACTCGCTCCGAACCGTGATCGCGTCGGCACCATCGACACCGCCGCGCGCGGCGAGGTCGAGGTGCTGCTCGAGCGAATCCCCCGGGACGGCGAGGTGGTGTGGCGGATCGCCGGCTCGACGGTGGCCCTCATCCCCGCGCTCTACGACGAGTTCGGGTACGGTCCGCTGATCGAGCTCCTCCCCGATCCGTTCTTCGAGCTGCACTTCCTCGAGATCCAGCTCTGGCAGTGGCTCGGGCTCGCCGGGCTCGTGGTCGTCGTCTATCTCCTGGCCTGGGTCGCGACCCTGCTCGTGCAGCGCGCCGTCCGGCCCTTGGTCGCCCGCACCGAGACCCGGGTGGACGACGAGCTGATCGGGGCCCTCGGCGCTCCGCTCCTGTTCACGTTTTCCCTCCTCTTCTTCGCCGCCGCCCTTCCGCTCCTGCTCCTGGCCGAGCCGGTGGAGGCGTTCGTCGGGCGGCTGCTCAAGGGGCTGGGCGTGGTGGCCCTGTCCTGGGCGGCGCTGCGGCTGGTCGACGTCCTCACCGCCGTGCTCGGCCGCCGACTCGAGCGGCAGGACAAGCGCGCGGTCGCCTCGATCATCCCGCTCGGCCGCCGCGCCGCCAAGGGCTTTCTGCTCGCGATCGCCGTCGTCGTCCTGCTGCAGAACGTCGGCGTCAACGTCACCGGCCTCGTCGCCGGTCTCGGCGTCGGCGGCATCGCCATCGCCCTCGCCGCCCAGAAGACGATCGAGAACGTGTTCGGAGGCGTGAGCGTGATCAGCGACCAGCCGGTGCGCGTCGGTGACTTCTGCCGCTTCGGCGACGGCAAAGTCGGCACCGTCGAGGAGATCGGGCTACGCTCCACCCGGATCCGCACGCTCGATCGCACGCTGGTCACCATCCCCAACGCGGACTTCGCGCAGCGCGAGCTGGAGAGCTTCACCGCCCGCGACCGCATGCGGCTGCACGCCATCCTGGGCTTGCGCTACGAGACCACTCCCGACCAGCTTCGCCACACGCTCTCCGGCCTGCGCCGCATCCTGCAGACGCACCCCAGGGTGAGCCCCGATCCGGCCCGGGTGCGCTTCGTCGGCTTCGGTGCCTACTCCCTCGACCTCGAGGTCTTCGCCTACCTCCTAACCGCCGACCACGGCGAGTTCCTCCAACTGCGGGAGGAGATCTATCTCCAGATGATGGACGTGATCGAGGAAGCCGGCACCTCGTTCGCCTTCCCCTCGCAGACCCTCTACCTCGGCCGCGACTCGGGCCTCGACCAGGAGGTGGTGCGACGGGCGGAGGAGTTGGGCCGCGCCGAGCGCGAACGGGCCGCTCAGGCGGCTTCCGGCGCCGAGTCGACTTCTCCGAGATCCGGTCCGGACGCGAGCGCGCCTCGAGCGTAGAGCGGCCGCTTCTCGCGGACCGTGAATCGCGCACGCCGAACCGCTCGTCTATTCACGGATCTGGCCGTCCCCGAAGACGACGAACTTCTCGGCGGTGAGCTCGCGCGCGCCCATCGGGCCGTAGGCGTGCAGCTTGGTGGTCGAAATGCCGATCTCGGCGCCCAGCCCCAGCTCGAATCCGTCGGCGAAGCGGGTGGAGGCGTTGACCAGCACGGTCGACGAGTCGACCTCGCGCAGGAAGCGCAGCGCGCGCGTGTAGCTCTCGGTGACGATGGTCTCGGTGTGGTCGGAGCCGTAGCTCTGGATGTGCTCGATCGCCTGGTCGAGCGACTCGACGACGCGGACCGCCAGGATCTGGTCGAGGAACTCGGCCCGGTAATCGTCCTCGGTGGCGGCGCGGTGCGGCACCGCGCTCCCCAGCATCGCCGAGCTCGCAGCGCAGACCCGGAGCTCCACCCCCGCATCGACCAGCGCGCCCGCCAACGCCGGCAGCAGCCGCCCCGCGGCGTCGCGATGGACCAGCAGCGTCTCGGTGGCGTTGCAGACGGCGGGGCGCTGCACCTTGCCGTTGACCGTGATCGCCACCGCCTTCCCCGCATCGGCGTCGCGGTCGACGTAGGTGTGGCACACGCCCTGGTAGTGCTTGATCACCGGAATGCGCGTGCTCTCGACCACGGTGCGGATGAGGCTCTCACCGCCGCGTGGGATCACGAGGTCGATCAGGTCGTCGAGCCGGAGCAGCTCGAGGACCGCCCGGCGATCGACGGTGTCGACCAGCTGGATCGACGCCGGATCGAGCTCCGCCGCCTCGAGCGCCGCGCGCAGCCGACCCGCGATCGCCCGGTTGGAGTGGATCGCCTCCGAGCCGCCGCGAAGGATGACGGCATTCCCGGCCTTGAGGCAGAGCGACGCCGCGTCGGCGGTGACGTTGGGCCGCGACTCGTAGACGATCGCGATCACACCGAGCGGGATGCGCATCCTCCCGACGCGCAGGCCGTTGGGGCGGACCTGGAGCTCGGAGATCGTCCCAACCGGATCTGGCTGCGCCGCGACCTGGTGAAGGCCAGCGATCATCTGATCGAGTACCCGGTCGGAGAGCCGCAGGCGATCGAGCATCGCGGGCTGGAGACCCTTGGCGCATGCGGCCTCGAGGTCCCGCTCGTTCTCGCGCTGGAGATCCGCGCGCGCCCCGTCGAGCGCGTCCGCCATGGCGCGCAGCGCCCGGTTCTTGCCGGCCGTGGGAGTGCGCGCGAGACGTCGGCTCGCCGCGCGCGCGGCGACGCCGATCGCACGCATCCTGGCCGCGAGCGCGGAGGGAGTGGGGGCGTCGGCTTCGGCCGTCCCCACCGGATCTCCCTTCAGCCGGTCCACGCCCACGCGCCGCCGCCCGGGCGCGGTCATGCCGGCGCGCTCCCCACCAGGCTGCGCGATCGGTCGAGCACGAAGTCGTCGCGCCGCACCGCCTCGTCGTAGTACTTGTAGCCGAGGATCGACTCGATCTCGGCGCTGCGACGTCCCGCGATGCGTCGCAGGTCGGTCCCGGAGTAGCTCACCAGGCCGCGCCCGAGCTCGGTGCCGTCGAGCGCGAGGATGCGCACGCTCTCGCCGCGACCGAACTCCCCGCGCACCTCCACGATCCCCGATGGCAGCAGGCTCTTGCCGCCATCGACCAGGGCGCGCCGTGCGCCGTCGTCGACCACCACGGCTCCCGCCGGAGCGCTCGAGTAGGCGATCCAGTGCCGGCGCGCCCCGATGGCGCGGCCCGCGGCGATCCAGGTCCCCACCGGCTCGCCGTCGAGGATGCGCTCGAGCACGCGCGGCGCCGTACCGCACGCGATCACCGTCGAGGCGCCGGAGAGCGCGGCCTGCCGAGCCGCTTCCAGCTTGGTGACCATGCCGCCGAGACCGACCTCGCTCATCGTCGGTCCCGCGCTGGCGAGGTGCGTGGCGCCGAGCTCGGGGAGGAACTCGTGGCGCACGGCGTCCGGCTCGCGCCGTGGATCCGCCGTGTAGAAGCCGTCGACGTCGGTCAGCAGCACCAGCAGCTGCGCCTCGATCAGGTTCGTGACCAGCGCCGACAGACGGTCGTTGTCTCCGAGCTTGATCTCCTCCACCGCGACCGTGTCGTTCTCGTTGACGATCGGCAGCACTCCGACCGAGAGCAGCGTGGACACCGTATTGCGCGCGTTGATGAAGCGCCTGCGGTCGACGACGTCCTCGGCGGTGAGCAGGATCTGCGCGATCGACTGTCCCTCGGGCGCCAGGTGCGACGCGTAGGCACGCAGCAGCGCGGGTTGGCCGGCCGCGGCCGCGGCCTGCTTGGCGGGGATCGTCCGCGGTCGGTCCTTCCAGCCGAGCTGCCCACGGCCGGCTGCCACGGCTCCCGACGTCACCAGCACCACGTCGAGCCCGCGGCGGCGAACCGCCACCAGCTGCGCGCACAGCGCGGCGATGGTGTCCCCATCGAGCTCGCCGCGCGGCGCCAGCACCCGCGACCCGATCTTGACCACCACCCGGCGCACCTTCTCGAGGTGCGGCGCGCGCGGGCTCACGGCGCGCTCCGATCACGCCCGCCACCGGAGCCACCGGGCTCCCCCGATCGTGCGCCCGGCGCCGCGGCCAACGCGATGCGCAGCCCGCTCACCCCTGGTACCGGATGCGGTAGATCGCGCCCTGCACGTCATCCGACACCAGGAGCGAGCCGTCGTCGAGCATCTCGACGTCGACCGGGCGGCCCCAGAACCGCTTGCCCTGGAGCCACCCCTCGGCCAGCGGTTCGTAGGAGGTCGCCTTGCCGTCTTCGACGGTGACCCGCATCACGCGGTAGCCGATCGGCGTCGAGCGGTTCCACGAGCCGTGCTCCGCGATCAGGATCTGTCCGCGATAGCTCTCGGGGAACTGCTCTCCGGTGTAGAAGCGCATCCCGATGGCCGCCACGTGCGGGCCGAGCAGGAGCGCGGGCTTCGTCTGTTGGACGCAGGCGTCGGCGCTGCCGTGCTCGGGATCGGGGACGTCGTCGCCGTGGCAGAAAGGAAACCCGAAGTGGAGGCCGGCTCTGGGCGCGTGGTTCAGCTCGTCGGGCGGGATGTCATCGCCCATCAGGTCGCGGCCGTTGTCGGTGAACCACAACTCCCCGGTCTCGGGATGCCAGTCGAAGCCGACGGTGTTTCGTAC
>DATKDQ010000235.1:0-6670 GCA_035544635.1 Thermoanaerobaculia bacterium
CGGCAGCTCGCGCGAGCGGAGCCGCGCCGGATCGCTCCGCCATCAGCGGTGGCGACCGATCAGCCGCCCGATCGCGTCGAGGCCGCGCTCGAGCTCGGCCAGCGACGGCCCGAAGCTGAACCGCGAGTAGGACTCGTAGCGGCTGTGCGCGCGCCGCTTGCCGGGATTGACGTCGAAGAACGTGCCCGGCACCGTGATCACCCGCTCTTCGAGCCCGGCCTCGAAGAAGCGCATGCCGTCGTCCAGCGGCGGGGGTAGGCCGCGCAAGCCACCCCAGACGTAGAACGCGCCCTGCGGCTCGACGTCGATCTCGACTCCGAGCTCGCGGAGGCGACCCAGCATGTACTCGCGCTTGACCCGGAACTCGGTCTGGATCGCGCGCGTCTCCTGCCGCGCCAGCTCGGGATCGAGGAGGTCGAGCGCCTCCCACTGGAACGGATGATTGGCGCCGCCGTCGAGGTACGAGCCCGCGCTGGTCGCCTGCGCGATCACGTCGCGCGGACCGAGCGTCCAGCTGATGCGCCAGCCCGGGTAGCGCCAGTTCTTGGTCAGACCGTCGACGATGAGGATGGGATCGCGATCGACGTCCTCGATGTGCTCGGCGGCCGACACCATCTTGGCGTCGGCCGGATCGCCGCCGGTGTAGATGTAGTGGCTGTAGAACTCGTCGAGGATGAGCGTCGAGCGGCACTCGCGCGCGAGCTCGACCCACTGCCGCAGCTCCTCGCCCTCGACCAGCTGACCGGTGGGGTTGCAGGGGTTCGAGAACAGCAGCGCCGACAAACCGCGTCCCACCAGCTCGCGGCGCAGCTCGTCGATCGAGATCCGATAGTCGGAGCGGGCCCCGACCAGGATCGGGATCGGCACGAAGCCCTTGAACGAGCCGAGCAGCTCCTCGTAGGCGGTGTAGTCGGGGAGGAAGTGCCCCATGTTGATCTCGCCCAGGGCGGCGGCGAGACGCGTCATGGCGGCACGCCCGCCGGGCGCGATGCTCACGTTGTCGGCGGTGTACTGCGAGCGCTTGCCGCGGCGATAGATCGCGTTGTAGAGCTCGGCGACCCGCTCGCGCAGGGCGCGGATGCCGCCGATCGGGGCGTACTCGTGATGGCTCGGAGGCAGCAGGATCTGCTCGCGCCGCGGCGGAGCGCCCGGAAGCGCGCCGCACTCCGGCGCGCCCTGACCCAGGTTCGACCACAGCTCGCGGTGGGTGCCGAAGCCGAGCTCCTCGGCCCGGTGCATCACGTAGATGACGCCGGTGCGGGGAACGGTGCGAAAACCCGGCACCTCCGCGCCGGTGTCGCGCAGGATCAGAGGAGAGGTCTGGCCCATGGGGTTCGGGGCGGTGGGGGCATCGCGCGCCGCCTGGGGCGGCGAGGGTATCAGGTTTTCCGCCGCGGATGACCACGGGCGGCTACCTCGACCTCGATGGCGCGGCGGTAGAGTAGCCGCGTGCCGCCGCTCCAGAGTGCCGTCGATCCGCGCGCGGAGTCCTTTCGCCGCCACCGTGAAGAGAACCTGCGCCTGCTCGCCGAGGTGCGCGCTCTCGAGGCCGCGGTGCGCAGCCAGGGCGAGAGCGCGCGCGAGCGCTTCGAGCGGCGCGGGCAGCTCCTGCCGCGCGAGCGCGTCGGGCGCCTGCTCGATCCGGGAGCGCCGCTGCTCGAGTTCTCGACGCTCGCGGGGCTGGGCCTCCACGACGACGACGGGCGCGACAGCGTCACCGGCGGAGCGGCGATCGTGGTCATCGGCCACGTCGCGGGAGTGCGTTGCCTGGTGCTCGCCGACGACAGCGCGATCAAGGGCGGGGCGATCTCGCCGATGGGGCTGCGCAAGCGGCTGCGCGCCCACGAGATCGCCCGCCGCAACCGGCTGCCGCTGATCAATCTGGTCGAGAGCGCCGGCGCCAATCTCAACTACCAGGCCGAGATCTTCGTCGAGGGCGGGCGCACGTTCGCCAACCTGGCGCGGCTCTCGGCCGCCGGCATTCCGGTGCTCTCGGTCGTCCACGGGTCGTCGACCGCCGGCGGCGCCTACCTGCCCGGGCTCTCGGACTACGTGATCGCGGTGCGCGGCCGGGCGAAGATCTTTCTCGCCGGGCCGCCGCTGGTGAAGGCGGCGCTCGGGCAGGACGCCGACGACGAGTCGCTCGGCGGCGCCGAGCTCCACGCCTCGGTGACCGGCACCAGCGAGTACCTGGCCGAGGACGACGCCCACGCGCTCGCCCTGGCGCGGGAGGTGGTGGCGAAGCTCTGGCCCGGCGGTGGCGCGGACTTCGGCGGGGGGCGGGACGGCGCGGCGGCCCTCGCCGCGACCCCGGCGCGACCGCCGCGCTTCGATCCCGACGAGATCCTCGGCATCGTGCCGCCCGACTACCGGGTGCCGTACGACGCGCGGGAGGTGATCGCGCGGCTGGTCGACGACTCGGACTTTCTCGAATGGAAGGCGCTCTACGGGCCGCATACGGTCTGCGGACATGCCGCGGTCGACGGCCATCCCTGCGGCCTGATCGCGAACAACGGACCGCTCGACGTCGACGGGTCGACCAAGGCGGGTCAGTTCATCCAGCTCTGCTGCCAGTCGGGCACGCCGCTGGTCTACCTCCAGAACACGACGGGGTACATGGTGGGGAAGGAGGCGGAGCAGAGGGGGATCGTCAAGCACGGCTCGAAGATGATTCAGGCGGTCGCGAACGCGACCGTGCCGCAGTTGACGCTGCACATCGGGGCGTCGTTCGGCGCCGGCAACTACGGCATGTGCGGGCGTGCGTACGACCCGCGGTTCCTCTTCGCCTGGCCCAACGCGCGGATCGCGGTGATGGGTGGCGAGCAGGCGGCGGGCGTGATGACGCTCATCACCGAGGCGAAGTGGAGGCGCGACGGGCGGGAGATCGACGCCGGCGCGCTCGAGCGCATGCACTCGGACATCGTCGAGCGGCTCGAGCGCGAGTCGACCGCGCTCTACGCCACCGCCCGGCTGTGGGACGATGGCATCATCGACCCGCGCGACAGCCGGCGGGTGCTCGCCTTCGCGCTCGCGACCTGCCGCGAGGCCGAGCGCCGCGAGCTGCGGCCCTCGACCTTCGGCGTCGCCAGGTTCTGAGGCGGCCCGGTCGAGGGTGAGGGCGCTTTTCCCGGGATACCCTAGGAGCTGGGGCGGTGGCCGGGAAAGAGGGTGGAAGGATGCAGTTCACCGAAGAGCACAAGCTGATCCGCGAGTCGCTGCGCAAGCTGATCGACGACGAGATCAACCCTCATGTCGAGGAGTGGGAGGAGGCGCAGTTCTTCCCGGCTCACGAGGTGTTCAAGAAGCTCGGCGCCGGCGGCTTTCTGGGGATCACCAAGCCCGAGGAGTTCGGGGGCGCCGGCCTGGACCACTCGTACGGCATCGCGATGGGGGAGGAGCTGGGGCACATCGCCTGCGGCGCGATCCCGATGGCGATCGGCGTGCAGACCGACATGTGCACGCCGGCACTGGCTCGCCACGGCTCGGACGAGCTGCGCCGGGAGTTCCTGGCTCCCTCCATCGCGGGTGACCTGGTGGGCTGCATCGGGGTGAGCGAGGCGGGCGCGGGCTCGGACGTCGCGTCGATCAAGACCTTCGCGCGTAAGGACGGCGACGACTACGTGATCCGCGGCGAGAAGATGTGGATCACCAACGGCACCCAGGCCGACTGGATGTGCTGCCTCGCGAACACCGGCGAGGGCGCCGCCCACCGCAACAAGTCGCTCATCGTCGTGCCGCTCGGCGAGAAGGGAGTCGACCGCACCACCAAGCTCCACAAGCTGGGCATGTGGGCGTCCGATACGGCGCAGGTCTTCTTCGACGACGTCCGCGTGCCGCAGCGCTACCGCATCGGGGACGAAGGAGAGGGCTTCGTCTACCAGATGCAGCAGTTCCAGGAGGAGCGGCTGTTCTCGGCGTCGAGCTCGCTGCTGCCGATGGAGGAGTGCATCGCGGAGACCGAGGAGTACACCCGTCAGCGCCAGGCGTTCGGGCGCTCGATTCTCGACAACCAGGTGGTCCACTACCGGATGGCGGAGCTGAAGACCGAGATCGAAGCGCTGCGCGCGCTCATCTATCGCGCCACCGAGCTCTACGTCTCCGGGCGCGAGGTGACGCGGCTCGCCTCGATGGCCAAGCTCAAGGTGGGCCGGCTGCTGCGCGAGGTGGCGGACTCCTGCCTCCAGTACTGGGGTGGGCAGGGCTACATGTGGGAGTCGCGCCCGGCCCGCCTCTACCGCGACGGCAGGCTGTTCTCGATCGGCGCCGGCGCCGATGAGGTCATGCTCCGGATCCTGTGCAAGATCGACGGGACGCTTCCCGACGAGGGGTAGCTCGGGAAATGCTGAACGTTTCCTCCGCCGGTGTGAGATCGAGTTGTCTGGCTTCGACACGCTGCTGATCGCGAACCGGGGGGAGATCGCCGCCCGCATCGCCCGCACGGCGCGGGCGATGGGGTATCGCACCGTGGGCGTCTACAGCGCCGCGGACGCCGATGCCCCCTATCTCGACGCCTTCGACGAGGCGGTAGCGATCGGTCCCGCCGCCGCGGTTTCGTCCTATCTCTCGATCGGGCGGCTGATCGATGCGGCGCGGCGGACCGCCGCCGATGCCGTCCATCCCGGCTACGGCTTCCTGGCGGAGAGCGCGGCGTTCGCGGAGGCGTGCGTGGCCGCCGGCCTGGTCTGGATCGGGCCGCCGTCCGCGGTGCTGCGCCGGATGGGCGACAAGGCCTCCGCCAAACGCGCGATGGAGGCGGCCGGGGTCCGGTGCGTGCCGGGAGTGGCCGCCGCCGGCCGCTCCGATCGGGAGCTCGCCGCGGCGGCGCGGGAGCTCGGCATGCCGGTGCTGGTCAAGGCGGCGGCGGGCGGCGGCGGGCGCGGGATGCGCCGCGTGGAGCGCGCCTCGGACCTCGCCGCGGCGCTTCGCGAGTCGCGGCGCGAGGCCGAGGCGGCGTTCGGATCGGGCGAGCTGCTGGTGGAGCGAGCACTCGACGGCGTGCGCCACGTCGAGATCCAGGTCCTGTTCGACACGCACGGGCACGGCGTGCATCTCGGCGAGCGCGACTGCTCGGCGCAGCGGCGGCACCAGAAGATCGTCGAGGAGAGCCCGTCGCCGGCGCTCGACAGCGAGACGAGCGCCGCGATCGGACGGCGGTCGGTCGAGGCGGCCGGGAAGGCCGGCTACGTCGGCGCGGGCACCCTCGAGTACCTGGTCGCGGCCGACGGGTCCTTCCATTTCCTCGAGATGAACCCGCGGCTCCAGGTCGAGCACCCCGTCACCGAGCTGGTGACCGGCCTCGACCTGGTCGAGCTGCAGCTCGGCGTCGCCGCCGGCGAGCCGCTGGCGCTGCGCCAGGACGACGTCGCGCTCCGCGGTCACGCGATCGAGGCGCGCCTCTACGCCGAGGATCCAGACCAGGGGTTCCTGCCGCAGAGCGGCACGCTCGCGAGGTGGCAGCCCGGCGTCGGGGAAGGGGTGCGGATCGATCATGCACTGCGCTCGGGTACCCGCGTGTCGCCGGACTACGATCCTCTGCTCGCGAAGATCGTGAGCTGCGGCCGCGATCGTGAGGAGGCTCGCCGCCGGCTGCTGCGCGCGATCGAGCGCACCCGAGCGCTGGGCATCGTGACCAACAAGGCGTTTCTCCTGGATCTGCTCGAAACCGAGGTGTTCGCCGCCGGAGAGGTGACGACGGACTTCGTGGAACGCTGGTGGGGGGATCACGCGGGTCGATCCGACCCGCCGGACATCGTGCCGGCGCTCGCAGCGCTGGTCTTGTCCGGCGCCGCGAGACGGGCGCTGAACGATGCGGGGCCGGGTGCGGCCCTGCCGTGGGCGATCACTCTCGACGGGGGCGGCCGTGCCGTCGAGATCCGGGGAGTGCGGGTGCCCGGCGCTCTTCGGCTCGACGTGGCCGGAGTCGCGCACCAGGTCGAGCTGGTCGCGATCGGCGACGGAGAGATCACCTACCGACACGACGGCGTGCGCCGCACAACCTTCTTCGCGCGCGAGGGCGACGCGGTCTGGATCGAGGCCGGGCGCTCGGCGGCGCGCTACGAGGCGGTGGCCACGCGAGCGGTCGCGGCCGGGGCGGCCGGCAACGACGGAGAGCTGCGGGCGCCGATGGCGGCGCAGGTGGTCGCGGTGCCGGTCGAGCCGGGCGATCGCGTCGAAGCGGGAGCCTGCCTGGTCGTGCTGCGTGCGATGAAGCTCGAGCACCGGGTGGTGGCCCCGCGCGCGGCGAGAGTGGGCGACGTGCTGGTGGAGCCCGGCGAGCAGGTCGCCTTCCGGCAGGTCCTGCTCCGCCTCGAGCCGCTCGAGGAGCAGCGGGTGGAGGCTCAGAGGGTGGCGCGGTGACAGCTCCCGAGCTCGATCCACGGCAGCCGAGGACGGAGGGCTTCGGCGCGGAGGCTTCGGCCGGAGCGGCCGACGCGGTTGCGCCGGATCCGGGCGCACCCGGAGCCGGCCCGCAGCCGGCCATGAAGGCGAGCCAGGCGGTCTCGATGGCGGTATGCGTCGCGTTCGGTTTCGCCTACTTCGGCTGGGTGGCGTTCACCGAAGGCTGGCGCTTCTGGCTGGTGGCCTCACTGGTGGCGACCTTCGCGACGCTCGGCTGGGTGGCTCACCGCGTCATGGCGGCCGGACGGCGCCGCTGAGCTCGCCTACACCG